>DASSUO010000076.1:0-3063 GCA_035706925.1 Moraxellaceae bacterium
CTCTGGTGTGGGTAAAGATTCCGGCAATGGGGGCGATTCCACTCGGGACTCCGCATTTGCCGTGGTGGCACAGGCAGCGGCCCGCTTGCGCGAAGCGGGCGAAGATATTCCGTTGACCTTGCTCGCGGAGGAGGCCGGCTACTCGGCCAGCCATTTCCAGCGTGTTTTTGCGCAATGGATGGGCCTCAGCCCCAAACGTTACAGCCAGTACCTTGCCGCACGCCGCGCGCAGCAGTTGCTGCAGCAAGGCGATGACCTGCTCTCCGCGAGCCTCGACGCAGGATTGTCGGGCCCGGGACGGCTGCATGACCTCATGGTGACGCTGGTTGCTGCGACACCGGGAGAAGTGCGTAGTGGAGGCGAGGGGCTCATTGTGTCCTTCGGCATCGCCTCAACGCCCTTCGGGCCGGCCTTCGTCGCGCAAAGTGAAAGGGGCCTGATGAAGCTGTCTTTCCTCCGGATCGCAGAGCAGCAGCTGCTTACGCAAGAGCCTTCGCCTTTGTCCGTTGACAATGTCGACGCCGCCCTGGCGCAGGCAGAGCTCCACGTCGACTGGCCGGCCGCCACACTGCGCCGCGATGACGATGCAGCTACCGACTTGGTACAGCGCCTTTTTGCCTCCTACCGCGCGCCAGAACCGATACCGCTCTTCATTCGCGGCACCCAGTTTCAGGTCCGCGTCTGGGAGGCCCTGCTGCGCATCCCCGAGGGCCAGCTCACCACCTATGGTGAGCTGGCGGCTGTTCTGGGCCAGCCGTCCGGCGCACGCGCGGTGGGCGGGGCCGTTGGCGCCAACCCCGTCGCCCTGCTGATTCCCTGTCATCGTGTCATCCGTGCCAGCGGGGAGCTCGGCGGTTACCGCTGGGGCGAGCCCCGCAAGCGCCTGCTCCTGGCGGCAGAGCTGGCCTGGCAATCCCCGTCGACCGCCCCTGAAAAGTGAGAATTACGTCACATTTTGGGGCGTAAATCGTGGGGAAGCGGCTGTTCGGGACTGCGGCGTCAACCGACCAGGGCCGTTGGCGTTGTTCTGTTGCAGGTGATGACACCTGATTGCCCAGACGGGCAGTCCCCTGTTGGAGGAACACACAATGAATTTCCGGTTCAGTCTTCCCGTGATTGTCCCCGCCCTCGCGCTGTCACTGTGCACGACAGCCGTACGTGCCGACGACAATTCCGTAGCGGGCGCCATCATTGGCGGCGCCGCTGGCGCGATGCTGGGTCACAACATCAACGGTCGTACGGGCGCCGCCGTCGGCGGCATCATCGGCGCTGCGACCGGAGCGGCCATCGCCACCTCGCATCCCTACCAGGGACAGGTGCGGTCGGTTCCGCAGGACAGCGCCCGCGACACGTATATTTACGGCGACGACGAAGATGACAACGGTGGTGTGGTCTACCGCGATCGCGTCGTGTATGGCCCGCCAGTCGTGCAGGAGCGCGTGATCTACCAGCAGGCCCCTGCGGTGGTGTATCGGCCGGCCCCGGTAGTGGTCTATCGCGACCCCGCCGTCGTCTACCGTCCGTTTCGTGAAGTCGTGGGATATGGCAATCCCTATCCGGGCTGGCGCGGTCGTGGCTGGGAGCGTCGTGACGACCACGATTACCGTGGTTACGGACACGGCTATGGCTACGGGCATCGCCACCACGATGATGACGATGACTGAGCGATGAACCTTGGCCGGCGCTACGGGCAATATGTGCCCGGTGTCGCCAGCAAGCAGTCCACTCAAACGACAAGGCCCGCATCAGCGGGCCTTGTCGTTTCATCGGTAGATGATCACGCCGTGACCGTTGCCGCCATCCGGTTGGCGCGGCGGAACGTGCCGAAGTCATTGAAGCGGATGCCGTTCTCGCGCAGCAACGGATACAGCCCCGGCGCAATCCACTGGCGGATGTAGAACGGGTCGCGCACCACGAAATGATGGATGGCATGCGTCCCCGCGAAATTGAAGCAGAACAGGTGCAGCGGAATGGCCCAGGGCGTGGTCCACACCTGGCACTGCTGCACGATGTTGCCCTTCTCCACATCGCCGTAGTAGTGCATGTTCGAGCTCACGAAGTGCAGGCAGAACGTGCGCAGCGCATTCGGGGCCGAGATCGTCACGGCAAAGAAATTCACGAAGGCGAGCACGCCCTGTGCAAACGCCGGCAGCGTGAACGTAATACCGGCGAGGCCCAGCAGGTACGTCGCCACGTGGTACACGATGAAGCCATGCCAGATCAGGTAGTTGATATTCCCGAGCGGGAAGTAACCCGTCACATTCTCGCGGATGATCTTCTCCTTCTCGGCATGTGAAATATTCCCCTGTGCCTTCACGAAGGCTTTGACCATCTTGCGTGTTTCCAGCGGACGCAGGAATACGGCCAGCATGTTGTCGCCGGTCATCAGCAGGCGCTTCAGACCCCAGGCCTCACCATTGGTAATGCCGCGTTCCTCGATGTCCGATTCCGTCCCGGAGACCTTGTGGTGGTGAATATGCAGGCGACGCCGTACAAAGGGATTGATCGTGCTGGGACGGAACACCCACACACCGGCCAACATGAAGTCGTTCCAGAACTTGTTCTTGCGGAAGTACATGGAGTGGATCAGGTCATGCTCCAGCTCGTGCAGCAGCGACATGAAGAAGGCAGCCAGCGGAATCACGCCCCACCAGGGAAGCGCGCCCACAAAGTAGGCGGCGGCAATGGCCACAATGGCGCTGGAGCTGATCAGGAAGATACCCATACCGATGGCGTTCTGGTGCTTTTCCAGCCAGGGGTGGCGGGCGCGCAGGGCATTGCCTGCTTCCAGGATCCCCTGGCGAATGCGCTGGGCACGGCGGGCATCCTCGGGATTGATGCCCTGTTCGGACGGGAGTCGGGTCACGGCGTTCATGCGGTCTCCGGTTTTCTTCTGTGAGTACGGGAGGTCCCCCGCAAGGTGAGAGCGGGGCCCGGTGAGAGTGACGCTAGGCTACGAAAGGGCGGGACCGGTATGCTTTGCCCAACATGCCAGCTTGTTGACCGAGAGCGCCTTCCTGCGGGCGGTCCGGTCAATGAGGTGGCCGTCCGGTCGACAATAAT
>DASSUO010000077.1:0-5273 GCA_035706925.1 Moraxellaceae bacterium
GCTTTCGCGATGATGTGGCTCCATCCGGTGATTACAGACGATCCGGTCAAACAGAAGAATGTCGCGGCAATGCTCCAGCCGCTCGAATATCCCGGCTATAAGACCCGGAGGTACTCCATCATCACTCCCCATTAACCAGCAGTACTCGCCCGAGGCCATCGACACCGCATTAAGGTAGTTCTGATCAGCCCCTAAATTTGTCGGATTGCGCGAATACCTCACCGTGACGGGGCTGGTTTCGGCGAAGCCTCTTACTCGCGCTTCTGTCTCATCCGTCGACGCATTGTCCGAAATACAGATTTCCATCCGCTCCCGGCACTCCGGTGGAGCATCGCGCACCAAGCTCCCGAGCAGTTCGAGCAACAGGTCCGAACGATTATAGGTAGGAATGCAGATCGAGAGAGCTTTAGCCACGAAGGAGAATCCTCTTGCGCGCCAGTAGCGGCAATAACCAGGCCACTGTCAGAAGGAATGAGAGCGACAACGCGATAATGATGCCGTTGACTCCAAAAGACCGCACGAAGGCCAGCTGCAGGCCGATGCTTACGGCCGCTTGCACAGGAACCAACAACCACAATGGCGTCAGGTCAGCCGCACTGAGAAAGGCAATCGCCCACGAATCACACCAGGCCCGAATCAGGTAATAGCCCGCCATCAAGGAAATCGTGAATGCCGGCAAAGGAACTGAGGCATCCTTGACGAGTAGCAATGCCACCTCGTGCCGCCCAAGGACGAAGGCCCCATAAAAACCGATCACCAGCAGAACGCCAACGCCTATTCCACGCCGGATGAGGCTCTCCACCTCGGCACGACGCCCGGCGGCCAACGCCTGCGTACACACTGGCCACAAGGCATTGAGATAGGCCGTGTGAAGGATCGTGACCATCGCAAATACGCGTGAAATGATGTTGTATGAAACAACATCATAAATTGAGGCGTACGCGGACATGATGATGTAGTCGAGCTGCAAGACAAGGGCAGACGAAAACGCGAAGGCGAAGAAACCGCTTGCCCTGCGCACCAGAGGCTTCCATGTACGCAGCCGTAGCGCCTCCGCCACCTGCGTCCGGACAAGCACAACTCTCCAGACGAGAATCACGCTAGCCAACAGCGCCGGAGGAGCGTGAAATAACAGCAGCACCCCAAGAAAGTCGTGATAGCCGGTAGTCCGCGCCGCCAGAAGAAGGCTGAGACCCATCAGCGCCGCTAGCGCCGGAAACAGATTGGCCCACCATCCGCGCTGTTCTGCATACCATATCTTGTAGGAAATGCCACCGATGGCTGACGCAAAAAACACGCAGCAGGATGTCAGCAGAACATCAAGACCAGGACGCATCGCTATCTGGAGGAATGCCATTTTCGCGCTGGTTGCCGTTACGGCCAGCGTCACCAGTGCGAGCCCGAACATCAGCAATAGCGCCGGGAGCAAAAACACCAGGCTGGCGATGACTGGATCAGTCGGCCTGGCCGCTTCGCGATGCTCGGCGATGCCGTTCTGCGTGGCGTTCCCCACGCCGAAGTCCATCAATTGTATCCAGCCCGCCAGACTGGCGATGACCACATAAATACCGTACTGGTCAGGCCCAAGGATATCCAGCAACAGCTTGATGCCAAACAACTGGGAACCAGCGATGACTCCCTTGCTGGCCCATGCGCTAGCCGCCACCAGATTGTGGGTTGCAAACAACCGCCTCCACTTCATGCCCGCCACTCCACTGGCCCTAGTCCATCAACCAATGAAACATGCCTTCGCACCGCATCAGATTTTCCTCACAATGCGTCGTATGAGGTGCACCATCCTGTCGGCCATACGCCTTAACAGCCAGAAAACATCCACGGAATAACGACCGCTAACGGGATAGAAATCAGCAACGGTCCGTAGCTTGTAGGCAGCTCCCCGGTAAAGGATCCGGTCCAGCAACAGGAGGGCATTGAATCGCGCCGACAACGCAGCCGGCTGTGGGTGCTGCGAGACGAACCACGCCTTTGCAATATCGTAGTGAAGCGGAATCTTGCCTCGCGCCGCTGAAATGGTGATCGACCCCGCATGCTCCCGGAAATAGGCCAGCGGCGCGTCGAGCCTGACGAAGCGCTTGTAGCGCGCCGCCACCAGCAGGAAGAGCAGCACATCATTGCCAATGGCATGCATGGAAAAGTCACTGCCCACCCGATTGGGGACCTGCTCCAGCAGACAGTCCCGCATGTCTGCAAGGCGGAACAGGGCGCATCCGGGCGATACCGGATAGTCCCCCCCAAGCAGTATGCCCTCGATGAACTCATCGACCGGCCGGACGCCCGGGGGCGTGGACCGATAAAGAGGAGCCCCCTCAAGCGGGCTATCCCCACTGAATACCAGCGCCGGCGAGAACACGAAGCCGACTTCCGGATCAGCCAGGGCCGGCAGCGCCTGCGCAAGGAATTCGGGATGCAGGAGGTCATCGGACCAGAGGATCTTGCCGTACGTCCCGGTGCCTTCCCGCACACAGCGCAGCCAGTTTCGAACCGGACCGATGTTGCTGTCATTGCGGAAGACCCGCACACGCGAATCCTGTGCCGCTGTTGCCTGGATCAACTCCCAGGTGCCATCGGTGCTGGCGTTGTCGACGACCACGACTTCGATGTCACGCCAGGACTGCTCCAGAGCGGACGAAAGGGTTTGCCTGATGCAGTGGGCGCGGTTGTAGACGGGTATCAGGATGCTGACGGTCCCGGTTGCTGTCGTCATGCCTTGAGCGCTTCCTTTCGAATTACACGCGTCGTCTCGATCGGCCCGATGACACTGAAAAAGCAGAGACTCACGACCGTTCCCCAGATTACCCCTGCCTCGCCCATGCCCAGACCACGGGCAAACCAGAGTGAGAGGGGAATGTTCAGTCCGGCAGCCACAAGTGCGGAGTACATCTGCACGCGCACCTCGCCGATCCCGTTCAGGAAATAGGCCCAGATATTGGACCAGCAGGACAGCCAAACGAACACGGCGAATCCGAGATAGAGCGCGGTTCTCCCCACTGCCAGCTCACCCAGCCACCAGCGCACCAACGAGGGGGACAGCAGCACCAGCGTCAGACATCCCAGCGCAAGTGGCAACATGACGAGTTGCAATCGTCGCAGGACGCGGCGAATCCACACCCAGTCGCCCTGGGCATGGGCATGCGTAAAGCTGGACCACAATACGCCCATGGCCACGCCGTGCACCATGGTGAGCACGCCGAAGACCTTGAACGCCGCATCGTAAGTGACAACAGCATGGGGGCCGACCGCCGCGCTGACGATCAGTCGGTCGGTCGAGAAGATCACCAGCGCACAGAGCTGAATGACGAACAGGGGCAAACCCACTCCCAGGATCGCCGGCCGCAGCGCGTGGTCAATGCACCCGCGCGCGGGCCGCAGGAGGGGATGCCGCACAAACAGCCACGCAGTCATTGCCACATTCGGCAGGATCATGGCGGCGCAATAGACCACCGCCACTTCGCCGATACGGGTGTGCCCGGGCAGCAATCCTCGCAGCGCCATGACCAGAAGCACGTTCACCAGCAAACCATACACGGCCGTCACCGCCCCCTTCTCGAGGGCGGCATAGATCTGCTGCACGAATCCCAGGACGAAATTGGCGACGAAGGCCAGCAGGCACAGTGCCATTACCGCGCCCATGTCGCGCCCGGCGAACACCACAGTGGCAAGCCAATGGTTGAGGGGGGTCAGCAGCAGGCCGGCCGACACGAGCAGCAGGACAACCGCCACGTACAGGCAGTACAGGTAGCCGGTTGCCACCACCCGGGCCGCCGTCTCCGTATCGCCACGCGCCAGACTTCGTGCCAGTTCATTGCGCGCACCGAAACTGATGCCGAAATCGAAATAAGTCACCCATTGCAGTACGCCGAGCACGACGAGCCATATCCCCAACTCCTCCGCCCCCAACAATTCCAGCATGAGGCGGGTCGAGTAGAACATGAGCAACAGGCTGGCGCTTCGCGCCGCCAGCCCTCCCGCCATATGGCGAATGACACGGCGATTGCGTGAAACTCCGATGTCGGAATGGGTCATGGAATTACTCAGGTCAGGGTTTGCACCCACTCCAGCATGGCGCTTACGCCCTCGCGTGCCGACACCTGCGGCGTCCACTCCAGCACCCGCGATGCTTTGCCAATGTCAGCCACGAACACCCGCTGGTCGCTCTCGCGCGGTGGAAGCTTGCGGTACTCAAGCCGGATGCCGAGGAATTCCTCGAGAAGAGCAAAGAGTTCCAGCAAGGACAGGCTGTTGGCGATGCCACCCCCGATATTGAACACCTGGCCGGCAACCGCCTCGCGCTGGTCGGCCGCGGAGAAATACAGCGCAATCATGTCACGGGCGTGCAACACGTCGCGTACCTGCTTGCCGGAGCCGGAGATGGTAAATGGCTCCTTTCGTGTGCCCTTCTTCGACTCCACCGCCACCTGGCAGAACCAGCCGATCCAGCCCTGGTCCGCGGTGGCAAACTGCCGCCCGCCATACATGGACGAATGCCGGAACACCGTCGTGTTGAGGCCAAGGATACGGTGATAATCCAACAGGTACTGGTCGGCGGCACCCTTGGAGCAGCCATAGGGAGAATGGAACTCCAGCGGCACCTTTTCGTCGAACCCGTGAGGATGGTCGACGCAGGTGTACCGGGTCGCGTCCTCCCGGTAGGCATACTGCTCGAGATCCCCGTAAACCTTGTTGGTCGACGAGTAGATCACCCCCGCCTGAGGCGCATGCACACGCAGGGCCTCCAGGACATTGAGGGTGCCAAGGGCATTGACCTCGAAATCCATGCGGGGATTTTCGATGGACGTTGTCATGGCGACTTGCCCGGCCAGATGGAAGACCTGATCCGGACGAAAGCGGCGAACGGTACGCTCCACGTCATTGGGATTGCGGATATCCCCATGGACGAACTCGAACCGGCCCTGCTCGCGCAACCAGGCGAGGTTTTCGGCCGCGCCATACCGGTAGAGGCTGTCGAAGACGCAAACCTCCCTGCCCTGCGCAATCGCGTGCGCCGCGAGGTTGCTGCCCAGAAAGCCGCAGCCGCCCGTAATCAGCAGTTTCATCGGGGAAACTCCATAGCAATGGTTTGTGTCAGCCCTGCTTCAAGGCTGTAGCGCGGGCGCCATCCGAGCGCGCGCAAGGCGGTGGTGTCGGCCACGAAGCACATCGCCTCGCCCGTGCGATAGGGCACCGCACCAAAATCCAGTCGTGTCTGCGATCCGGTCAGCCGATGCACCAGACGAACGAAGGCCTCCAGCGTC
>DASSUO010000078.1:0-4807 GCA_035706925.1 Moraxellaceae bacterium
GGCTGTGCGTTGAGCGACTGGCCGCCACGGCTGCCACCCTTGAGCTTGATGCCGGAAGGGGTGTTCTGGATGTGCGCGCTATCGAGCAGCGCGCGCAGCGCACCGGTCGCCGCAGCGCTCAGGCCGCCGATCATCTGCGGCAGGCCGATTGGGTACGCGCCGCGCCACGGGACGAACGGGAACTCGACGAACCACTGGAGCTCCTCGCGGGTCTCGTCGTCCTCTTCCCAGTTGCGATAGATCGACAGGACGGTGTTGGTCGCCTTGTCGATGCTGATGATGTACGGGGCCGGGCCGTCGGCCTGATCGTCGCTGTCGCCCAGATCGTACATCACGTAGCACTCGTAGACGGTCCGCAGGCCGTCTTCGTTGTAGCTCGTGCTCTCGCGACCCTCGATCTTGTCGTTGGCCGCGCCCGGTGCCGTCGGCTCGGGCTCCATGCCGCTCGGCGCGAGGTCGGCGTCGACGTACATGCCGCTCTTGACCCGCTCCTCGTAGTCAAGCTGGGTCAGGTACTGGACGTGCGTCTTGCGCTGTGCGCTGTAGAAGTTGGTCGCTGCATAGGGCAGCAGCATGTCGTCGATCGCGACGAACAGGAAGTTCGGCCGGTTGCGTTGCTCCTGCCAGCCCAGCTTGAGGTACTGCGCACCGCCCAGCGGCAACTGGGTCAGCAACTGCTCGACCTCGGCGCGGGCCTCCTGCGCCTGCACCGTCAACTGCCAGTTCATCAGCGCGGTCTTGCGCTTGGCCTTGGCCAGCTTCTCGCCGGTCTGGGTGCCTTCGATCAGGTCCTTGACCGGGCCGTTGGCGGGCCAGAGTTCCTTCATCGAGCGCGATGCAAAGTCCACGCAGGCCTCGGTCAGCATCGGATGCACGACCTTGGACGCGCCTTCGAACTGCGCGCCACCCGGTGCCTCGTCGCCGAGACCGGTGCGCCGCAGGCCTTCCTCGTACTGCTGGTCGCGACGCTTGCGCGCCTCCTTGTCCCGGTCGATCAGCTGGGTGAGCGTGCTCGCGATGCGGGACAGGTCGCTCGAGGGCATTTCCTCGGCGAGGTTCGCGTAGAACTCGCTCTCGCCCGGCAACTCGCCCTCGTCGAGCTTGACGATCGCGCCGCCGTCGTCGGTGTCGACGACATCGCTGTTTTCGTCGTCATCATAGTCGACGTACTCGCCAGCCTGTGCGCTCTGGTCCTGATCGTCGCCAGTGTCGTCGGGCATCTGGTCTTCTTCGTCGTCCATCGGGTGTCCTTCGGGAGGCGTCCGGGCGTTCTACCACAGGTGCGGGGCTGAGTGCAACTAGGCGGCGTACGGGTTGATGAGAGGCTTGTTCGGGTCGCGGGTCAGCACCGGCTCGTCCGGTTTAATCAACGTTATCAGCCCCTTGTCCATACACAGGCGCAAGGCCTGCGTGCAGGCATCGACGTGGTCGTCGTGCTTGATGCTGCCTTCGCCTGCGAAACTGCACAGCTGGCTGATGAGCGGATCGGCCCACGTCATCGGCTTGCCCGGGTTCTTGCGGCTCTCGGGCACCCACACGCGGCGCTGGGCGAAGACCGGGCTGACGATGTGCAGGCGGCTGAGCTTGTCGGCCCGCCCGGGGTTGTATGCGTAGGCCTCGATGTCCGATGCCTCGAGCATCTGGCGCAGCGAGATGCCCGAGCCCTTGTCTTCGATCAGCAGGATGTCCGGCTTGCGGCCCGAGGTCATCGGCTTGTCTCCGCCGAACAGCGGCTTGATGAGCGCCTGATCGCCGTCCTCGCCGTAGCGGGTGTTCAGTTCCTTGCGCACGCGCCGGATCAGGTCGGGCAGGCCGAGGTGGTCTTCCCAGCAGTCGAGCAGCATGACGTTGCTGCGCTTCTCGTGGTGGAACACGCCCCAGACGCTGCAGGCCGACGGGTCGGGGTCGCCCTTCTTGTCCAGCGACTTCTCGGTGTACGCGGTGTCCAGCGACATGATGATCCAGTCGAAGCGCGGCAGCGGCGTGCTCGATGGCCAGAGCCGGAGCCAGCTGCGCTTGATGATGCCAGCCTCTTCCGGGTCAATCAGTTCGCCGTACAGTTCCTGTCGGCCGATCTTGGTGTTCTCGTACTGCTCGAGCGCCTTGAAGAACGACTTGGGCAGGTTGGCCTTGTTGTCGAACGTCGAGCCCCGGACGATCAGCCGCTCGGGCTGCGGCGTGGTCAGGCGGCGGACGATCGAGACAGGCTTCGGCGTGGTCGTCCACACGACACGGGGCTTCGGGCCGAGGCGCAGGCCGAACGCCAGCATGTCCCAAGTGTCCTCGGCGTCCTTGCCCCATGCAGCGAGCTCGTCGCACCAAGCATCGGCATGCTGCGGGCCGCGCAGTCGGTCTGCCTTTTCCGCGCTGAAGCCACGGATCGTCGCGCCGTTGGTCAGGGTCAGCAGCAGGTCGGTGCGGTTGTAGGACTGGACGCACTCGGGCGGGATGACGTTGAGCAACCCGCTCTCGCCTTCGAAGCAGGTGAAGCGCACGTCGGCCTGTGTCGGTGCCACGACGCAGCGCGGGAAGGCCTGCGGGTCCTCGAACGCCACGCGGCCCAGCCACTCGGCACCGACGCGCGTCTTGCCGAAGCCGCGTCCCGCCATGAACCCGCACTCGGTCCAGCCGTCCTCGGGCGGCAGCTGGTCGGGCCGCGCCGTCTCGGTCCACGCCAGCTGCCACTTGAGGAACGCCAGCTTGTCGGGCGGCAGCGTGCTCAGTGCGGTCTCGAGCGTGTCGGTGGTCATAGGGATGCGAGCACCCCGATCAGGAGGGCAAGCACGATCAGCACGCCGGTGTCGGTCCCGGCGATCGCCAGCAGCACCAGCACGGTGCACAGGGCAAAGGCGGTCGTCACCGGCCCAGCTGCCAGAAGCAGTATGCGATGAGCGTCAGGCCCATCGCGACCAGCAGGATTTGCCCGCCGATCACTGCAGCACCGCCTGCACCAGCAGTCCAAGCGAGACTGCACCAGCGGCCACGACGTACACGATGCCGACCGCAAAGCCGACGAGGGCGAGCGCCCGCATCATCGATCGCTCAACTCGCGTACGCAGTTGAACATGAGGGCGATGCCGAGGCACAGGAGCAGTTGGTCGATCATGGCAGCGTCACCGCGCACAGGAACAGGGCGATGCCCACCATGCCCCATCCGAGTTGCATCGCGACGGCCGTCGCGAGGAAGGCCGCGCTGGTCAGGAACGGGGTGAGCCGGAGCAGGTCGCGCTTCATTTTTCGAACCACTGTGCGCACTGCGCCTGCTGGACCGGATCGCCGTACCACGCCTTGAGCGGCTGTGCAGGCTGCGGGTTGCGCAGTTGCAACGGCGGCGGGACGTTCGCATACGGGCTGACGGGTTGGGTCACCTTGCCCAGTGCTTCGAGCACCGTCTCCCATTGCTCAGGGCTCGGTGCGTCGCCGACGACGGCCGATACGCCGCGCAGCCAGTGGGTGAATTGCTCTGGGGTCATGCCACGTTGCTCCTGACTGCGGCGTCCTTGGCCTCGAGCAGCTTGCGCAGTGCGACCGATCGCTCGGCGTTGCGCGGCAGCGTCTCGACGATGTGCCGGGCGAGGTCGCAGAACGGCTTGCTCGAGGTCTGCAGCGGCATCGGCAGGTGGCCGTAGTGGAAGTAGCGCAAGATCGGATCGTCGAGCAGCTGGTGGCTGCTGAACTCGATCGGCGCGGGGTAGATGTGCTCTGGCATTGGTCAGTCTCCCTCTTTGCCCTGAGCTACGTGCCCGGGGTTGATTTCTTGTCGCGCAGCGCCTTGGCCAGCGCCACGACGTCCACCGTGCTCGTTGCGGGTAGCGGGTTGTCAGGGTCGCTGCCGATCAGCGCCTTGTCACCGTAGCGCTTCGGCTTGAGCTTTGAGGCGACCCACTTGCGGGCGTCGATGCGTACCCGCTTGTCGTTTGCGTCGAGGTCGGTGCGGTCGGCAATTTCCGTGATGTCGTCGACGTGGCTGTCTGCTCTGGCCTCCATGGCTCGCGCGTATTGGTCAGAGAAGCCGGGCTGCTCGCGCAGCCATTTGAACACCGTCGCCTTGCTCGGCATATCGTCCGCCCGGCAAATAGCACGAAGGCTCATGCCATCCGCAAGCTGCTCGCAGATGCGGTCAACGACATCGAACGAGAACGTCGAGGGCCTGCCGCCCGGTCCTTTCTTCGGCTTGGTCATGCCGCAGCACATAGCACTTTCCAATCCGAATTGCAACCTGTGCTCAAAACACCAAGTCATCGCCATCGAACTTGAACGGCAGCGGCGAGCCATCGAGCTTCGTGCCGCGCGCCTCCCAGTTCGCCACCATGTTGCCGACCATCGCCGCCTCGATCCCGACGTGCTGGGCCACGAACGCGATCGCCTCGCTCTTTGCAATCCGATCATGCACGAGGGCAAGCACGTCGAAGCCGCGCGTCACGCGCTGCGTCGGTGTCTCGTAATCACCAACCTCGTAGGCGTCGGTCTTCGACTTGCGCTGCCTGCGCCCGGTGACGTGCTCGGGGCAGCGCCGCGTGATGCCGCGCGCGACTGACACCGGTGCTGGCGTGCGAGTGGTGTACTCCGCGCCGCAGTCGAGGCACCGCGAGACCCACACGAAGTACGCGTGCTTGGCCTTGCGCCCTTCATGCCTCGCAGTCAGCCACGTCAGCGCCTTGAACGCAAACTCCTGCCCATCGTACGTCAGCACATCGCCCGGCGTCGGCGTGCCGTCCCCCTTGGTCCCGCCGTGCTTCTCCCTGAACTCCGCGTAGACGCGCTGAAACGCGGTGCCGGGTGGGCGAGGGGGCCTGCTCTGTGCAGC
>DASSUO010000079.1:0-17807 GCA_035706925.1 Moraxellaceae bacterium
AAGTCCTGGGCATCGTCCCGGCCCCGCCCGAGACGGGCACGGGTGCCGACACCGACGAATGAGGGAGCCGACATGAGCACTCAAGACCGCTTCCTGCGCACCATGCCCCGTGACGGCATGGGCTTCAAGCGCAAGTTCAACATCTGGCAGTTCCTGCACATCGACCCGGTGTTGCTGGTCACGCTGGTCATCACGGCCCTGCTGGGGCTGTTCGAGCTGTATTCGGCCTCTGGCCGACATTTCGACATGACGCTGAAGCAGATGGTGAGTTTCAGTCTGGGGCTCGTGACGATGTTCATGCTGGCACAGGTGCCGCCCCGCACCTATCAGGCGCTCTCGCCCTGGTTCTATGCCGGTGGCGTTGCCTCGCTGTTTGCCGTGGCCCTGTTCGGCGAAGTGCGCCTCGGCGCGCAACGCTGGCTGAACCTGCCCGGCATCGGCTCTGTGCAGCCCTCTGAGTTCCTCAAGCTCGGCATGCCCATGATGCTGGCCTGGTTCCTGGCGAGTCGTCCCCTTCCTCCGCGTATCACGGTGGTGGGCATCTCGCTGGCCATGATCGGCATCCCCGCGGCGCTCATCGCCAAGCAGCCGGACCTCGGCACTGCCATCCTCGTATCGGCGAGCGGCATGTTCGTGCTGTTCCTCGCAGGCCTGCCCTGGTGGCTGATGGGCGGCTTCGTCGCCGCCGTGGGGGCCATTGCCCCCATTGCGTGGAATTTCATGCACGACTACCAGCGTCAGCGCATCCTGACCCTGATCGATCCGGAATCCGATCCGCTCGGCACCGGCTGGAACATCCTGCAATCCAAGACCGCCATCGGCTCGGGCGGGGTGCTGGGAAAAGGCTGGCTGCATGGCACCCAGTCGCACCTGGAATTCCTGCCCGAAGGCCATACCGATTTCATCATCGCCGCCTACTCGGAAGAGTTCGGCCTCATCGGCGTGTGTGTGCTGATGATCCTCTACCTCGTCCTCATCGGACGCGGCGTCTACATTGCCAGCACGGCCCAGGACAGCTACAGCCGCCTGCTGGCGGGTGCGATCACACTGGCCTTCTTTGTGTATGTGTTCGTGAACATGGGCATGGTCAGCGGCATCCTGCCGGTGGTGGGTGTGCCACTCCCCTTCGTCAGCTACGGCGGCACGGCCATCATCACGCTGATGTCCGGCTTCGGCATCCTGATGTCCATCCACACCCACAAGAAACTCATCGGCTGAGTGCAGCGGTACCGCTGCCCGGACAAGGACCCGATCCATGCTGAAATCACTGCTTTGCCTGTTCGTCAGCAGCCTGTGTGTCACGGCGCCCGCCCACGCCGGCGGGGACTTCCTCGCCTACGAGGAATTGCGTGGCGTGATCGACCAGCTGGAGCGCGACAAGGTGTACGCCCCCGGCGAACTCGACGCCTTGTTTGCCCAGGTCTCGCGCGACGAGAGCGTGCTGAAAGCGATCGCACGTCCGGCGGAAGGTACCAAGGAGTGGAAGGACTATCGTCCGCCCTTCCTGTCCGAGGAGCGCATCCAGAAAGGCGTCGCATTCTGGCGCCAGCATGCGGATGCGCTGGCCAGGGCAGAAAAGACTTACGGTGTGCCGGCGGAAATGATCGTGGCCATCATCGGGGTCGAAACCAAATTCGGCGGCAACAAGGGACGCAACCGTGTCATCGACACGCTGGCCACCCTCGGCTTCGACTATCCGCCGCGCGCTCCCTTTTTCCGCAAGGAGCTGCGCGAATTCCTGCTGCTCGCGAAAGAAACGGGACTGGATCCGCTCACCACGTACGGCTCCTATGCGGGGGCCATGGGCTATCCGCAGTTCATGCCGTCCAGCTGGCGCAATCTGGCGGTGGACTTTGACGGGGACGGCAAGCGGGACCTGATCGACGATCCGGTCGATGCGATCGGCTCGGTGGCCAACTATTTCAAGGCCAATGGCTGGCAGACCGGCGCGCCGGTCGTCGCCCGCGCCCGCATCGTCAGCCAGGACTATGACGGCGTCCTCAACAAGGACCTGGGCACCAACAGTACACTGGAGCAAATCGCCAGGAAGGGACTGATTCCCCGCGAGCCCGGCGCCTATCTCGCCAACATGCCGGCATCGGCCCTTCGCCTGCAGGGGGATCACGGTGGCGAGTTCTGGCTGGCTTTCACCAATTTCTACGTGATCACGAAGTACAACCGGAGTGTGTTGTACGCCATGGCCGCGTACCAGCTGAGCCAGGAAGTGAAAGCCGCGTACCTCAAGACGCTGCAGCCGGGTGCGCCCGATGCCACGCCGACGCCGTCCGCTCCTGCCACCCCGCCCGAAGCGCCCGTTCCGGCGGATGCACCAACGGCCTGACATCGTTGGCGTACCAGCCCGACGTCGATTACCCCCGAAGGAGGGACTCCTGATGGCACACCGCCCGTTGTGGCCCCTTTGCGTCCTGCTGGCACTGGCTGGCTGCAGCACGGTACCGCCGCAAACGGCGCACACCCACAGACCGGTGCCCGCAGCCACGGCAGAGGCGACCGCAGCGCCGGAAATCGCGCCCTCGTCGTCGCACGTCAATCCCATCACTCGCCTGCCGCCGCAGACGCGGCCCGTCCCCTCGCTGGACCAGATGCCCGCCTTCGGCAGCGATGACTTCAACCGCATCAAGGACGCATTCCCGGACAATCCGCCGGACGTGAGCCAGGTGCCGGATGCCGAGCCAGTGGCCGAGCCGCCATCGAAATACGGCAACAAGAGCCCGTACACCGTGCTCGGCGAAACGTATGTGCTGCTCCCTTCCGCGAAAGGGTATCGTGAGAGCGGAAAGGCCTCGTGGTACGGAAAGAAGTTTCATGGCCTGCGGACATCAAGTGGCGAGCACTACGACATGTTCAAGATGTCGGCGGCGCATCGTACGCTGCCGCTGCCCAGCTACGTTCGCGTGACCAATCTCGCGAACAACAAGAGCGTCATCGTCAAGGTCAATGATCGCGGTCCCTTTCACTCCGAACGCATCATGGACCTGTCGTATGCCGCGGCCGTGCGCCTCGACATGCTCAAGACCGGCACCGCCTATGTCCGTCTCGAAGCCATTGATCCGGACGAGTACTGGACGGCAACAGGGCACTCCGGCAAGGCGACCGCTTCAAGCCCTGCAAAAGATGATGCCCCTCCCGCACCCGCGCATTTTTATGTGCAGGTGGGTGCATTCCGTGAAGCAGCCAATGCCGCCGCCTTGCAGAACCGGTTGATGGACCTGGTTTATGCGCCTGTCGGCATTGCGAACAGCGGTTCTCCCGCGGTGAATCGTGTGCAGATCGGTCCGTTCTTTACTCGGGAGGACGCGGAAAAGGTGTCGCAAATCATTCGGGAAAACGATCTCGGACACCCCATTGTCGTCGGCCGCTGAGCCGCGAAAATAAAAAAAGGCCGCACAAGGCGGCCCGACACGCAAACACGGCCTGACTCAGGCAAGCACGCAGATCCGGTCGCCCATGACCTGGACCGGCCAGGTGGGCAGGCTGACGCCCTCTTCTTCCAGGCACTCGCCGGTCGCCAGATCGAAATGCTGTTTGTACAGCGGCGAGGCCACCACCTTGCGCCCCTTGAGGTCGCCGGTGAGGCCGCGCGAGATCACGTTGGCACCCGAAAACGGATCAAGATTTCCAATGGCGAAGATGTCGTCATTGGGCAGGCGGAAAATCGCCACCTGCTGCCCCTTCACCAGGGCGCAAACGCCGACGCCGGGCTTCAGGTCCGCCAGGGTGCAGACCTCCACGGGAACCAGGGCTTCCGCCAGATTGCTGCGTGCATTCATGTCATTCTCCTGATGATCGGTTCAATCAGACCGCAACGATTTCGATGCGGCCTTTCTTTTCGGCTTCAGTAGCGGGACGCACCTGACCGCGCTCGGGCACGAACACCACGTTGTCGTCGGACTGGTCGCTGTTCACGAAGTGGCGGAAACGCTTGAGCTTCTCCGGATCGTCCAGCGTGCTCTTCCACTCGCACTGGTAGGTGCTGATGACGTGGGCCATGTCGGCTTCGAGTTCATCGGCAAGGCCCAGGGAGTCGTTGATGACGACGTCCTTCAGGTAGTCCAGGCCGCCTTCCATGTTGTCGCGCCACACGCTGGTACGCTGCAGGCGGTCGGCGGTGCGCACGTAGAACATGAGGAAGCGGTCGATGTAGCGCAGCAGGGTGTCGGTATCGAGGTCGCCCGCCAGCAGTTCGGCGTGACGCGGCTTCATGCCGCCGTTGCCGCATACATAGAGGTTCCAGCCCTTTTCGGTGGCGATCACGCCGACGTCCTTGCCCTGGGCTTCCGCACATTCGCGGGTGCAACCCGACACGGCAAATTTCAGCTTGTGCGGTGAGCGCAGGCCCTTGTACCGATTCTCCAGCGCAATCGCGAGGCCGACGGAATCCTGCACGCCATAGCGGCACCAGGTGGAGCCCACACAGGATTTCACGGTACGCACCGACTTGCCGTAGGCGTGGCCGGTTTCAAAGCCGGCATCGATGAGTTCCTTCCAGATGGCGGGCAGTTCTTCGAGTCGCGCACCGAAGAGGTCGACACGCTGCCCGCCAGTAATCTTGGTGTAGAGGCCGTACTTCTTCGCCACCATGCCGACGGCGATCAGGCCTTCCGGTGTCACTTCGCCACCGGCCATGCGCGGCACCACGGAGTAGGTGCCGTCCTTCTGCATGTTCGCCATGAAGTAATCGTTGGTGTCCTGCAGGCCGGCGTGTTCGTCCTTCAGGATGTAGTCGTTCCAGGTCGAGGCCAGGATGGATCCCACGGTGGGCTTGCAGATGTCGCAGCCATCGCCCGTGCCGTGCTTCGCGAGCATGTCGTCGAAGGACTTGATGCGGCCCACCTTGATCAGGTGATACATCTCCTGGCGCGAGTACGGGAAGTGTTCGCAAAGATCCTTCTTCACTTCGACACCGCGCTTGGCGAGCTCGCACTTCAGCACCTGGCCGACAAGCGCCGAGCAACCGCCGCAACTGGTCGCCGCCTTGGTCGCCGTCTTCACGTCGCCGACTTCCATGGCGCCGGCATCGATGGCGGCGCAGATGTCGGATTTGCTGACGTTGTTGCAGGAGCAGATCTGCGCCGTCATGGGCAGCGCATCCGCGCCGATGCCTACCGCAGCGGATCCATCGCGGGACGGCAGGATCAGGGCATCCGGATGCTCCGGCAGCTCCATCTTGTTCAGCATCAGCTGCAGGAGGGTGCCATAGGCATCGACATCGCCCACCAGCACGGCGCCCAGCAGGTGCTTGCCGTCGCCGGAGACCACGATCTTCTTGTAGATCTCGTTCGGCTCATCGATGTAGAAGTAGTTCTGCGCGCCCGGCGTTGCGCCCATGGCATCGCCGATGGAGCCCACGTCCACGCCCATCAGCTTGAGCTTGGTGGACATGTCGGCGCCCTTGAACGCGTTGGCGGCACTGGCCGTGATGTGATCCGCTGCGACGCGGGCCATGTCATAGCCCGGCGCCACCAGACCGTAAATGCGCCCGCCCCAGAGCGCGACTTCACCCACGGCATAAATGTCGGCATCGGAGGTCTGGCAGAAATCGTTCACTACGATGCCGCCGCGCTGGCCCATTTCGAGGCCGGACTGGCGACCGAGTTCATCGCGCGGGCGAATGCCGGCAGAGAACAGGATGAGGTCGGTTTCCAGTTTGTTACCGCAGGCAAAATTCATGACATGGCGATGCGTTTCGCCGTCCACGATTTCCTTGGTGTTCTTTTCGGTGTGTACCTTCACACCGAGGGATTCGATCTTGCGGCGAAGCACCCTCGCGCCGCCGTCATCCAGCTGCACGGCCATCAGGCGCGGAGCAAATTCCACGACATGCGTGTCGAGACCGAGGTCACGCAGGGCCTTGGCGGCTTCCAGGCCCAGCAAGCCGCCGCCGACAACCACGCCGACCTTCGAATGGGCGGCGCCCGCCTTGATCGCCTCGAGATCCTCGATGGTGCGGTACACAAGGCAGTGCTCGCGATCATGACCCGGTACCGGCGGAACGAAGGGATAAGACCCCGTGGCGAGGACCAGCTTGTCATAGGAAAGGGTTTCACCCGCAGCCGTCGTCACGGTGTGTGCCGCACGATCGATGGACACCGCCCTGGTGTTCAGCTTGATGGCAATGTTCTTCTCGTTGAAGAAGTCGCCCTGCACGAGGCTCAGGTCATCCGCTGTCTTGCCGGAAAAGTAGGAGGACAGGTAAACGCGATCATAGGCAGCACGCGGCTCCTCACAGAGCACGACCACCTCGAAGGCTTCATGCCCATTGCGCTCGGCCAGCGCTTCCAGGAACTTGTGGCCGACCATGCCGTTGCCGACAACGACGATACGGGACTTGCTGCTCATACCCACCTCCGAATGCCCCCGCTATCGCGGGATCTGCTGGCGGCCCGTGGGCTTTTCACGCGGAAAAGTCGCAACGGGGCCGTGTTCGTTGCAGGCCCCGTTGCCTGCGAATCTGGTTCAGACGCCAGTGCGCGACGTTGCGCTTTGGCGGAGAGTGGCCGGCTCTCGTGAGAGCCGGCCGGGGAGTCTGCCTCCCGCACTCCTTCACACAGGAAGGAGCGATGAATCTGTCAGACGGACACCTTGTCCGCGGCCACCTGGCAACTCGCCAGGATGACCTTGAGCTCCGGCTGGCAAGAGCCGCAATTCGTGCCGGCCTTGCAGGCCTTGCCGATCGCGGCCACCGAGTCCAGCCCCTGGTCAGCGATGGCCTGGCGGATGGTCTTTTCGCCCACTCCAAAGCAGGCGCAGATGATCCGTCCCTTGTCCGCGCCCGGATCCAGCGGGCGCCCGGAAAGCAGCGCCCGGCGATCAAGCGACGTCAGCTCCTTGCCGACCAGTCCGGACAGCCATTCGCGTTCAGGCAAACCGCTGTCCGGACCGAGGAAGCACACCGACTGCAGCCGCCCTTCGACGATGACGGCACGGCGATACACCGAGCGGGCGTTGTCTACATACTCGAGCGTTTCGACAGCCTCGCCCTGCGCGGTGATTCCCTGCTCATCCTTGTTCCATTCCTTAAGCAAGACGTTTGCCAACTCTGCGCGATCCGCGACGGACGCCTCTCCGGCGAGTTCGAAACGCCAGAATTTCTCGCCCCTTACGGCGACGGCATAGTCGGCACCCGGCAGTGGCAAGTGGGAGGCACTCAGAACGAAACCGTGCCAGGCCGCTCCGAAACGGCGCACGCGCACGGGTGTGTGCTTGGTTTCGGGCTGGCCCGATACCGGATCCACCGCCGGATTGACCACGGCGCCTACCCGCGAGGCACTGGTCAGTACGCCGGTCCAGTGCATGGGCATGAACACAGTGCCGGAGGGCTGGTCGGTGGTCAGCTGCGCCCGTGCCAGGGCGCGGCCCCAGCGGCTTTCAACCGCCACCACGTCGCGCTCGCCAATGCCGAGCCGGGCCGCATCATCCGGGTGCAGGGCACAGAAGGGCTCGCCGATGTGCTGCAACAGGCGCGCGGTCAGGCCGGTACGGGTCATCGTGTGCCACTGGTCGCGAATGCGGCCGGTGTTCAGCACGAAGGGCCAGTCGGCATTCGTGGGGTTGGCCGGGCCACGGGGCGTGACCGGGAGGAAACGCGCGCGATGATCGGGCGTGAAAAAACGGCCGTCAGCAAAGAGCCGGTCCTGCCCCTTCGTCTCCCCGCGGCGCCAGGGCCACTGGAAGGGCTCGAGCCCGTCATAGTCCGGAGCCGTGATTCCACTCAGCGCCCCGAGATCGAAGTCACGCAGTCCGTGGGCGGCATCGTTCTCGAAGGCGGAGAGCGCCGCGTGCTCGCGGAAGACCGCGGCCGCATCAGCAAAGGGAAAGCCCTGTTCAAAGCCCATGCGCCGTGCCACTTCACAAATGATCCACCAGTCGGCCCGGGCCTCGCCCGGGGCGGACAGGAAGGCACGCTGGCGCGAGATGCGGCGCTCCGAATTGGTGACGGTGCCGTCCTTTTCGCCCCAACCAAGGGCAGGCAGCTTTACGTGGGCCAGGCGGGTGGTATCGGTGTCAGCGATGCAATCGGACACCACCACCAGCTCGCATTTCTCCAGCGCGGCACGAACGCTGTCTGCATCCGGCAGCGACACCACCGGATTCGTGGCCATGATCCACACGGCCTTGATACGGCCTTCGTGAATGGCATCGAACATGTCGACGGCCTTCAGGCCGGGACGGGTGGCAATGGTCGGCGAGGACCAGAAGCGCTGCACCCGTTCACGGTGCACATCATTCTCGATGTCCATGTGGGCGGCCAGCATGTTGGCCAGCCCGCCGACTTCGCGCCCGCCCATGGCGTTGGGCTGCCCGGTCAGCGAGAACGGGCCACTGCCGGATTTGCCGATGCGGCCCGTGGCCAGATGGCAATTCAGGATGGCATTGACCTTGTCGGCGCCGGCAGAGGACTGGTTCACGCCCTGCGAATAGAGGGTCAGCGTGCGCGGCGTCGTCGCAAACCAGCTGAAGAAGCGCTCCAGGTCCAGGGCATCCACGCCGGTTTCGCGCGCCAGGTGCGCAATATCGTTGTCCTGGGCACACGCCTCTGCCAGCGCGGCATCAAAACCACTTGTGTGCTCGACAATGAACTCGTCGTCCAGCACACCGTGCGTGGACAGGTAGGCGAGTAGCGCATTGAACAGGCGCACGTCCTCACCCGCCTTCACCGGCAAATGAAGATCGGCAATGTCGCAAGTGGCCGTGCGGCGCGGATCGATGACGACAATGCGCATGCCGGGACGCTGCTCGCGCGCCGCCTTCAGGCGCTGGAACAGGATGGGATGGCACCAGGCCGCATTGGACCCTACCAGCACAACCAGATCGGCTAGCTCGAAGTCTTCATAGCTGTTGGGCACGGTATCGCTGCCGAAAGCGCGCTTGTGGCCAGCCACCGACGACGACATGCACAGGCGCGAATTCGTATCGATATTTGCCGTGCCGATAAAGCCCTTGGCCAGCTTGTTGGCGACGTAATAGTCCTCGGTCAGCAACTGGCCGGACACATAGAATGCAACGGCATCGGGACCATGTTCGTGGACCACGCGGGCGAACTGGTGGGCGACATGATCGAGCGCCTCGTCCCAGGAGCGGCGCACACCGCGCACCTCGGGGTGCAGCAGACGGCCGTCCAGGGAGACGGTCTCACCGAGGGCAGAGCCCTTCACGCACAGGCGACCGCGGTTGGCCGGGTGCCGGGCATCGCCCGCCACCGAGATGTCGCGTGTGGCGCCGTCAGTGACGGTCGCATTCACCCCACAGCCGACGCCGCAATAAGGACAGGTGGTCGAGGTCGTGCTGAGGGCGGCGGAAATGTCAGCCAATGGCAGCTTGTTCATGCTCTGATCTCCCGAACAGCAGGGATTCGCGCATGGACGCCACGTTGCGTTGCTCACGAATCAGGTCGAAGTACCAGACACCGTCATTGGTGTCTCCGTACAGGACTGAACCGATCACGCGATCATCCTTGATCAACAGGCGCTTGTAGACGCCACCGACCGGATCGCGCAGTACAATGGATTCCGCATCAGCGTCGGTAAAATCGCCGGCGGAGTAAAGATTGACGCCACTCACTTTCAGGGTGGTGGCGGTGCTGCGCTGCACAAAACGGGAAATACCCATTTCGGCCAGATGATTGGCGCAGACACCGGCCTGGTCGAAAAGCGGTGCCACGAGGCCGAACAGCGCGCCCCGGTGCTGAACGCACTCGCCCACGGCATAAATGCAGGGATCAAACGTCTGCAGCGTATCGTTGACGAGGATGGCCTTGTCGACCTGCAGACCGATCTTCTTTGCAAGCGCCACATTGGGGCGAATGCCAACGGCCATGACGACGAGGTCGACCGCAAGCGCGCTGCCGTCCTTGAACACGATCTTGTCCAGACGTGCGCCATCGGCACTGTGGGTGATCTGCGCGGTCAGATAGCCCAGACGGAAGCCCATGCCACGCGCCTCGAGCGTTTCGCGCAGCAAGGTGGAGGCTTCTGCATCGAGCTGCCGGTTCAGCAGGTGCGGCATGTCGTGGATGACCGTCACCTCCATGCCCTGCTTGAGCAGGCCGTTGGCGGCCTCCAGCCCGAGCAGGCCACCGCCGATGACTGCCACCCGCTTCTTGTCGGCACAGGCGGCCAGCATGCGCTCGACATCGCGGATGTCTCGAAAGCTCAGGACATCGGGATGCTGATGGCCCGGAACGGGAATGATGAAAGGAACCGAGCCGGTGGCCAGTACCAGACGGTCATAAGGCAATACACGACCATCTTCCAGCAGGACCTCGCGGGTGGTGCGCTTCACGTCGGTGACGGTGCAACCCGCCAGGAGCGTGACGCCCTTCTCCGCATACCATGACTCCGGATGGGTGACGATGTCCTCGAAACGCTTCTCTCCCGCCAGCACGGGCGAGAGCATGATGCGGTTGTAGGCGGCCACGGGTTCACTGGAGATCACGGTAATGGCGTACTTGTCCGGCGCCAGTGCCAGCAGTTCTTCCACCGTGCGGATGCCAGCCATGCCGTTGCCGATGACAACCAGTTTGCGTTTCATGAAGCGGCCACCTGAAAAGAACGAACCTGTGCTCCCTTCTGCAACCCCTGTGCCAGCCCGCAGCAACCCACGCGCACCGGCCTGATGCCGCGTCCCGCGCCATAATGGACACCCTCTCCGCACCGGAATGCGGCAATCAGCGCCCGATTGCAGTGCAAACGCACGTCATGTCCGGTCCTGATCCGCCGATACGCTCAGACTTCCCTCCAAAAGCGGCCCCTTGCGACGGGATGGCACATCGCTTGCAGACACCCTCCTGCATATCGCCGGGAGCAACGAGGCAACTGGCGAAGGCAAGGTCTGCCACCCATTGCTTTCGTCTGGAGTTCGCCATGAGTACGTCCCGCAAACCGTTTCCGCTCTTTTCCGTTGCCGAACCGCGAATTCGCCTGCTGCACTTCACCTGGCTCGCATTCTTCATCACCTTCCTGATCTGGTTCGCGCATGTCTCGCTCATGCCGTTCATCAAGGCGGACCTGCACCTCACCGACGCACAGACCAAAGCCTTCCTGATCCTGAACGTCGCGCTCACCATTCCGGCGCGAATCCTCATCGGCATCCTGGTGGACCGCTACGGACCCCGCGTGAGCTACAGCGTGCTGCTTGCCGTCTGCGGAGCACTCTGCATCGGCTTCTCCATGGCACAGACGTTCGAACAGCTCGCCGTGATGCGGTTTCTTCTGGGGCTGACAGGGGCTGGCTTCGTGATCGGCATTCGCCTGGTCAGTGAATGGTTTCCCGCGCGTGAACTCGGTATCGCAGAAGGCATCTACGGGGGCTGGGGCAATTTCGGTGCCGCCATCGCCAAGATCGGCATGCCGGTGCTCGCCGTCAGCGTATTCGGGGGACAGTTCGGCTGGCGCTATGCCGTGGCACTCGCCGGCGTCATTGCGCTCGTCTACTCCGTGATCTTCTATCGCAATGTGAGCGACACGCCCAAGGGCGCCACCTACTTCAAGCCGAAAAAGGCCGGCGGACTCGAAGTCACCAGCAAGGGCGACCTGGTCTTTTACATGCTGACCAATCTCCCGATCTACCTGATCCTCTACGTGCTGGCCTGGCGCCTGTCCCCGGCCGGCCTCAAGATCATCTCCGGCGAATTGGCCATGGCCTGCTATGCCGTCGTGACGGGACTCATGGTCTGGCAGTCCTGGAAAATCTGGCAGGTGAACCGCCACCTCATGACCACCAAGGTGCCGCTGCCGCAGCGCTACAAGTTCAAGCAGGTCGCCATCCTCGATTTTGCCTACATGGCCTGCTTCGGTTCGGAAATCGCCGTGGTCTCCATGCTTCCCACGTTCTACGGTGACACCTTTCATCTGTCTGCCACGGCCATGGGCCTCATGGCCGGGTCCTTCACCATCATGAACGTCGTGGCGCGCCCGCTCGGGGGCTATATCTCCGACCGTATCGGTCGTCGCGCCGTGCTGGTGACCTGCCTCGCTGCCCAGACCCTGGGCTATGCCCTGCTGTCGAACGTCAACGCGGGCTGGGGAATTGCGCTGGCCATCGCCGTCACGCTCGGCACGTCGGTGTTCGTGCAGGCCTCCTGCGGCGCCGTGTATTCGATTGTGCCGCTGATCCAGCGCCGCATGACCGGGCAGATCGCCGGCATGGCGGGCGCTTACGGCAATGTCGGCGGCGTGCTGTTCCTGACGGTGCTTTCGTTCGTCACGCCGCACCTTTTCTTCTACGTGATTGCTGCCACCTCCGCGCTCGCCTTCCTTGCCGCCAACTTCATCGATGAGCCGCGCGGCCACATGGTGGAAGTGGACGAGCACGGCCAGGTGCAGATGATTGCGGTGGAGTAAGTGCGATGACGATGGCCCTGTCCACTTCCCCGAACGAGTCGCCCACCCGGCTGCGCGTTCGTGCGGCCCAGGCGAGCCGTGCCGGCCACAAGGCAGAGAATGAAGACGCCATCGGAATCCGCGTACCAGACGCACCGCTCCTCGCACGCAAGGGCCTTTCGTTGGCTATTGCGGACGGAGTGAGCGGCGCGGGCGAAGGACGCCACGCCGCAGAAGCCTGTGTGCAGGGTTTCCTGTCCGACTTTTATTCGACCCCCGATACCTGGAGTGTCCGGACGGCCGGCGAACGCGTGCTGAATGCGCTCAATCGCTGGCTGCACGGCCAGGGGCAGCAATACACGCAAATTCACCAGGGCTTTCTCACGACCTTCTCGGCGTTAGTCCTGCGTGCGCGGTCCGTCCATCTGTTCCATGTCGGCGACAGCCGCATATGGCGACTGCGCCAGCGCACGCTTGAACCGCTGACCCTGGACCATGCCACCCGTGTAGGCGCCGGAAAAACCTATCTCACACGTGCCGTCGGAATGGCTCATGAGGTGGAGATCGATTACCGCATCAGCGACGCTGCCGCCGGCGACGTTTTTCTCCTCACGACCGATGGCGTTCACGAATTCCTGACGCCCGCGCGACTCAAAAAGCTGCTCGATTCGGCAGCGGACGATCCACAAGCCTGTTGCGAACGACTGCTGGATGCCGCACTGGAAGCAGGAAGCGACGACAACGTGTCGTGTCAGTTGCTGGTGGTCGACAGCCTCGACGTGCCGGAGGCCGGCGACACCCGTCGGCAGGTGGAATCACTGCCCCTTCTTCCTGATCTTTCACCCGGTCAGCGACTCGACGGCCTGATCATCGAGGAAGAGGTGCATGCCAACGCCCGTAGCCAGGTCTACCGCGTGCGCGACGAACGTACGGGCCGCCTTCTGGTACTGAAAACGCCTTCACGGCTCTGCGAAGGTGACGCCGCCGCGCTGGCACGATTTGCCGTGGAAGACTGGCTGGGACAGCGCTTCGATCATCGCCACCTCATTCGCGGCATCGCGCCACCGGAAACACGCAGCAGTCTTTATCTACTGCAAGAAGCACTGCAGGGCGAAACACTCACCAGCTGGCGAAAGCGATATCCATTCCCGGCCGTGCAGGACGTCATCGCACTCGCCGAACAGGCCATCAAGGGATTGCAGGCCCTGCACCGGCGCGAGGTCCTGCATCAGGACCTGAAGCCCGACAATCTCTTCCTTTGTACCGACGGCACCCTCAAGCTGATTGACCTGGGTTCCGCGCGCGTCGCCGGTCTCGAAGAGGTCGCCGACACGGACTGTCCCGGGGCCGCCGAGTACGCGTCGCCCGAAAGCCTGCTGCATCTCCCGCGCGACGAGCGCGCTGACCAGTTCTCGCTCGCCGTCACGCTTTACGAATTGCTCACCGGCGAGCATCCCTTTGGTGACGAGTGGACCCGGGCCCGCACGCTGTTCGATTTCCGGCGCATGCGCTACCAAAGCGCCTGCCGCCAGCATCCTCACGTTCCGCTCTGGATGGATGCCGCCCTCTGCAAGGCGCTCTCGCTGGATCCGGACAACCGCTACGAAACGCTGAGCGAATTCCTCGCCGATCTCAAACGCCCCAATCCCGCCCTCGCGCCGGTCGGGTCGCGCCCCTGGCTGGAGCGCGACCCGACGGGATTCTGGCGCGCCCTTTCCCTGGCGCTAGCCGGCATCGCCTTGCTGGAACTCCTCCTGCTGCTTGCCCCCTGGCGACACTGACCGATCCGAAACTGTCAGTCACGCAGCCTCGCCCGCCGCACGATTTTCCATTGTCATTGCGGGTCTCACGCAATGACAACGCGGGCACTTGCTGATAGCTTGCTCCCGCCATCAAGGCACACTGCAACAGAACCACAAGAACAAGGAGTTCCCATGAAACTGCACCAGCTCGCCGCCGTCGCCCTCGCCACCTCCCTGCTGGGTGGTTGCGCCTTCGTGGCATCCCCGACCACCGGCTTCCTCTACACCAAGGTCCAGGGCCCCATCACCGTCGGCAACGGCACCAACACGTCCAAGACGGGCCAGGCCTGTGCCACCAACATCCTCGGCCTGATCGCCACCGGCGACGCCTCTGTCGACGCCGCCAAGAAGGCCGGCGGCATCGTCACCGTGTCCAGCGTCGATCACGACAGCACGTCCATCCTGGGCCTCTACGGGACCTTCTGCACCGTCGTGAAGGGCAACTGAGCCGCGAGGACGTCGTCATGAAGATCCTGACCCTGGCTGCACGCGCAGCTGTGGCGCTGGGCCTGGCCCTGGCGGTGACCGGTTGCGCCAACGTGCGCGGTCCGGCACCCGCCGCCCTGTCGTTCTACGCCGCCCCGCTGGCGACCGGCACGAGCGTCAAGGCCGGCAAGCGGGGCGAGGCCTGCGCCGAGAACATCCTGGGTGCGGTTGCCTGGGGTGATGCCTCCATCGATGCCGCCAAGAAAAACGGCAGCATCACCCGTGTGGCAAGCGTCGAGGCGATTCCCACTCGCGTTCTCGGCTTCTATGCCCGTTTCTGCACGGTGGTCCACGGCGAGTGATCGCCGCCTCAGCCGGCCCTCCCGGGCCGGCTGATCCACACGACGTCATTCTCCTTCCTTTGCAACAATCGCCTGACAAAGCAGCAGTCTCACCGGAAAGCACCGGTGCTACACTTCGCGCCCTCTGCTTCTCCCCGACTCCCTGACTTCTGAAACAGGACTCACCGATGCGTCGCTCTCTTTTTGCCGGGATCGCCCCGCTCTTCTTCCTGGCCGTGGCTGCCCACGCCGCGCCCCCTGCCCCGCCCGAACTCGACAACAAATCCTACCTGCTGGTCGATTTCGATTCCGGCCGCGTGCTGGCAGAAAAGAACTCCCACGAGCGCCTCGCGCCGGCCTCGCTCACCAAGATGATGACCAGCTACATCGTCGAGCAGTCCCTGCTGACCGGCCGCCTCAAGGAGACCGATCCGGTCTTCGTGTCCGAGCACGCCTGGTGCCGCGGCAGCAGTGAAGAGTCCTGCATGTACCTGCCGCTCAACAGCCAGGCGTCCGTGATCGACATGCTGCGCGGCGTGATCATCCAGTCCGGCAATGACGCCTCGAAGGCCCTGGCCGAACACATTGGCGGCAACGAGCCCGCCTTTGCCGAACTGATGAACCGGGAAGCCGCCCGCCTCGGCATGAAGGACACCCACTTCATGAATGCCACCGGCCTGCCTGACCCCGACCACAAGACGTCCGCCTTCGACATGGCCGTGCTGGCTCGCGCCATCATTCGCGACAGCTCGCACTACTACCCGATCTATGCCGAAAAGGAATTCACCTTCCACGGCATCCGCCAGGGCAACCGCAATGCGCTGCTTTATACCGACCCCACGGTGGACGGCCTGAAGACCGGCCATACCGAGGAAGCCGGTTTCTGCCTGGTCGCCTCCAGCAAGCGGAGCCCGATGCGCCTGATCTCCGTGGTGATGGGCGCCAAGACGATGCAGGAACGTGCCGACCAGACGCGTGCGCTGTTCGCCTGGGGCTTCGCCAATTTCGAGAACGTTCGCCCCTATGCCGCCGGAACGGTACTCGGCACGCCCCGCGTGTGGTTCGGTACGGCCGACCAGGTGCGCGCCGGCCTGGCACAAGACATCACCGTCACCCTGGCCCGGGGCGATGCCTCCCGTCTCAAGGCGGTCGTGCAGATGCAGCCGACCGTGAAGGCGCCGCTGGCCAAGGGCCAGCCGGTAGGCACCCTGACACTGACGCTCGATGGCCAGACCGTCGCCGCGCAGCCCATCGTGGCACTGGAGCCCGTCACCGAAGCAGGCTTCTTTGTTCGCCTGTGGCACCACATCAAGCTGTTCTTCAGCTCGCTGATCTGACGATCAGGCCTGGAAAGGGCGGAACACTGGCAGCGCCGGTGCTCCGCCCTTTTCTTTTTGCGGTACCCGCCGCCACCAGACCCTCGCCCACCGCTCGTCAGGCCCCCTGCCCGGCGTGCCCTTGCAACCCCGCCCTGTCGCCACCATATTGACCAGACTCCACTCCCGGGGGCCAATCGCCATGACCGAGTTCCGCTCTACCGACATCCAGAACGAAGCGCTGTGGGAATTCCCCATGCACTATCCGCTCAAGATCATGGGCGAGGCACAGCACCCGATGCGCGAGATCGTGGCCAACATCCTCCTGCGCCACTGTCCCGACTTTGACCCGGCGTCGCTCAGCGAACGTGCCTCCAGTGCCGGACGCTATGTGTCCGTCAGCGCAACGATCTATGTGGAGCGCAAGGAGCAGATCAACGGCCTTTACGCCGACTTTGCTGCCTGCGAACACATCCGCATGGTGCTCTGATCGCCGCCTGCCCGCGCCTGTGGTCATTCACGGCGCGGGCCGTTCCCGTTGTCCCGCTCCCGCTGAGTCCTCATGACCGATTCCCGCCTGCTGGTCCGTCACCTTGGTCGCGCCGATTACCGCGCCACGTGGGAGGCCATGCGGACCTTCACCGACACTCGTACACCCGACACACCGGACGAACTCTGGCTGCTGGAGCATCCCCCCGTCTTCACCCTGGGCCAGGCCGGCAAACCGGAGCACGTGCTGTCACCCCGGGACATTCCCCTCGTGCAAACCGATCGCGGGGGACAAGTCACCTACCATGGGCCGGGACAATTGACGGGCTATTGCCTGATCGATCTGCGGCGCCTGGACATGGGACCTCGTGCCTTCGTCGAAGCCATTGAAGATGCGCTGGTGGACGTGCTGGTCGAGCTCGGCATTCCGGCCGAGGCAAATCGTGACGCGCATGGCGTTTATGTGGCCGGCCGCAAGATCGCCTCATTGGGGCTGCGCATTCGCCGGAACTGCGCCTACCACGGATTTTCGCTGAACGTGGACATGGACCTCGAGCCCTTCACCTGCATTAATCCCTGTGGTTACGCCGGGCTGGTCATGACGCAGGTAAAGGATTTCCTGGGTGCGGCAACGCCCTCACTGGAGGCCATGGGCGGGCGCTGCACCGCGGCGCTGCAGCGACACCTCTACCGCTGACAGCGACACTGCCCCATGCCCTGAACCGCGCTTCCCTTTAGCGTCAGAATTCAGATTCAGATTCAGACTAAGGCCATGGCTCGGGCTCGGGTTCGAAACGCCGGATTGCCTCGCCCTTCAACGCCACACGCCATTTCATCGCACACACCCACCTGCTGCCCTCCTCCAGCGCAAGGGCAACAGACCAACGCAGAATCAGAACAGGCGGTTCAGCCCGTTCAGCGCCGCGACGCGGTAAGCCTCTGCCATGGTCGGATAATTAAACGTGGTATTCACGAAATAGCGCAGCGTATTGGCACCATTCTTCTGCTGCATGATGGCCTGGCCGATGTGCACGATCTCGGCCGCGTTGTCCCCGAAACAATGGATGCCAAGAATCTCCAGCGTCTCGCGAT
>DASSUO010000080.1:0-3762 GCA_035706925.1 Moraxellaceae bacterium
TGTCCTGAATGGCGGCAGCGGCGATGACACTCTGTGTGGCGGCCCGGGCAATGACATCCTGACCGGCGGATCCGGCGCCGACACCTTTGTCTGGCATCTTGGCGATGGAGGGACAGCGGGAACACCTGCCGTCGATACCATTACCGACTTCAATGTCACCGAAGGCGATGTAATCGACATCAAAGACCTTCTGGTCGGTGAAACCACGGCAACCCTGACGCACTACCTTCACTTCGAGCACAGCGGCACGAACACCATCATCGACATCAGCAGTACGGGTGCTTTCAACGGAAGCAATTATGCGACGGCTGTCGATCAGAAGATCGTCCTTGCCAACGTCGATCTCCTGGGCGCCACGGACACCGATGTCATCAACAACCTGCTGGCGACCCATTCGCTGCGCACGGATCCCTGAACCCTCGACGGCGTCCTTGCCGTATTGGCCCCCGCCCCTGAAGCGGGGGCCTTTTTTTGCGACGCTACTCGCTACTCGCTACTCGCTACTCGCTACTCGCTACTCGCTACTCGCTACTCGCTACTCAGTGATGATCCTGCAGAAGAGCCAGCGTAAATACTTTATTAACGCCAGATATTAAATCCAGCGAAAACAACCTTTTCCATTGTTTCAGCTGCCATTTCCACGCTCACCAGAAACAGCAGCCGCAACAGAAACTCCAATAGCAATAGCAGTGGCAGTGGCAGTGGCAGTGGCAGTGGCAGTGGCAGTGGCAGTGGCAGTGGCAGTGGCAGTGGCAGTGGCAAGGAGTGTCCCGACCTTACTCCGACCCTGCAAATGAATGAGACCCCTTTCGGGGCCTCATCTCACAACCGGTTCTGGCTATGGTTTCACTGTGCAGGAGCCGGAGCCGGAGCAGGAGCCGGGGCACCAGCGGGAGGCGTATCGGCGCGTTCCCACTTGTGAGCATCCGGATCGTACTGGATGGTGATCTCCTCCTGTCCTTCCACATCGATGACGACGCGGCGATCGGGCTGCAGGCAATCGATCAGGGCGGCTGTCTTCTTAGTTCCTACGCAAGTGGTGCCGGTAACAGGATCATTCTCGCCATGGCCCTGCGCCGTGACCTGCGCAAAGGGCAGTCCCTTTCCGATCAGATACTGGCGTACCGTTGCGGCACGTCGTTCAGAAAGACGCTGGTTATATTCGACTCCGCCGAGACGATCGGTATAGCCATGCACATTGATGATGCGATCCTTGTGCTTGGCGTGGGCCATGAGGCCGTCCACCAGGCCATCCAGGGACTGCTTTCCGCGCTCGGACAGGTCGGCCTTGTCGAATGCAAACAGTGTGTCGGCCTTGAGGGTGAAGCTTTCGAGGCGGCGGCGCTTGGGCAGCGGTGTCACCGGCCGGTCAGCGGGCTTCGTGACCTGGTAAATGGAGGGATCTTCAAGCGTGCAGTAGACACGATCGCCATCGCCAATCGGGTCGTCCCCATCGTCCACGGCCTCACTGCCAACAGTACGAAGCCCCAATGCCTTCACAAGATATCCGGACGGAGCGAGGACACGCGCGAACGCCAGCTGGTAATCCGCCTCCGAGTTCTTGTAGGTACGACGGGCGTCGTAGAGCTCGTTCTCGGTATCCAGCAGATCCAGCAAGGTGCGTTGGCCGAGGTCGAACTGCTGCCGGTAGGCGTCACGCGCCTTGGCAGTGGACAGCTGACGTTCGTCCTGCAGCACCAACTGGTCGTGCAGCTTGCGCGTGTCGTTCCAGGCGATGCGCACATTCTGCCGGATGTCACGGCAGGTCTTGTCGCGCGTGTCATAGGCTTCATAGAGCTTTTCACGATACTGCCGGATGCGCGCGTGATCGGATCCGCCCGAGAAGATGTTCCAGTTCATCATTAACTCAAGACGACCCCGGTATTCGCGGTCAATCAGGTTATCGACGTTACGTTCGCCGTTGATACTGCCCTGCAGGGCCAGCGTCGGCCAATAAGGACCGTACTTGCTCTTGAGCTCGTAGCGCGCCGCACGAATGTTTTCGAGGGCGGCATTCATTTGCGGTGCCGCACGCCACCCCCCCTCTTTCAGCTCATCCGCCGGGGGCAGCTTTCCATCCAGCGCAGGAGGATCCTGCAGGGGAGTCGGCGGATCCACACCCACCAGACGCTGGAAACGCGCACTGACGTCGTGCAGATTGGCCGTTTCAGTAATCAGGTTGGTTTCGGCGAGGGCGAGACGCGCGCCGGCCTGCTCCAGGTCGACACCACGGCCAATGCCGGCCTCCACGCGCTGCCGCACGTGCTCGAACACTTCCTTGTGGTTCGCGTAATTGTCACTCGCCAGCGCCACCAGCTTGCGGTAACGAATCACATCGAGGTACGCCTTGGTGGTTTGAAGGGCAGAGTCTTCAGCGGTGGCGAGCAGTTCGTAGTAGCGGACCCGGCGGGCGTATTTCAGGCGCTTGACCTCGCGCGGGGTCGCCATCCCATCGAACAGCAGTTGACGCAGGGTGATGTCACCGCCCCCCACGTTGTAGGTATCCCTGCGGGTTGGCGGAACACTATGATCCTGAACCAGCGTCTCCGATCCGATATGGCCGTCGACATCCAGGTGGGGAAGCAGGCCGCCGCGGGCGACGCCGACCTCCTCCGATGCAGCAGTGAAGATGTGATAACGCTCGAGAACTTCGGGATTGCGCACCACGGCCTCTTCGACCGCTCCCTGCAGGGTACTGACGTCACCGGCCCAGACTCCCGTCGGACCGGCCAGTACCACCGCCGCGAGCGCGCAGCGTAGAAACGGACTCATGATTCTCTCCTTGAATATCCGGCGTCCGGACAACCCGACCGGGTCCTCCATGACATATGGAAATCCATTCCCCCCTGGGAATCGGCCCAAGAAGTACGAACATCAGTCGTACAGAAAGGTTCCAAAGTAATAGACCAGCATTGGCACCCTGCAACCCTCCGTTCAGCACCTACACTTCTAAACAAAAGAAATACCGTCTTTCTGACGATCATTTTCAGATAAACGGCAAGGGAGCGCTGCCATGCCCCATTCGCCGCCCGCGGTGTTGCGCCGAACGGCCACCGTGGCGCTGACCGCACTGGCCCTGGCCTGTCCCGGGGGGCATGCGGTTGATTTCGCGCGCATGCAGACCGTGGTGCTGAAGCGCTTCGGGGCGGAGGGCGCAGCGCGCATAGAGGATTACCGGCGGCAACTTCCGCAGTGGCAGCCCCTGCCGGTGCGCGACAAGCTCGATCGGGTGAACGAGTTCTTCAACCGGAATATCCGCTTCGACTCTGATCCGGCCGTCTGGCACCAGGCCGACTACTGGGCGACACCGGCCGAGAGCCTCGGCATCGGTGCCGGTGATTGCGAGGACTTCGCCATTGCCAAGTATGTGGCACTGAAGACCCTTGGGGTCCCGGTGAGCAAACTTCGCATGACCTACGTTCGCGTCCGGATCGGCGGGCCGTCCAGCAACATCACGCAGGCGCACATGGTGCTGACCTATTACGAGACGCCAGCGGCCGAACCGCTGGTGTTGGACAATCTTCTCGGAGAGATTCGTCCGGCGTCGCGCCGCCCGGACCTGATGCCGGTATTCAGTTTCAACAACGAAGGGTTGTGGACCGGTGCCAGCCCGGCCCCTTCACCGGTGGAACGTTTGTCGCGCTGGGTCGATCTCGTGCAACGCATGCACGAGGACGGATCGGATTAGGAGCGGTTCCGCGAACCGTTCGGTGCAAAGGGGGAAACCCAAGGAGGGTGCCATGTCGTTATTTCGCCGACTCT
>DASSUO010000081.1:0-6846 GCA_035706925.1 Moraxellaceae bacterium
CGAGGCCGGGAAGCTTGGCCTGCATCTGTTGAGCGGGCTCGAACTGTCGACGATGTGGCGGGGCATTTCCGTACATGTGGTCGGGCTCGGTGTTGATACTGGGCATGCCGGGCTCGTGGAGGGGCTGGCGCGGCAGGCGGATGCCCGCGGTGAGCGTGCCCACCGGATCGCCGAGCGGCTCGAGAAGCTGAGGATTCCAGGGGCATGGGAGGGCGCGCTGGCGCTGGCGGGGAACGAGCCCAACCGCATCAGCCGCACGCATTTTTCACAGTGGCTTCTGGCGGAGGGACGCGTGTCCAGCCTGCAGGGAGCTTTCGACAAGTATCTGGGCAATGGCAAGCCTGCCGATGTTCCCATGCCCTGGGTCGAGTTGCCGGAGGCGGTGGCCCTGATCCGGAGCGCGGGTGGTGCCGCGGTACTCGCCCATCCGGGCCGCTATCCGCTGACCCGAACCAAGCTGCGTGCCCTGATTGCCACCTTCCGTGAAGTCGGTGGCGACGCGATGGAGGTGGCGACGGCGACAGAGAAACCTGACATGGTGCGCTATCTTGGCCAACTCGCGGGCGATGCCGGACTGGAGGCGTCGCAGGGCAGCGATTTTCATGGTCCCCACATGCCCTGGATCCAGTTGGGTCGATTTCCCGCGCTGCCGGCGGGCTGTCGTCCGGTTTGGCACCGCTGGATCAACGAAAGCACGTTGCCGGGTCAGCTACCCTTGTTGCAGGGGTAGGCTTGCAGAGGATGCCAATGGAATGAGTCAGTATTTCTACGTTCACCCGGACAATCCGCAATTGCGACTGATCCGGCAGGCGGTCAGCATGGTCCGCGAAGGGGCCGTGATTGCGTATCCGACAGACTCTGCCTATGCGCTTGGATGCCATCTCGGCGACAAGCACGCCCTGGAGCGTATCGTGCGGATTCGCGAACTCGGCGACCGCCACAATTTCACGCTCCTCTGCCGGGATCTGTCAGAGATTGCCACCTACGCCAAGGTCGACAACGCGACGTACCGGTTGCTGAAGGCCGTTACGCCGGGGGCCTATACCTTCATCCTGGTGGCGACCAGCGAGGTTCCGAGGCGCATCCTGCATCCCAAGCGCAAGACCATCGGCATCCGCGTGCCTGACAATGTCATCTGCCAAACCTTGCTGGCAGAACTCAACGAGCCTCTGTTGACAACGACCTTGCAGCTGCCGGGCGACCCGGACCCCCTCAGTGACCCTGAGGAGATCCGTGAGCGGGTGGGATCCCGCCTGGATCTCGTCATTGACGGCGGGCATGGCACGTTGCAGCCGACCACCGTGGTGGACCTGACCGGCGACTCGCCGGAAATCCTGCGTGAGGGGCGCGGGGATCCGGCACCCTTCCGTTGAGGAGGTTCAACGCGTCCGGCAGTGTCAATCTGATGGTTTTTTGATCTATCATTGGGCCATTCCGCCGGCAGGCGGATCTTCTCCTGGCGCGACCGCGACAGGGATGCTCTCCTCAAGCTTATACAGGCCCTCGTGGCCTGTTTTTTTTGCGGGCCTCGTCCCTATAATCGCCGTTTTCTTGAATGGCCCCGTCATATGTTCCGGGCCGAGGAGAACCTCTTGAGCTCTGTCGCCTCCCAGCAGCGCGTGTTGTCCGGCATGCGGCCCACCGGCCGGCTGCATCTGGGGCATTACCACGGCGTCCTGAAGAACTGGGTCAAACTGCAGTACGAATACGACTGCTTCTTTTTTGTCGCTGACTGGCACGCCCTGACCACGTCCTATGAAGACCCCCGCGGCATCGAGCAAAGCGTGTTCGACATGGTGGTGGACTGGCTCGCCGCGGGCCTCAATCCGAACAACTGCACGATGTTCATCCAGTCCCGGGTGCCCGAGCACGCCGAGCTGCATCTGCTGCTCTCGATGATGACGCCGCTTGGCTGGCTGGAGCGCGTGCCGACCTACAAGGACCAGCAGGAAAAGCTCAAGGAGAAGGACCTCGCCACTTATGGCTTCCTGGGCTATCCGTTGCTGCAGAGCGCTGACATCCTCATCTATCGCGCGGGGCTCGTTCCGGTGGGGGCTGACCAGGTCGCCCATGTCGAGATCACACGCGAAGTGGCGCGCCGCTTCAACCATCTGTATGGCCGTGAGCCTGGCTTCGAGGAAGCCGTCGAGGCGGCCATTACCAAGATGGGCAAGAAAGCGGCCAAGCTGTACGTGGACTTGCGCAAGCGCTACCAGGAGTCGGGCGACGGCGAGGCGCTGTTGACGGCCCAGGCCCTGGTTCGTGACCAGCAGAACATCACCCTGGGCGACAAGGAGCGCCTGCTGGGCTCGGTAGAGGGGTCGGGCAAGATCATCCTGCCGGAACCGCAGGCCCTGTTGACCGAGGCCTCGAAGATGCCGGGGCTGGACGGGCAGAAGATGTCCAAGTCCTATGGCAACTTCATTTCATTGCGCGAGCTGCCGGACGATGTCGACGCCAAGGTGCGCAAGATGCCGACCGATCCGGCTCGCGTGCGCCGGACCGATGCCGGGAATCCGGACGTCTGCCCGGTATGGCAGCTTCACGAGGTCTATTCGGACGAGGCGATACGGCAGTGGGTGCAGCAGGGCTGCCGGTCCGCCGGTATTGGCTGTCTCGAGTGCAAAAAGCCGGTCATTGATGCGATCAATGCCGAACTCGATCCCATGCGTCAGCGCGCCCGGGAGTTCGAGTCCAGCCCTGAAGTGATCCGCAGCATCCTGAATCAGGGCTGCGAAACGGCGTCGGCGGTGGCCGAAGACACGTTGCGCGATGTCCGGGCGGCAATGGGGCTTGCTTATCGTTGAGGCCGGGCAGACCGGTCGTTCATCAGGGAGGGGGACGGGCGGGGTGACGCAGTGGTAACATCCCGCCCTGCAAAGTAACCGCTGTGAAGCGGCAACGAGGTATACGATGAGCGGTGGAACGCAACAGGACGACGAACTGGTACTCGCGGCAATAGCCGACATCCAGGCCGAAGCTGCCACGGTTCAGGCTAACGACGCACCCGCCGCGGAGGTGTCGCCCCAGCAGCAGGAAATGCCCTTTGCCCTTGTATACGGCAAGGCCTTCACCAAGCTGCCTGAAGACCTCTATATCCCGCCCGATGCCCTCGAGGTATTCCTTGAGGCGTTCGAGGGCCCCCTTGACCTGCTCCTGTATCTCATCCGGCGCCAGAACCTCGACATCCTTGATATCCCAGTAGCGGAAATCACCCGCCAGTACATGCAGTACGTGGAGATGATGCGCTCGCTCAACATGGAACTGGCGGCCGAGTATCTGGTCATGGCGGCCATGCTGGGCGAGATCAAGTCGCGTTCGTTGTTGCCCCGTCCCAAGGGCGAGAACGGCGAAGAGGAAGAGGATCCGCGTGCCGAGCTCATCCGTCGCCTTCAAGAATATGAGCGCTTCAAGAAGGCCGCCGAAGACCTGGACGCAATGCCGCAGGAAGGGCGCGATTTCTGGCCGGTGAAGGTCCAGGGACCGGACTATCAGCGCGAGAAGCCGCTGCCGCAGGTCGAGCTGCGTGAACTGATGCTGGCGCTGCAGGACGTGATTCGCCGGGCTGATCTTTTCGAGAGCCACCAGGTGTCCAAGGAGACCCTGACGCTGCGCGAAAAGATGGGTCAGGTGCTGGAGAAGCTGCAAGGGCGTGATTTCGTGCCCTTTGTGTCCCTTTTCACGATGGAAGAGGGTCGACTCGGTGTGGTCGTGACGTTCATGGCCATTCTCGAAATGGTGAAGGAAGGGGTCCTCAGCCTGGTCCAGACGGAGTCCTTCGGCGCCATCCATGTGAAGGCTCGTGTGCAAGAAGCAGAAGGCGAGGGCTACGACCTTGCCGATCTCGATGAAGGCGGCGCCAACGACGCCTTTGATGTTCCGGCTGACAGCGACGATGAGTCTGATTCTCAGCCGGACCTCGACCTCGACGAATTCAACGATCAGGCGGGCGATGACAGCTCGCCTGTGCAGTGACGGAGCTGTCCAACGATGGATGCCGAACTCCTCAAGAAGATCCTGGAAGGTGCATTGTTCGCCGCAGGTCAGCCACTCACCATCGAGCGGCTGGGCTTTCTGTTCGATGAAGGCGATCGCCCGGACAATGCGGTAATGCGTGAAGCGCTGGAGGCGCTGATCAAGGACTACGAAGGTCGCGGAATCGAACTGAAGGAGGTTGCCTCGGGCTTCCGCTTCCAGGTGCGACAGGAAACCGGCCCCTGGGTCAGCCGCCTCTGGGAGGAAAAGCCCTCGCGGTACTCCCGTGCGCTGCTTGAGACACTGGCGCTCATTGCCTATCGCCAGCCGATCACCCGGTCTGAAATCGAGGAGATCCGTGGTGTGTCGGTGAGCTCCCATATCGTCAAGACATTGCTCGAGCGCGAGTGGATTCGCGTGGCTGGCCATCGCGATGTTCCGGGTCGCCCGGCGCTGTTCGCGACGACGCGAGAGTTTCTCGATAGCTTCAACCTGAAGTCGCTCGCAGAATTGCCGTCCCTCTCTGAAATCCGCGACCTCGAGCGGATCAACGAAGAGCTGGAGCTGCTCGAGGCGCAGGAACGCTCGACAGGGCTGGGGGCCGAACTGGATGAGCAGGACGCCGAGACACTGGCCGTCGTCATGGCCGACCTCGATGCGGACATTGAGCGCGAAGAGCTCGATGGCCGGAGCGAGGACCCGATTTATGAGTGAGCGACGTGTCGTTCAGGCGTTCCGCGCCATTTTTTCTGAAACCCTGCGAGCTGTCCGTCCATGAGTGAGAAGTTGCAGAAAGTGCTGGCCCGCTGTGGCCTGGGATCGAGACGCCACATGGAACAGGCGATAGCGGACGGTCGCGTCAGCGTGAACGGCAAACTAGCCACGCTGGGCGATCGCGTCGAGGCAACCGACGAGATACGTGTCGACGGTCGTCGCGTACAGTTCACTATTGAAGAAGAAACCCGTCGCCGGGTGCTGATCTACTACAAGCCCGAAGGTGAGATCTGCTCGCGGCAGGATCCGGAAGGACGGCCGACCGTGTTCGATCGCTTGCCAGCGATGAAAGGTGAGCGCTGGGTCATGGTTGGCCGGCTGGACGTCAACAGCTCCGGCCTCCTGCTATTCACCACGGATGGCGAGCTTGCCAACCGTCTCATGCATCCCTCCAACGAAATCGAGCGCGAGTACGCCGTGCGCGTCATGGGCGAAGTGACGCCGGGCGTCCGCAGCAACCTGCTCGCTGGCGTGGAGCTGGAAGACGGTCCGGCCAAGTTTGAAAAGATGGTCGAGTTGGGCGGCGAGGGCTTCAACCGCTGGTGGCAGGTGGTGGTAAAGGAAGGCCGCAACCGCGAAGTGCGCCGCCTTTTCGATTCACAGGGACTCAAGGTAAGTCGTTTGCTGCGCACCCGTTACGGATCTGTGACGCTGCCGCGCACGCTCAAGACCGGTCGCTGGATCGAGCTCGACAAGGCCGACATCGATGCGCTCGTCGAGTTGGTGCAACTGCGTCCGCGCCGAGGTACCGGCCTGTATGGCCTTGCCAAGCGTCGTACGGAAAAAATGCAGGAAAATCCCTTGCCTGCCCGCCGTGGCGGCTTTCTCCGCCAGCAACGGCGAGACGGGCACAGTCGTCCCCGGAACGAGAATGGCGCGGAGGAGTAAGGTAGTATCCGCACGGTCGCCTCTGCCTTGGCCATCCACGGGTCCTGGGCCGCTACGTCAGTGTTGCGTTACTCGTTTATCATGAAAAAAGCCGGCATTTGCCGGCTTTTTTCATTTGCAGGGCGCGCCTTTTTCGGGCGCCGCACACACTTCATGCGGGGGTGGGCGGTCGGTTCTGCGCGTCAATGGACTCGCCGGTTGTGCCTCGGCTATCTGGTCCCATGAGCCACAGATAGGCCGGCATGATGTCGGCGGGTGTTTTCAGGGACATCGGATTTTCACCGGGATAAGCGGTGGCGCGCATCCTGGTGCGAGTGGCACCGGGATTGATGCAGTTGACCCGGACGTTGCTGGTATTGCGCAGTTCATCTGCAAGCAGCTGGGCCATGTTTTCAATGCCAGCCTTCGAGACCGCATAAGCCCCCCAGAAAGCGCGGCCGCGGCGACCCACAGAGCTGGAGGTGAAGACCACCGACGCGTCGGGCGACTGCTTGAGGAGGGGTAGCAGCGCCTGGGTCAGCAGGAAGGGCGCCCTCAGATTCACGTTCATGACGAAATCCCAGGTATCGGGGTCGTACATTTCCAGCGGCGTAATGTCGCCCAGGACGCCCGCATTGTGCAGGACGCCGTCCAGACGACCGAATTCCTTTTCAATGGTTTCTGCCAGTTGCTGGTAGTCGGCCGGACGTGCGGTGGAGAGCTCCTGCGTCACGATGGCGGGCTGTGCATGGCCTGCCGCTTCGATTTCGTCGTAGACGCTCTCGAGAGCGGAAAGACTGCGGCCCAGCAGAATGATGGTGGCACCATGGCTGGCGAAGGTGCGCGCCGCAGTGCGTCCGATGCCGTCGCTGGCGCCGGTGACCAGGATGACCCGGTCCTTCAGAAGGTGGGGGCTCGCCTCATAGTCTTTCATGCCGTTTCCTCAATTGACGCCCAGCAGGCGGGACAGCTCGAACACCGTGTCAACCGTTCGGTCCGCCTGCCAGTCCTGTGCAGTTTCCCCTTCGAGGATATAGCCCCAGGCGGCCGCCACGGTAACCATGCCGGCATTGCGGCCTGCCTCGATGTCGCGACGGTGGTCGCCGACATAAACGCAGTCAGCCGGTGCCACACCGAGGACGTGAGCGGCCTTCAGCATGGGCTCCGGATGCGGCTTGCTGTGATTGACCATGTCCGGACAGATGGCGACCTTGCAGCGTTCATCAAGGC
>DASSUO010000082.1:0-2880 GCA_035706925.1 Moraxellaceae bacterium
GGGCAAGTCAGCCTTCCGCTCTCTAATGACGCCCTGCTGCGCTCGATCGTCGAAGCCGCGGCACGTATTTTCCAGGCTGCGGCAGCCTCGATCCTGCTGGTGAATGAGGCTGAAGAGGCTCTGGAGTTTAAAGTCTCGACCGGCAGCGCGGACAAAGACCTGGCCGGGATGCGCATCCCACTGGACCAGGGCATTGCCGGCTATGTGGTGATGACCGGGCAGCCGATCGCCGTCTCGGACGTCGCGCGGGATGCCCGTTTCAACTGGGATTTCGCCCAGAGCACAGGGTACATACCGCGCTCGATCCTGGCGATGCCGCTGGTCTCGGGGGAGCGCGTATTGGGGGTGATGGAAGTGCTCGACAAGATCGACGCGCCTGCTTTTGGCATGCAGGATATGGAGCTGCTCGGGATCTTTGCCAGGCAGGCTGCCCTTGCCATCGAGCTATCGCAGCGCCTGGAACAGCTGGGCGAGACGCTGGTGGATGGCTTGAAGCAGCTGGCCCGGCAAACCCAGGCCGGCGAAATGGCCGCGTTGATGGAAGCCCTTTCCGAGACGTCCTCCGCTGCCCGCCAAACGGAGCTGCGGCAGGTTGCCACATTGTTGAATGAATTCAGCCGTCTGGGCGAAGCGGAACGCGAGACGGCGCTGAAGGTCCTATCTGCCTTCGCTGATTATGGGCGGGCTCGGCGGCACGCTGTCCGCGGCGGGAGTCGCAGATGAGTGCCATGGATGATCTGCCGGCCTATTCCAGCCAGTTCTTGCCCGAAGTGATCCGGGCGCTGGCTGCGACCGGCCCGATTTCCCATATTACCCCGGAATGGGCCTGGGGTGGCAGCACCGGGCGCGGCGTGCGGGTGGCGGTGGTTGACAGCGGCATCGAGGCCGACCATCCGGCAGTTGGCGGCATGGTGCGCCAGGGGGTGATCGTCGAATATGACGAGGCCGCCGAGGAACACTACCGGGTCGACCCAGATCCCGAACCCAGGGATCTCTCGGGGCATGGCACGGCATGCGCGGGGATCATCCACAGCTTGGCGCCCGAAGCCGAGCTGTACAGCGTGCGCGTATTGGGCCGGGACATGCGCGGCCGGGCGATCCAATTCGCCGGAGGGGTCGACTGGACCTTACAAAATGGCATGCAGGTGGCTAACCTGAGTCTGAGCACCGCCCGCCAGGAATATTACGCCCTGTTCCACGAGATCGCTGATGACGCGTACTTCAAGAATGTCGTGCTGGTTTCGGCGGTGAACAACGTGCCCGCGCCCAGCTATCCCTCGCTGTACGCCGCGGTGATTTCGGTCGCCGCGCACACCGGCCGCGACCCCCTGACTTATTACTACAACCCCGCGCCGCCCGTCGAGTTCGGCGCGCCGGGAATTGATGTACGCGTGGCCTGGAAGGACCACCAATACCTGACCAGCACAGGTAACAGCTTTGCCGCCCCGCACATTACCGGAATTGTGGCCTTGATCCGCGCCAAACATCCTGAACTGACCCCGTTCCAGATCAAGACTGTGCTGTGGGCCTGCGCCGCTAACGTATGCCATGACGAGGGGTGAATTATTCAGGGGGTTGAATCCCGGGTAAGCCCCATTTTGGCGGCATACGCGATCACCTGGGCGCGGTTATCCAGGTGCAGGCGCGCGAGTATCTCGGACATGTGATACTTGACGGTCCGCTCAGCCAGGTGAAGCGTCTCTGCCACCTGGTGATACGTCTGTCCCTGGGCGACCAGAGTGAGAATTTGCACCTGCCTGGGGGTCAAGGCGCCTGCGGACGATGGGACCCCTGGCGCGCCGCTCTCCTCGCCAGCCGCCGGACCAGCGCTGACCTGCACGGTCAGAGTCTGGGACGGTGAGACCTGGCGCTTGAATTCTAAAAGGATCTTCTCCGCCAGGCCGGGGGAGAAGGGCGGGTGGCCCAACTGTAGTTCTGCGAGATAGTTGAAGAATTCGGCTGCGTCCAGGCGCTTGAGTAAATAGCCCGATGCGCCGCTCTTGACGGCTTCGAACAAATCCTGCTCATCCTCCGACATGGTGAGCATGACGATCTTGCACTCTGGCATTTCGGCTTTGATCAACCGGGTGGCGGTCAGGCCGTCGCAGCGCGGCATCTGGATATCCATCAGGATCACATCCGGGTGCAGGCGGCGAGCCTGCGCCAGCGCATCAAAGCCGTCCCGCGCCAGGCCAGCCACCGGAATACCTTCCGAGACGAGCAGGTTGCGGAGCCCTTCGAGGAAGAGAGAATGGTCATCCACCAGCAGGACGCGGAATGGGGGTGAGGGTCGCATGAAATGCGGCGTCGAATCAACCATGCTCTATTTTCCTCATCTGAGGCTCGGTGTCCCCAGCCAACCGTACCGGCACGCGGATTACGACCGTGGTTCCACGCCCTGGTTGAGCGTGGAGGGTGAATTGGCCGCCGACCGCTTCGACCCGTTCCTGCATGACGCGCAGGCCGAAATGCCCACCGGACTTATCTGAGAGCGCGCTCGCGTCAAATCCGCAGCCATCATCTCGAACAATCACGCAAGCCCACTGGCGGGGGCCACCGTCATTCTCCAGCGCAAAGCGGATATGCACCCTTTGTGCATTGGCATGCTTGCGGACGTTGGTGAGCGCTTCCTGCAGGATGCGCAGCAGCTGAACCGCGACTATTGGCTCGAATACCGCGTCGCTGATGCCTTCTGGTTTTTCAAGCGCCACACGGATAGCACAGTTCTTTTCATATTGGCATAGATATTTGGCCAGGGCCGCGAAAAATCCACCCTCAGAAAGACTTTCGCGAAGACCACTGATCGATTCGCGAATATCGGTGTCTGCTTCGCGGGCCGCCTCGACCAGGCGCCCGATGGTTTCACCGGCGGCAGTCACG
>DASSUO010000083.1:0-2261 GCA_035706925.1 Moraxellaceae bacterium
GCGCAATCGCCCGGACCCGGACAACCCGGCGTCACTGGTCCGTGATGCCGGGAATGAAATCATCCACCGTTGTCGCAAGTCCGGGTGCCAGCATGTCTGCTTCCAGTACACGCGCCTCGGCCAGCGAGAAGCCGCGCCCGGCGCCGACCGTTCCTGTTTCCAGCCAGGCGGCCAGCGCACCGACCAGCGGCATGTGACTGACGACCAGCACAATGTCGGCTCCCGCACTGGCCTGCTCAATGGCGACCAGTGCCACGCGAGGATCGGTATCAGGCGTTATCGCCTCCACCGTGCCCACCGGCAACGGCCATTGTCCGGATATGACCTCCGCTGTTTCTCGCGCCCGCCGGTAGGGGCTGGCCAGCAGACACACCACCCCACCCTCGTGATGCAGGGACTTCCGCAACCAGTGCCCGGTCTTTTGCGCCTGATGCCGGCCGTGTTGCGTCAGCGCACGCCCCGCGTCATCGGTACGATGCGGTTCCGCTTCGCCATGGCGGATCAGGATCACCTTCATGCCTGCGACCTCGGCAGTACGAACTCCACATCACTGCTCTTGCCGCCATGCATGAGCCGCGACATGACCTCCGCCAGCGACTGACCTTCGAAGAGGATGGCGTATAGCCCGGCGACGATGGGCATGTGGACGCCGAACTCGTCTGCCTTCTTCTTTACGATCTGCACCGTATTGATGCCTTCGGCCGTTTGCTCCAGATCCTCGATGATGTCATCGAGTTTCTTGCCCGAGCCGAGCGCAAAGCCGACCTGATAGTTGCGACTCAGGGGCGACGAGCAGGTGGCGATCAGGTCGCCCACACCGGCAAGGCCAATGAAGGTCAAGGGATTGGCGCCCAACTGAACCGCAAAGCGACTCATTTCCGCGAGCGCGCGGGTGAGCAGCATGCTTCGCGAATTCTCGCCCAGCGACAGCGCGCCAGCCATGCCGGCCGCAATGGCATAGATGTTCTTCAGGGCACCGCCCAGTTCAACCCCATAAATATCCGTGTTGGCAAAGACCCGGAAATAGGGACGCGACAAGGCCTGATGCACCCGTTCGCGCACATCGGGCTGAGTACTCGCGATGACGGTTCCTGACAACATGCGCGCGGCAATTTCCTTCGCAAGATTCGGACCGGACAGCACGCCGATCCGCTTGAGTCCGGACTCCTCCCGGAGAATTTCGCTCATCAGCGCAAAACTGTCCCGTTCGATCCCCTTGGTGGTGCTTACCAGTATCTGTTCAGGCCGCAGGAACGGCTTCGCGTTGCGGATGACGGTGCGGAAGGCCTTGCTGGGAATCGATACGAACACCACATCGGCGCCCGTGACGGCCTCTGCAAGATCGTTGCTGAATCGGAGGCCGTCTGCCAGTCGGAAGCCCGGCAGGTAGCGGGCGTTCTCCCGCGTGGCATTCATCTCGGCGAGTTGCGCCTCGTCTCGCAGCCACAGGGTAGTGGGATGACCATTTTCCGCGGCCATGTTGGCAAGGACGGTACCGAAGCTACCGCCGCCGAGGACCGCCACAGTGATCTGCGGGGAATGCGTCATCATGCCTCCTTGGGAAAAAGTGTCCGATTATAGCGACGGAGCTTCCAGTGACCGCCAGTCTGGACAGCCCGGGCGGAATCGGTTACCCGCTGGCGCGACATGGGGTGCTTAAAGGGCCGCGAACGACGGCTGTACAGGTGCGCCGAAAGGGATACACTCGATGGACTGCTTGGAAGAAGCAGACTCTCACTTACGATAAAAAAGGATGCACCATCATGATGAAGAAGCTCCTCGCTATTGCTGTGCTGTCCGCCTCCGCTTCCGTGGCCCTTGCCGACGACGACATCGGTTGCGGTCTCGGCTCCATGATTATGGCGGGCCAGTCCGGACCGGTCTTCAAGGTGCTTGGCGCCACCACCAACGGCACCCTCGGCAACCAGACCTTCGGCATTACCACCGGTACCCTGGGTTGCAAGACGCAGGGCGTGATCACGTCGAAGGCCCGCCTCAGCATGTTCACCGGCTCCAACGTCGACAACCTGGCCCGCGACATGTCGGTCGGCCACGGCGAATCGCTGAATGTGCTGGCTGACCTGATGGGCGTGAAGGAGGCCGACAAGGCCCACTTCTTCCAGGCCACCAAGACCAACTTCGGCAAGATCTTCGCTCCGCAGAATGAAACCGCTGGCCAGATCCTGGCGTCCCTCGAGCAAGTGATGTCCAGCGACAGCGTCCTGGCTCCCTACGTCGCCAAGGCCTGATCCCTCCCCGAC
>DASSUO010000084.1:0-16629 GCA_035706925.1 Moraxellaceae bacterium
GGGCGATGGGCAGGTCGAACCGTCCTCCTTCCTTGGGAAGATCGGCGGGCGCGAGATTGATGGTGATATGTCGCTGCGGGAACTCGAAGCCCGAGTTCAGCAGTGCGGACCGCACCCGGTCCTTGCTCTCGCGGACGGCGGCCTCTGGAAGGCCGACGATGGCCAGGCCCGGGAGCCCGGGGCCGAGATGCACCTCGACCGTGACGGCCGGGGCCTCCAGCCCCAGCAGTGCGCGTGTGCGCACGATGGCAAGCGACATCCTTGTGCTTCTCCTGATTGCCTGTTCAGGCCGCCTTCCGTGGCGGCCGCCGCGATGGGCGCGGCTGGCGGATAGGGCAACGTCATGCGGCTATCCCTGTGGCAGTGCATAGAAGAGCAGTGCGGACGGGGCGGACTCAATCGCCCGAGGGGCTTACTTGCCGCGGCTTTCCAGCGTGGCGACACGCTGCTCAAGGGCGCGAAGCTCAGCCTCGACCGCTTCCAGACGGCTTCGGGCGCGGGAAAGCAGGGCGGCCTGAATGTCGAATTCCTCACGGGTGACGAGCTCCATGCGGGCAAGTGCCTCGCGCAGCACGGCCTTGATGTTCTCCTCGAGATCGCCGCGCAGTTGGCGCACGCCGGGCGGAAGGACCTGTGACAGCTGCTCGCTGACGCGATTGACGATCTGTTCAAGTGACATGTCACGGGACTCCTGCTGGCCGTTAAGGCGCGGATTCTAGCACCGCCTCTTCCCCCGGTCGCGGCCGCACTCCGGGAGTGCGGCATGCCCTGCACCAAATTGGGGATTGCACCGTTTTCGCGCAACTTGGCAGGGAGAAAACGCGCCCAAAAGGCGCACCAACCTGCTGTCGTTCGGGGTGTCTTATTGCAGGTGTTTGAAAATGCAGCCTTTTTATTGATTGGCATGGCTCCTGCAAAAGCGGTGGCATGGCTTCTGCAATGAACCAGGCAGGTTCTGATCCGGTGCAGCCCACCCACAAGGCGGGATGACGGAGTCTGATGCAGGGCTGAGCGGTATCCACTTTTGACACCACAGGGTTATATCAGGAGTCACACATGAAACTGAACAAGCTGTCCTTCGCGATTCTCGGCGTCACCGCCCTGGCCGGTTCCGCCCAGGCCGCGACCCCCACACTGAAGGACGTTCTCGGTGCATCCGGCATCACTGCCAGCGGCTATGTTGACGCCGCGTACACCAGCTTCGATACCGATGCGGGATCGTTCAGCACCAATTATTTCGACAGCAGCTCGCGCCAGACGTTCGAGATCAAGCAGGCATCGGTGACGTTCGCCTCGCAGCCGGCCGAAGGTTTCGGTGCGCTGGTCAATGTGACCGGTGGAAATGATGCCCAGTTCATCCATTCGGCCGGTGGCAGCACCGCTGACTTCGACCTGACCCAGGCTTTCGTGCAGTACGCCACTGGCAACCTGACCGTGATGGGCGGCAAGTTCGTGACCCTGGCAGGTGCGGAAGTGATCGCGCCGACGGGCAACACCAACATTTCGCGGTCCATGGGCTTCCTGAATGCGCTGCCCTTCACCCACACCGGTGTGCGCGTGAGCTATGCGCCCGCCAAGACCGTGACCCTGTATGCAGGCGTCAACAACGGCTGGGACCAGGCCACTGATTCGAACAACGGCAAGACGCTGGAACTCGGCGTGAGCGTAACGCCGGCCGACATCCTGAGCGCTGGCCTGTATGCGTATCGCGGTGATGAAGGCGTTGCCCCGGCCCATACGCTGACCCTGATTGATGCCGTGGTCACCATCAAGCCGGTGGCGCCGCTTGCCATCGTCCTGAACTACGACACCGACACGCTGAGCGACGGCCTTGCCCCGGGCCAGGACGCCAGCTGGTCGGCGCTCAGTGGCTATCTCAACTACCAGTTCACCGACAAGCTGCGCACCTCGCTGCGTGTCGAGCAGTTCGACGACAAGGACGGTTTCAAGTTCGGTGCCGCCGACAACAAGATCATGGGTTACACCCTGACCGTCGGCTATGCCCCCGAGACCAACTTCGAACTGCGTGGCGAAGTTCGCCAGGATCAGGCGGACAAGAAGGTCTACACGAAGGATGGCAGTGCCACCGACACCCAGACCTACTTCGCCGTCGAAGGTCTGTACAAGTTCTGACGAACCCCGGGGACCGCTCGTGCGAGCGGTCCTCCTGACTCACAGGAGTTGAAAAAAATGAAACTGGTCACCGCCATCATCAAACCCTTCAAGCTCGACGATGTGCGTGAAGCGCTGTCGGACATCGGCGTGCAGGGCATCACCGTGACCGAGGTGAAGGGCTTCGGACGACAGAAAGGGCACACCGAGCTGTATCGCGGTGCCGAGTACGTGGTCGACTTCCTTCCCAAGGTGAAGATTGAAATCGCCACCAGTGACGACCTGCTGGACTCGGTGATCGAAGCGATCACCAAGGCGGCCAGCACCGGCAAGATCGGCGACGGCAAGATCTTCGTCACTGAACTGGAACAGGCCATCCGCATCCGCACCGGTGAAACCGGCGTCGACGCGATCTGAATCCACCCACAAGCAGCCAATCGGCACTCATACGCGGAGGAATTCCCGTGAAAAATTTTGTAATGGCACTGATGCTGGGTGGCGCCCTGGTGGCGAGCACCCCGCTCCTCGCAGAGGAGGCCGCCCCGGCCGCCGCTGCTTCCCCGGCGGCGACGGCACCCGCCGCTGCCGTGACTGACAAGGCCGCTCCCGCCGCGGCGGTGGCGGCTCCTGCAGCCGCTGCAGCACCGGCAGCAGCCGCAGCGCCTGCTGCCGCCGCTCCGGCGTCGCCGAACTGCGGTGACAAGGGTTTTGAATGCAACAAGGGCGACGTGTCGTGGATGCTCACTTCCACCGCCTTCGTTCTGTTCATGACCGTACCCGGCCTGGCGCTCTTCTACGCCGGCATGGTGCGGCAGAAGAACGCCCTGTCCACCGTCATGCAGAGCTTCTCGATTTTCTGCGTGATCGCGGTGCTCTGGGTGATCTATGGCTACAGCGCGGCGTTCACGACCGGCAACGGTTTTATCGGCTCGCTAGACAAGCTGTTCATGCACGGCTCCAGCCTGACCACGCCGGCGGCGACGTTCAGCAAGGGCGTGTACATCCCGGACTTCGTTTACTGCGTGTTCCAGCTGACCTTTGCCGCGATCACCGTGGCCCTGGTCACCGGCGGCTTCGCCGAGCGCATGAAGTTCTCCGCGGTCATGCTGTTCAGCGTGCTGTGGTTCACCTTCGCCTACCTGCCGATGGCCCACATGGTGTGGTACTGGGACGGTCCTGATGCCTACACCAGCGCCGCTGCGGCCGATGTGGCCAACTCCCACGCCGGCTTCCTGTTCAACAAGGGTGCGATCGACTTCGCAGGCGGCACGGTGGTGCACATCAACGCCGGTATCGCTGCGCTCGTGGCCGCCCTGGTGGTTGGCAAGCGTCGCGGCTATGGCAAGACCCACTTCGCTCCGCACAGCCTGATGATGACCGCGGTCGGCACCGGCATGCTGTGGATGGGCTGGTTCGGCTTCAACGCGGGTTCCGCGCTGGAAGCGGGCACCTCTGCTGGCCTGGCCTTCTTCAACACGCTGTTCGGCACGGCCGTGGCCGGTGTGGCCTGGACCACCACCGAGTGGATCCTGAAGGGCAAGCCCTCCCTGCTCGGCGTGTGCTCGGGCATCGTGGCCGGTCTCGTGGCGATCACTCCGGCGGCCGGTTATGTCGGTCCCCTGGGCGCCTTCGTGATCTGCGGCGTGGCCGGTGTGGTGTGCTTCCTCACTGCCACCAAGCTCAAGGCGGCCCTGGGTTATGACGATGCACTGGATGCCTTCGGCGTGCACGGCATCGGCGGTATCCTCGGCGCCCTCGGCACCGGGATTTTCGTGAACCCGGCCCTCGGTGGCACCGGTGTGTGGGACTACGTGGCCAATGCGGTTGCTCCGTTCGATGCCAAGGCCCAGTTCATCTCCCAGCTCTGGGGTGTGGGCACGGCCATCGCGCTGTCCGGCTCCGTGGCTCTGGTGGTGCTGCTGCTGATCAAGTACACGATCGGTGTGCGCTCTACCGACGAAGCCCAGGAAGAAGGTCTGGACCTCGCCGACCACGGCGAAAAGGCCTACAACAACTGAGTCACTTCGCGGGAACGGAAAAGGGGCCTTCGGGCCCCTTTTTCATTGCCGGCGCGGTCGGTGACGCGGCCCCTCGAGTCGGGCGGGGCGGCAGGCGACCACCGAAGGTGGCCGGAGTGACCAATGTCTCATCGTGTTCTGTTGGATAATGCGAGGGGCACCGGTATCATCGCTGTTCATGAAGACACCGCAGATGCTGCTCCGGCAGATCCTGAAACAGGGACGTGACCTCCTGCCCGAGGGCCTCACCGGCACTCAGGCCAGCGAAGGCGAACAGGAATATTCCATCGACGAGCTGGCGCGGGTGGCGGGTACCACCGTGCGTAACGTGCGCGCCTATCAGGATCGCGGGCTCCTGCCGCCGCCCGAGCGCCGTGGCCGCGCCGGCATCTATCGCCAGGGACATCTCTCCCGCCTGAACATCATCAACCAGTTGCTTGAGCGCGGGTTCACCATCGCCAACATCCGCGAGCTGCTCGAAGCCTGGGAGTCGGGTCAGGATCTCGACCATGTGCTGGGGCTGGACTCCGTTCTGGCCGGAACATGGACCGAAGAAATTCCGGTCTACATGGATCCGGACGAACTTGGCGAGTTGTTCAAGAACGATATCGACGAAGACGTCCTGCGCAAGGCGATGGACGTCGGCCTGTTCGAAATCGACGGCGACCGTATCCGGATTCCCAGCCCACGCCTGCTCAATGCCGGCCTCGAGCTGTATAACGCCGGAATTCCCCTGGGGGCTCTGCTTCGCGAACTGGAAGTCGTACGTACCGATGTTGATCGGCTGACTCGCAGCTTTGTTCAGCTGGTGGTCAATCACCTGATCGAGCCCATCACGTCCGAAGACGTGCCGAGTCCGGAAGAGATCGCGCGCCTGGCAGAGATCATCCAGCGTCTGCGTCCGCTGGCCGAAGGCGTGACGAATGCGGAAATGGCCAAAGGCATCCGCAAGCATGCCAATGCCTTCCTCGGGTCAAAGTTCCGCGAGATCCTGAAGCGTTACGACGCCGACTCCGTCCGCAAGTCGGCCAGTGCCCTGGCGACTTCCGCCAAGACCGGCAACTGAGGCAGAAGGCTCCCTCCGCCGGCCCCGGCGCCGAATGTGTCAATATCGTTACCGTTTCGTGACGGTGCTATCCTTGCGGCCCCCGGAATCTCCCCTTCAGGAAGCCCCCATGCTTGGCCGATTCATGCCCAAGGAAGTCAAATTCTTTGACTTGTTCAATGCCCATGCCAAGGAAATCGTCCGTGGCGCCGATGCTCTCGTTGCCCTCATGGCAGCCCTCAACCGGAACCATGAAGAGGCGGTGGCCCATGCCGAAGCCATCGATGCCATCGAGTCGCGGGCTGACAAGATTACCCACGAAACGGTCTCCCTGCTGCACTCCACCTTCATCACGCCGCTCGATCGCGACGAGATTCACCAGCTGATTTCCACCATGGACAGCGTGCTCGACACCATTCAGGACGCCGCCCAGTGCGTGGCCATGTACGATCTCCGCCGTGCCACGCCGGAAGCCATCCGCCTGGCCGAGATCATCCGCGCCTGCGCCGACAAGCTTGCTTCGGCAATCGGCATGCTTGCCGACATGGACAACGGGCCGGCGATCCTTGAAGCCGCCCGCGAGATTGACCGTCTGGAGGACGACGCCGACGTGGTACTGCGTGAGGCCATGGGTCGACTGTTCCGTGAAGAAGCTGACGTGCGCGAGCTGATCAAGCTCAAGGCGATTTACGAGCTGCTGGAAACCGTCACCGATCACGCCAACGACGTTGGCAATCTGCTCGAGGCCATCGTCCTCGAGAACTCCTGAGCGCGGGGAACTCCTCATGGACATGGGTACCCTGACCTTCGGGGTCGTCTTGTTGCTGATCGCCATGGCACTGGTGTTCGACTTCATGAACGGTTTTCATGACGCGGCGAACTCCATCGCCACGGTGGTGTCGACCGGTGTGCTGAAACCGCACCAGGCGGTCGGATTTGCCGCCTTTTTCAATTTCGTGGCGTTCTTCGTGTTTCCGCTGAAGGTCGCGGCCATGGTCGGCAAAGGCACCATCGACCCGGCGATCATCGATCACTACGTGATTTTCGGTGCGCTGTCGGGCGCCATCAGCTGGAATCTCATCACCTGGTATTTCGGCATTCCCTCGAGCTCCTCGCACGCCCTCATCGGCGGCCTGGCGGGCGTTGCACTGGCGAAAGCCGGCCCGGGGTCGCTGCAGTGGGCCGGCCTCGGAAAAACGCTGACCTTCATTGTGGTGTCGCCCCTGCTCGGCTTTGTCTTCGGTTCCGTATTGATGCTGGCCGTCGGCTGGATTTTCTTCCGCTTCAGCCAGCGGCGCGTCGACAAGTATTTCCGCCGCTGGCAGTTGCTGTCGGCCGCGCTCTACAGCCTGGGTCACGGAGGCAACGATGCGCAAAAGACCGCCGGCATCATCTGGATGCTGCTGATTGCGGCGACCAGTGCCAATGCCGCCATGATGCCGCAGTGGATGCAGACCCGGGCCGATCATCTGCCGGCCTGGATCGTGATGGCCTGTTTCGTCGTGATCAGTCTCGGCACCCTGTTCGGGGGATGGCGAATCGTGAAGACGATGGGACAGAGGCTGACCAAGCTGAAACCGGTGGGCGGTTTCTGTGCCGAAACCGGCGGCGCCATGACGCTGTTCCTGGCCACGTCGATGGGCGTGCCGGTGTCGACGACGCATACCATCACCGGCGCCATTGTCGGCGTGGGCGCGACGCGCCGTTTCTCGGCCGTGCGCTGGGGAGTGGCCGGCAACATCATCTGGGCATGGTTGCTGACGATTCCTGCCAGCGCGGCGATCGGTGCTGCGGCCTGGATCATCGGCACGCGCCTGCTGTAAGCGCCGTGCGGACCTGAGGGGGCTTGTCGCCGACACTGCCCGGCGGGATAGTCGGCATCCGCCCCTTCTTGATTGGCACCGCCATGCGTCAGGATGAAAAGAAGCGTGAGCACGAGGACGATGCTGCACTTGTCAGCTGGCGAGCGCGGTGGGCGTTTTTTGCACTCGTCTGGACCGTTCTGGTGGTCATGCTGGCGGTGTTGCTGTGGCCGCGCTTCGAGCCGGGGCCGCTGCACGAGTTCCTGCTGGTGTTCGGTACGGTGGCCATCGTACCGCCGACACTCGACTACGTTTTTTCATGGGGCATTGCCGGCCTGCTGGAGCGGCGGGCGCGTCGTCGGCGCTGATCCGCCGTCGCGTCACAGGCGCAGACTGATGCCGGCCGACCAGGCCTGGTCGGCTGTCAGCTGTACGCCGTTGACGTGTTGATACACCGGCTGCTGCAAGAACGCGTAGAGCTGCGCATTTCGTGATACCTGTACGCTGACACCGGGCGACACGAATACATAGCGTCCCCCGCTGTCGTCCGGCTCGGCCTGCAGTCCCTGGTCGCGATCACGCGCGAGAACATTGAGCTGGACCATCAGGCTCCATCGCGGACCGGCGGCATAGCGCAAGCCGGAGTCCAGCGTGGCCTGGGCGCCGGGACGAAAGTCCGCGCGCTCCTTGATGGCCTGCTGCCACATGCCCTGTGCAAACACACTGAGCGTCGTCCCCGGCAAATGGCGGTGCCAGCCGGTGCCCAGAATCAGGTCGGTCGTACCGCTGCCCGCCTGCAGCGCACGTTCAGCCGGTTCGCCGGCCGCATTCACTGCATCGAAATCGCCGGTGGGCAGCTTGAGCCCGCCGAGCACCTGCCAGCCGCTGTCGCCGAGGGCCCGGCGGCCCGTGACGCGCGCATCGCCAGCCCCTTCCAGATCCCATTGTTCAAGCTCGTCCGTGCCCGCCTGGTGATGGATGTGCCGATGCTCCCGATTGACCCAGGGCAGGGTGACGCTCACGCCCCAGTCACCGGCGCCATAGTCCACTCCCAGCAGGGTGTTGCGATTCAGTGTGTCGAGTTCGCCGTCATGCGTGGGAATCTGGCCAATGGCGACCGTACGGCTCCCGGCCCGCAGCTGGTTCTGGTCAATGTATTCCTGCCGAAGATCCACGCGCAGTCCACTTCCTCCCTGGCCCTGCACTTCCCACTGCGTGTTGAGCGGGCAGAAGCTGGCGCCACAACTGGCCGCCGCCATGCCGGGCAGCAAGGTGGACGCCATGATGGCGAGGGCAAGGCGACGGGTGGAAAGCGAGGCGGGCATGCAGGGTGTCTCGGATGAGCGGGGGCGCCATTGTAGGGGGAGGGGATGGCGTCGGTCCTGTGACAAATTGCCTCATCCATTGCCTGCGGGGCAGATGATTTGCCGGTGTTCTCCGCCGATCCGCGTGCGGCTGTCCGGCCCGTTTCGTCGCGGCGCGGTCGGTCTGCAATGGCCGGGGCGACCGATCCAGTCGTGGGTCAGTAACGTTGGTAGTGAGCCACTGGATCCTGCCGGGCACTGGTCGCTGGCGCGTGGAGGTGCGGCAGGATGGGCTAGCCTTTCAAAAGGCGGACGGCCAAGACGCCATGCGCAGTGGTGCGAAGACAGTGATGGATGCCCCGTCGGACCGGGGTTGGATGCACCACGAGCGGTCGTCATTGGGGTATGGCCGGCCGGTCATTACACCTGATTAGAGGCGGGTTTCGTCACCCGGGCGGATTGGACGACGGTGCCAGATGCGTGGTTCCATCCATAGGTACCATTGCCCGTCGCAGTGAACAGGGAACGCTTCGCCATGGCTGAAGTTGCTTAAGGACGAGCTTGTCGATGCCGCTCGATTACCTGACCACGCACTCGTCACCCGCCGTCACCGCCTTGCCGGACGCCGAACAGCGCCGGAGTTTCCGCTATTTTGTGTCGAGCGCCGCACTTGCCGTCTATTTGCTGTCGGCCGGGTTCGCCGTGGGCGAAATGTGGGTCCTGTCGCTGTCCGAGCTGGTCGTGGCGACCGGCTTTCTCGGCATCCTGCAATGGGGCCTTGCCGCACCCCACCGCTCTCGCCTCGACCTCGGTGCCCACATCACGCTGACGTGGGGCCTGGCGGCCATTTTGTGGAATGCCGCGCTCACCGGCGGTAGCCGGTCATTTGCCCTCTGGTTCCTGTCCATGCTGCCGCTGCTGGCCGCATTTCTCGGGGGGCGTCGCGCGGCGTGGACGTGGGCGGCGATCGCGATCGGTTCGGCGATGGTCACCTGGGCACTGGGGCGCGCGGGATGGCTACCTGCCCGGCTTCTGGACCTGCCGCCTTCGATGCTGCTGGTGGCGCACATTTCACTGATCATTCTTTCCACCACGTTCGCGCAGGCGGCGCGACGCGCCAACGAACGCCATATCGATTTGCTGGGCGACAAGCTGGCGGCAGAACAACATGCCAAGGATCTTGCCGAGGCGGCCCGTGGCAGCGAAGAGCGGGCCCGTCTCGCTGCCGAGGCGGCGACGAGGGAGAAGACCCGTTTCCTCGCGACCATGAGTCACGAAATGCGCACACCGCTGAATGCGGTGATCGGATTCAACACGCTTCTGCTGGATACCGATCTGGCCGCCAGGGAGCGGCAGCTTGCGGAGCTTGCCCAGCAGTCCGGCGAAGCACTGCTGCAGCTCATCAATGACATTCTCGATTTCTCGAAGATCGAATCCGGGCATCTGGAACTGGAACCACTGGTGTTTGACCCGAACGTGGTCGCGGCCAGTGCGGTGGCCCTGGTGTCGCAGCAGGCCAAGGCCAAAAATCTGGAGCTGGTATGCGATATCGAGTCCCCGCGCGGCGTGCGCGGCGATCCGTCGCGTCTGCGCCAGATTTTGGTCAACCTGCTCACCAATGCCGTCAAATTCACTGACGAGGGTCGCATCACCCTCCGGTGCCGTCCGCAGTCCTGCGACGATGGCAGCAGCTGGTTGCGATTCGAGGTCGAGGATACGGGCATCGGCATCGACCCGAACCAGCAGCCCCGTCTCTTCCAGCCCTTCACGCAAGCCGATGCATCGACGACACGCCGGTTTGGCGGCACCGGCCTCGGGCTTGCCATCTGCCGCGAGCTCACCACCCTGATGGGGGGCAGCATCAGCCTGGCCAGCGCGCCGGGCGCGGGCACGACATTCCGCGTCGAGCTGCCGTTTGCCACCGTTCCCGAAACGGAATGGCCGGCACCGGTGGCCGATGTGGCCGGCGTCGCCGATGCGGTCGACGCGGCACGCCCCTGCCGCGTGCTGCTGGCCGAAGACAATCCGGTGAATCAGGTGATGGCGCGCGAAATGCTCAAGCGCCTGGGATGCCAGGTGGATGTCGTCGGCAACGGCCGCGAAGCCGTCGAGGCCTGGCAACGGTTGCCTTATGACATCATCTTCATGGACTGCGACATGCCGGTGATGGATGGCTTCGATGCGTGCCGCACGATCCGCCGCGAGGAAGCCAAGGACCATCACGTGCCGGTGATTGCGATCACGGCGGCAGCCGTATCGGGCGATCGTGAAAAATGCCTGTCGGCAGGCATGGACGATTATCTGCCCAAGCCCGTGCGCTTTGCCGACATGAAGGCCATGGTGGAGCGCTGCGTGACACGTAACGTGGCCGCCTGATCATTCTCTCGTCGCGCCTGACGGCCGCGGTGATTCGCGGTGCATCGTCTTTCATCTCTTCACCGGAACCAGCGATCCAGCGCCGCCTGATGGTAGCGCTCGCGCTGCTCGCCTTCCGGCAGCCACTCGCGATAGCTCGCCGTCACATGCAGAAGAAAATCGAAGAGCATGAGGTGGCGACGCAGCACGCGTTCCAGACGGTGCGGCAGGATGGGATTGAAATGCCCGAACCAGGAAAAAAGCTGACGCGGATTTTTCTTTACCCAGAGCCACGATCCCATTTCCAGCGTGAATGGCAGGAACAGTCCGTTGGCCTTGTGGCAGTGTTCCTCATAGAGGAAATCCCACAGGTCGCCATGCGTGGTGTAGGAAAGTGACTGCGGCTCCATCAGGTAGAAGCTGTGATTGGGATAGGTCCGGTTGAACATCGCGCGGATGGCAAATGCTTCGGGCAGATGGGGCACGGGCTCGCGGGAGCGCGCCCAGGGAAACCAGATGCGGTCGCGAAAGCCGAAGCCGGAATGACAGTCCATGGCCAGCGAGAACGGATGCGGATGCAGGCGTGCGCGTACCACCTCGAACAAGGCGGCGACTTCCGGCGGCAGCGGGTCGCCCACGGCGCCCCGGTACCAGGGCAGTTGCGGCCCCACACGATGCCCGCCTACCAGAAACGGCACACGACCCTCTGCGTCCACCGGCGCGGCGCGCATGAGATCGACGCCGTCGGGGTTGGCTCGTGTACCGAGCAGCAGGCCCCCCGGATTCACGATGGGCATGAATACCAGGCGAACCTTTTGCAGCAATTCGCCGAAGTGGCTGTCCCACTCCAGCCGCGCCAGGACGGTTTCCAGCCAGGCAACCAGCACCTGAGAACCGATGCGCTCCATGCCGTGGACGCCACCAAAATAGCCGATGGCCGGTGCGCGAAGATCACTGCTGCCGGCTTCGAGGACCCAGACCGGGAGTACCTTGCCGCCGGCATCGATCGTCGTGGCGATATCGCAGCGCAAGGCCGGACCGGCGCGCTCGATCAGTGCGTGCAGCGCGTCCAGTTCGGGAAAAACCGGTGCGGCCATGCTCAGGCCGTGGTCCGCGGGCGGGCACGCAGCCACTGCAGATATTGCGCCACGCGGGCCGCGCGCTTCTGCTGCTCAAGCTCCACCGGTGCTTCCACCACCTGTGTCTTCATCTGCACCGGCTGCGCATGCAGGCTTCGGTAACGCGCAATGGTGGATTCGATATTGCGCCCGAGCAGGCCCTTGCGCAGCGGCTTCGGCAGGTACCGGTAGATCTGTGCCTGGTTGATCAGTTCCACGAGCCGGCTGGTGTCCTTGAAGCAGGTCAGAATGATCGTGAGCAGCCCGGGATGTTCCTGCTTCAGCGTCTTCAGCATGGCGGACAGGTCTTCGTCGCCCAGACTGAGCTCGGTGATGAGGATGGCGACCTGCTTGGTCGTCAGCACATCGAGTGCGCCGTCGATGGTACGGCGCCAGATCACGTCGTGCGCCGGTACGAGCACTTCCTTCACGGCATTGTAGGTGGCGACATCCTGGTCGAGTACAAGGCAGGTCAATCGTGCATCGGCAATCGCTTCAGAGCTGTCAGGAACGGGAATCGTGGCCTGCTCCAGGCTTTGGGCGATGCCCACGGCCTGCGAGATGGTGTCGCGCAACTCCTTGGGGCCCCAGGGCTTGCTGATGTAGCGGAAGATCTCGCCCTCGTTCACGGCCTCCACGGCGGAGTCGGCATCGGCATAGCCGGTGAGCAGGATGCGGATGGTGTCGGGTGCGATTTCGCGGGCCTGCTTCAGCAGCTCGGTGCCGGTCATGATGGGCATGCGCTGGTCGGAAATGATCACGTGGATTTTTTCGCGACGCAGAATGGCCAGTGCTTCATTGCCGTCGCTGGTGGCAAACACCTGGTAATGCATGCGCAGCAGCATGCCGAGTGATCGCAGGATGCGTTCCTCGTCGTCAACGAGAAGGATGCGGGGCTTGTTGTCAGCGGGTAGCGTCATGACGAACTCCTTTCGTGGCCTCAGGCATTGGCAAGGCGGGATTCGGGGGCGGCGCGGGTGCCGGCCGGTTCGTCGGCTGACGACATGGCGCCGGAGAGGGCGGATCCGCTTTCCGCCAGGCGGTCTTTGGCCGGCGCAACCGTCGCGGTCGCACCCTGCCGCGGCAGCCCGATCACGAAGCGGGTGCCGCGCCCCACTTGCGAGGCCACGTGGATGCGGCCGCCGTGCTGCTGGATGATCTTGTAGGAAATGGACAGCCCCAGGCCGGTGCCTTCGCCGACCGGCTTGGTCGTGAAGAAGGGGTCGAAGATTTTCTGCAGGACCTCGGGCGGCATTCCCTTGCCGCTGTCCTGCACCGAGACAAAGACCTGGTCGGCTTCAGCCCAGGTGCGTACCAGGATCTTGCCGGGCCCGTCAATGGCCTGTGCCGCATTCGTCAGCAGGTTGAGCAATACCTGGTTGATTTGCGAGGGCGCGCAGCTCACCCGCGGAATGTCGTCGAGCTGGCGGATCACGTCGATGCGGTTCTTGAGCGTATTCTTGGCAATCAGCAGTGCCGAATCGACGCAGTCATTCAGTGACACATTGTCCGTGGGCGCCTGGTCGAGACGGCTGAAGTTCTTGAGACCGGATACCAGGTCGCTGATCTGTTCGATGCCGTAAAGCGTGTCACCCACCAGGGTGTCCTGGTCATGGAGCAGTGCTTCGGCATCCACAACGTCTTCGAATTGCAGGATGGCGGCGAGTGCATCGGCCACGGCTTCGGGCGGACTGTCCGGTGCGGTCAGCGACTGCGTCAGCTGCCGGTACTGTTGCAGCAACGCACCGAGCTGTCCGCCGAACTCGCGAAACATTTCGACGTTGTTGCGGACATAGCCCAGCGGTGTGTTGATCTCGTGGGCGACGCCCGCCACCATCTGGCCCAGCGAGGCCATTTTTTCCGACTGTATGAGCGCCGCCTGCGACGATTTCAGTTCGCGATAGGCGCGCGTGAGCGCCTGTGACTGTGCGACGGCCTGCTGTTCCATGGCACCGAGCAATGGCAGGACGGCGCCCACGCCGAGATAGCGGCCTTGCTGCGTGATCACGAAGTCTTCGCTGACCGGCTGCCGCATATGCGTCGTGATGTACTGCGACGCTTCTGCGAGGGGCGTGTCGACTTCAACACTCAGGAAGTCGCGGATCATGAAGTCGGCCACGGGCCGTTTTCCATACAGCTCGCGGCCAAAGCGTTTGGTGAGCACCACATTGAGCTGATAGCGGCTGATGACCCCCACTGCGTGATCCCCGTCGACAATCGGGGCGGACAGGACTTGCTGGTACTGCGGCTCCTGCATGCGGTCGACAATGGCATCGACCGTGTCCGTTGGAGCGAACGGAGGGACAGGGAGCGCAAGCGCGCTGATGGCCGTGACAGCAGGCATGACAGAGTCCAGTCAGGTAAGGTGAATGCGGTCCCTTGCGTCCAGCATCCTGAAGCGGTCTTCCCTAACGATGCGGCATTCTTCAGGAAGGTCAGCCTAGGGCGGGAATGTGACGGGATCGGGTCGTCGATGTGACGATGAAGTGACAGCCCTGTTGCAGTTGGAAATGGGTCGTGGTGGCAACGAAGGGGAGAGCGAAGTCGTGATCTGGCCGACAGGGCACATCGCGGCCCGGGCCTTGTTGTCGGGGTAACGGGCGCTGCATGGAACAGGTGTTTGCAGGCGGCGATGCCTCACGCGAATGGGAATCGCGTGCGTGAGGCATCGAGGGTCAGTGAGTGTTGTTGCTGCCACCGTGCGAGGCTTCGCCTCCCTTGCGGCCGGCGGCACGTGCCTCGTCCTGGGTGAACTTGTGCGCGGTACCTTTGCGGTGGGCCGCCTGCCCACCCTTTCGCCCTGCAATGCGCGCCTCGTCCGATGTGAACTGATGGGCGGTGCCCCGTGCATGAGCTTCCTGACCGCCCTTGCGACCGGCGCTACGGGCCTCTTCTTGCGAAAACTGATGAGCTGATCCCTTTTCGTGGGCAGCCCTGCCGCCCTTGCGGGCGATTTCGCGTTGCCGTTCGCGGTCCATGGCGGCAAATCCCCGCGGCTTGGGTGGCGTTGCCGCGGCAAGTCTGCTGGCACCCTGGGGCTCCTCGGGAGCCTCTCCGTTCCGTGTCGGTCTCATTGCTGTCTCCTGCGGGCGCCAGAAAAAAGCGCCTCACCTTCGCAGTCTAGACAGGAATCCGGCAACGTCCTGCCGGCTGGCGGGGGGATCGGTAGGAGTTGGGTAAGACCGGATGCGGCAAGGGTGCGCGCGTGCCGGCCGGATCGCAGGGATTGTGGCGCCCCCGTACGGGTCCGGACCGGGCCGGAGTCAGGAGGTACCGCCGAGCGCGCGCCTCCAGGTCCGCAAGGGAATCAGGGTCGTCAGGCGAGTGATGGCACGTGCAACGAGGGCGGGATGCAGCTCATGGCCCACGTCCGAGGCCAGGTCGATGGTGATGTCGCCTTGCAGGTCGGCCAGGTGTTCGAAGGCCTCCCGGCTGTGGCGGGCCGGCACGACTTCGTCGGCTTCGCCATGGAAAAGGTGCAGGCTGGTCAGCGTGGGCGCCGCGGCGGGGAGCGTGGCAAAGCGACCGGAAAAGGCCAGCACGCGTCCGACCAGGCCGTCGTGTGCGGCGGCGAGTTCCAGCGCCATGATGGCGCCCTGGGAAAAACCCACCAGTGCCGTATCGGGGTTCACGATGCCGAAGCGTTGCTGCTGGGCGCGGACATAGTCGACGAGTGCGGGCAGGGCGGCGGCCACCCGGACCGGTCGATTCGATTCACTGATGCCCTGCAGCGAGAACCATTGGTAGCCCGAAAACGGGCCGGCTTCAAAGGCGGCCGGTACCAGCACGGCCGCCTGGGGAAATTCCGCGCGCAACACCTCCGCCAGGGGGCGAAGATCGGCCGGACGTGCGCCAAAGCCATGCATCAGGATGAACAACAGCGTGGGAGCGCCCGATTCGGGTAGCAGCTCCAGGGAGTCGGGGTGGGTCATGACAGTCTCCCGGTGGGTTGGACGCGTTTTCTTGCAGTATGGGCGCCTCGTCACGCCAGCGAAACGGTCCGCCTCTGACTTTTTGTGCCGCACGCGCCTACAATCGGGTCTTTTCCGGTCCGATTCTCGGCCGGCCCTGTCCATCCTGGGGGACGGAGTGCGTTTCACGAATCTCCTCTTGCTTGCTGCCCTGACCGGTGCGCCGCTCCCGGCGACTGCGGCGACTGCGGCGACTGCGGCGACTGCGGCATCGTCCGAGCCCGCGGCCGATACGGACTCGACGGCCGATTTGCCGGCGGGTGCGGCCACGTCCGCCACCGAAGCAGTATCGACCGTCCACACGCTCGAAGAACTTCAGGAGCTGGCTGAAAAGGGTAATGTCGCGGCGCAGCTCAAGCTGGGCGCGCTGTATTCCAATGGCCAGTACCTTGGGCAGGATTACGAGGAGGCGGCAAAATGGTTCCGGCGGGCGGCCGACAAGGGCGATGCGACCGCACAATTCAGCCTCGGCACGATGTATGAGAACGGTCAGGGCGTGCCACAGGACTACGCCCTGGCGGAGCGCTGGTACCTCGCATCGGCAGAGCAGGGCAACAGCTTTGCACAAACCAATCTCGGCTTCCTCCACGCGAGTGGACACGGCACTCCCGTGGATTTCACCGAGGCCTTTCGCTGGTACCGTGCGGCGGCAGAGCAGGGGCAGGCACTGGCGCAGGTGAATCTCGGCATGCTGTACGCCTATGGCCAGGGCGTGGCGCGCGATCCCGTCGAAGCCGCGCGCTGGTATACGGCGGCCGCCGAACAAGGCAATGCCACGGCACAGATCAATCTGGGGGCGGCCCTCAACAAGGGCGAGGGTGTTGAACGCGATCCGGTGCGCGCGGCGTACTGGTATTTCAATGCGGCCCAGCAGGGGAACGTACTAGCGCAACTCGACCTGGCC
>DASSUO010000085.1:0-18694 GCA_035706925.1 Moraxellaceae bacterium
GCACGACGAACTCGTGCTGGAAGTGCGCGAGGATGCGGTGGCGGACGTGACTGCACTGGTGCGCGAAAAGATGGAGTCGGCGGCCAGTCTGCTGGTGCCGCTGCTGGTGCAGGTGGGCGTGGGGCCCAATTGGGACGAGGCGCACTGATCGCGACCGGGGCAGCGTCGCTTCGGATCAGGTTTGGCGGCGCACTGTGTCCCATGGACGGGAGCGGTCGATCGGGTCAGCGCGATTTTCCACGCGGCCGGCGCCTGGCGGTCAGGCCAGGCGGCCGTGGGCCTCGACCGTCAGCTCCGGGCCGGGTGGATAGTCCAGCCACTCCCCCAGCTTGTCGCCCAGGGCCTCGAGTCCGTCCATCTTCAGTGCCGAGAACAGCTGGACCGTGCAGTCGAAGCCCAGGGTCTTGAGCTCCTTGCGCACCGCCTGCAGGGCGTTGAGGGCCGGCCCGCGGTTGAGCTTGTCGGCTTTGGTCAGGACGCAATGCACGGCCAGGTGGCGTTCCGCGGCCCAGGCGAGCATGTTCTGGTCGAAGTCCGTGAGCGGATGGCGGATGTCCATCAGCAGGATCAGGCCGCGCAAGCTCTGGCGCCCCTGCAGGTATTCGCCCAGGTGCCGTTGCCACTCGTCTTTCATGGAGTGGGAAACCTTTGCATAGCCATAACCCGGCAGGTCGACGAGTCGACGCTCCTCGGTCAGCGCAAAGAAGTTGATGAGCTGCGTGCGGCCCGGGGTCTTGGAGGCGCGGGCGAGCTGCCTCTGGCGTGCCAGGGCGTTGATGCAGCTTGATTTTCCGGCGTTGGAGCGACCCGCGAATGCGACCTCCCGGCCGATGTCGGGCGGACACAGGCGAAGGGTCGGGGCACTGATCAGGAAGCTGGCGCGGGCGGTCAGGGCCAGGACCGGATGGGGAGGAAGAGGCTGGGACATGGCGGCGCAGGCGATAAAAGACCGGGCGATGTTAAGGGGTATTTCCCTCTTTTACACTGGTATATACTGCCGCGGCGCTCTGTGTCCCGTTAGTGCAGACGGTGCAACTGCCCTGAATTACCACGCTTTTCATTCAATTTGTGTCTGGAGTCAGCGATGAACAAGATTCTGATGGGTGCCATGTTTGCCGGCATGTTGCTGGCTGGCCAGTCTCACGCGGCCGGAGTCGAAGACAAGTACAACAAGGTGTGCTCCGCCTGCCACGGTACCGGTGCCGCCGGTGCCCCCAAGAAGGGTGACAAGGCTGCCTGGGCGCCGCGCCTCAAGCAGGGTGAAGCCGTGCTGCTGCAGCACATCCATTCCGGCATCCGCGCCATGCCGCCGAAGGGCATGTGCAGCGATTGCACGGACGCCGACTACAAGGCCCTGATCAAGTACATGTCCAACTGAACCGCCACTCCGGAACGGAATCGACCATGAAGAAGTTGTTTGTCGCTGCTGCGCTTTCCCTGGGCCTGGTTTCCCTGGCTCAGGCCTCCACCATGCCCAAGGGTGACGCCGCTGCCGGACAGGCCAAGGCGGCTGCCTGCGGCGCCTGCCACGGTGCCGACGGCAACAGCATGGCGCCCACTTTCCCGCGTCTGGCGGGCCAGGGCCCCCGCTACATCTACAAGCAGCTCCAGGACTTCAAGGCTGGCCGCCGCCAGAATCCGACCATGATGGGCATGGCCATGCCGTTGTCTGACCAGGACATGGCCGACCTCGCCGCCTACTTCTCTGAGCAGAAGCCGGGTGTCGGTGCGGCCAAGGCCGATCTGGCACAGAAGGGCGAGCGTCTGTACCGCGGAGGTAACGGTGCCAAGGGCCTGGCGGCGTGCGCCGGCTGCCACAACCCTGCGGGCAAGGGCAATGCCCTGGCAGGCTTCCCCCGTCTGGGCGGACAGCACGCCGACTACGTGAAGGCCCAGCTGACGGCGTTCCGCGCCGCCGGCCGCAACGACACGGTGGCGGATCCTGCGCAGAAGCGCATGAACGATGCCGCCAAACAGGGCGAACCGGGTCCCATGCAGATGGTCGCGGCCAAGCTCTCCGACGAGGAGATCGAGGCGCTGTCGAGCTACATCTCCGGCCTCCACTGAGGCGGAGTGATGTGAAAAAGGCGGCCTTGTGCCGCCTTTTTCATGTCAACCGCAAGGCATTGCGCGGCGTTAACGAGACGGCAGCAAAATGTTGCTCGCCGCCCGCTTTGCGGCGGTGGCTGCCTTGGATATTCTCAACGCCTCGCGTTCCCAGCCGGAGTTCCCATGTTCAAGCGCCTTTTCGCTACCCTCATCCTTAGCCTGACGGCGGTTACCGCCGTGGCCGCCGAGCCCGCCTACCGCACCCTCGCTACGCCGGGTCATGTCGACAAGCCGGGCATGATCGAGGTCCGCGAGTTCTTCTGGTACGGCTGCCCGCATTGCTACAAGTTGGAGCCCAGCCTGGCTGCCTGGCTCAAGACCAAGCCGTCCGATGTGAATTTCGTGCGCACGCCTGCCGCCCTCAATCCGGTGTGGGAGGCCAACGCCCGCGGTTATTACGCCGTCGAGATGATGGGCAAGGTTGAGCAGACCCATCAGGCGCTCTTTGACGCGATCCACAAAGGCAATCAGCGTCTGTTTGACCAGGACTCGCTCGCCGGTTTCTATTCGAACTATGGCGTGAATCCGGCCACCTTCAAGGCCCAGTACAACGGCTTCATGGTGAGCGCCAAAGTCGCACAGGGCCGCAATCTCGCCCAGGCCTACGGACTGGATGGCGTGCCCACGATCGTGGTGAACGGCAAATATGTGGTCAAGGGGGAAGGTCCCGAGGTCGTTGCCACGATCAACCAGCTGATCACCAAGGAACGCGCCGCGTCCCGCAAGAAGTGAGGTTGCACGGCGGGCGCCCCGGGGCGCCCGCTGATGCCGACAACACTTGCCCTGTGCCGGGCGGCAGGGCATAACAACGCATCCGGCCTGCCCCGGAGTTTCCGATGCTTCCCCGCCTGACCCGTCTCCTGCCGGCCCGACCGCTCAAGTCGGGGCCGCCATTGGCCGAAGGCCCTTCACTATGGCCGGGCCCGCTTCTGCGCCTGCTCAGCTTCAACATGCAGGCCGGCATGGCCATCAAGGCCCCCCACCACTTCCTGACTCGCGGCCACCGCCACTTTCTGCCCCATGGTCAGCGGCACGAGCACCTGCGTCATATCGGCGAGGTGCTGACCGGACATGACGTGGTGGGACTTCAGGAAGTCGATGGTGGCAGCCTGCGCAGTGGCTACCTGCATCAGCTGGCCCATCTTGCCGAGCTGGCGGGCTTTGACTGGTGGTTCCAGCAACTCAATCGCGACCTTGGGCATCTGGGGCAGTTCAGTAATGGCATGCTGAGTCGTGTTGCACCCACTTCGGTGGAGGCGCATGCACTGCCGGGCCTGCCCGGCCGCGGCGTGATCATGACGCGCTACGGCAGTCGCGAGCACTCACTGGTGGTGATGAATGCGCACATGGCGCTGTCCGCGCGCACCCGTCAACACCAGTTCGGATTCATGGCGGAACTTGTCGGCGATGCGCCGCACGTCGTGGTCATGGGCGACCTGAATTGCACGGCGGAAGAATGGGCGCGTTCGCCGCTCGGGCGCCGTGCCTGGTCCTGGCTTGGCGAGGGACGTCATACGTATCCCAGCTGGAAGCCGGCGCGGCAAATCGATCACATCCTGGTGAGTGAAGGCCTGCGTGTGCGCCGCGCCGACGTGCTCGACGTGGTATTGTCCGATCATCGCCCCGTCGCGGTTGAAATCGAATTGCCTGCGGGTCTTTTCATGCCCGCTCCGCTTCCTGTTCCGGTACGTTCCTGACATGACTTTTCCTGTTGCACTCTTGCTGGCGCTGCTGACCTTTGTCATTGGCCTTGTCGTTGCTCTGGCGTTGCGCGCGCGTCCACAGGCGGCACTGGCCGCGCAGAATCGCGAATGGCAGGAGCGTGTCCAGGAGCAGGCGCTGGAGCTGGCCCGCCAGCAAGAGCGTCTGCTCGCGCTGACCGAGCAGGATGGCCGCGCGCGCGAAGCGCACGCCCGGCTGGTCGAGGAGATGCACGGGCTGCAGCGTGCCGTGCAAGAGCGCGACCAGCGTCTCGCCGAGGCAGGTGCACGCTTGCGCGCGGAGCAGGAGAAATTGACGGCGCAGGCCGAATTCATTCGGGCGCAGGAGCAGTCGCTCAAGCTGCAGTTCGAGCAGCTGGCAACCAGGATCTTCGACGAGAAATCGCAAAAATTCAGCGAGCAGAACAAGAGTGGCATGGACGGCCTGCTGAATCCGCTGCGCGAGCAGCTGAAGGATTTTCGGGAGAAGGTGGAGAATGCCTACAGCAATGAGGCGCGCGAGCGTTTTGCGCTGAAAGAGCAAATTGCCCGCCTGGAGGGCCTGAACCGCCAGATCAGCGACGACGCGAGCAATCTGGCGCGCGCCCTCAAGGGAGACAAGAAGCTGCAGGGAAACTGGGGCGAGGTCATTCTTGCCCGCGTGCTGGAAGAGTCCGGCCTGCGTGCCGGTCACGAATACATCACGCAGTTCTCCGTGGTCAGCGAAGACGGCAAGCGCCGCATTCCCGATGCCATCATCCGGCTGCCCGAGAATCGCGACATCATTGTCGACTCCAAAGTATCCCTGAACGATTACGTCGCCTATTGCGCCAGCGAGGATGCGGAGGAGCGCGAGCGCCTGCTGAAGGCACATGCCGTGGCACTGCGCAATCATGTTCGCGCGCTGTCGGAAAAGCGCTACGAAGACCTGCCCGAATTGCGCACGCTGGACTTCGTCTTTCTCTTCATGCCCGTGGAAGCTGCCTTCATGCTGGCCGTCGAGGCGGATCCGGAGCTGTTCCGCGAGGCGTTTGACCGCAAGATCGTGATCGTGAGCCCTACCACCCTGCTGGCGACATTGCGCACGGTAGAAAGCATTTGGCGCTACGAGCGACAGAACGTAAACGCCGAAAAGATCGCCAAGGAAGCCGGCCTGCTGCATGACAAGTTCGTCGTGCTGACGAATCATCTCGATGACCTGGGGCGCGCGCTGGAGCGCAGCCAGGAGAGCTATCGCAAGACCCAGGCGAGTCTCAGCGGACATGGCGGCCTCGTCGGCAAGGTGGACAACCTTCGCCGCCTGGGCGCGCGTACCAAAAAGACCCTCGCCGCTGCCAGCGGCAGTGCCCTCACGGCCGCCGACCTGGCGGATGACGACGCCGTTTTCGACGAACCCGACACGGAGAGTGCGGAATGAAGCTGATTGCATCAAAGACCAGTCCGTTTGCCCGAAAGGTGCGCATCGTTCTGGCTGAAAAGAACCTGCCCTTCGAATTCATTGTCGACATTCCCTGGAATGCCGATTCCGACGTGCCCAAGTTCAATCCGCTCGGCAAGGTGCCGGTGCTCGTTCGCGATGATGGCGATACGCTTTACGATTCGCGGGTAATCGTCGAGTACCTGGAGCAGATCAAGCCCTGGCCCATGCTCATTCCGGCTGAAGGCGATGCCATGATTGCCGTCAAGAAACTGGAGGCGTTGGCTGATGGCATCAGTGAGGCAGCGGCGGCCATCTTCATCGAGCGCAAGCGGCCGGAGGCACAACAAAGTGCTGACTGGATCGCCCGTCAGCGCGGCAAGATCGACAACGGTCTCGCGGCCATGAACATGCTCGTGGAGGGGCCCTTTTGCATGGGCGGCAACCTGACGCTGGCCGATGCGGCGGTAGGCAGCAGCCTGGGTTACCTCGACTGCCGCTTTGGCGAGATCGACTGGCGCGGCAAGTGTCCTGCTCTCAAGGCACTGTATGAGCGGCTCATGCAGCGACCGAGCTTCGCCGAGACCCTGCCCGAGACCTGAGACCTGAGACCAGCGGCCGGTGACGCTGGCGCCGGTTCGACGCAGCTCCTCAGGGAGGTCATTACACCGTCCTGCCCGGGCCGCCTGCGACGGCGCGCCTGAGGCGTACTGGCCCGCCTGCCCTCGCCCCGGGGCAAAACCGTCCTCGCGGGCGGAGGGGCGGCTTTGATAAACTTGCCGCCTTTCCAGCCTCCTTTCGTGCCTGCCATGACTGCTTCCCGCAAGCCTTATGTCCTCATCGTGCTCGATGGTTTCGGCCACAGCGACAACCCCGACTCCAACGCCATCATGGCGGCCCGCAAGCCGAACTGGGACCGGCTCCTGCAAGAGTGCCCCAATGGCCTGATCTCCGGCTCGGGCGAGGACGTGGGGCTGCCCGAGGGGCAGATGGGGAACTCGGAGGTCGGGCACATGAATCTCGGTGCCGGACGCGTCGTCTACCAGGACTTCACCCGCATCACCAAGGCCATCCGGGACGGGGAGTTCTTCCAGAACCCGGTCATTACGGGAGCGGTCGACAAGGCCGTCGCCGCCGGCCGGGCGGTCCATGTGCTGGGTCTGCTGTCGCCGGGGGGCGTGCACTCGCATGAGGACCACCTCATGGCGATGGTCGATCTTGCCGTGCAGCGCGGCGCGCAAAAGGTGTATGTGCATGCCTTCCTCGATGGCCGCGACACGCCGCCCAAATCGGCGGAGCCGTCGCTGGCGCGCATGGACGCCCACTTGCGGGGAACGGGTCGCGGGCGTATTGCCTCCATCGTCGGCCGTTATTTCGCCATGGATCGCGACAATCGCTGGGATCGCGTCGAGCAGGCCTACCGGCTGCTGACCGAGGGCATCGGCGTGCGCACCTGTGCCACAGCAGTCGACGCGCTGGCGCAGTCCTATGCCGATGACGTCACCGATGAATTCGTCAAGGCGTCCGTGATCGCCGCGGCCGGCGAAACACCGGCCGTCATCGGCGATGGTGATGCCGTCATTTTCATGAATTTCCGCGCAGACCGTGCGCGCGAGCTGACGCGTGCCTTTGTCGATGCCGACTTCAGCGGCTTCGAGCGCCGCGTGCGGCCCGCGCTTGCCGACTTCGTCATGCTTACGGAATATGCCGCCTCCATCAAGGCGCCGGTTGCCTACTCGCCCGAGTCACTCGCGAACACGCTGGGCGAGTATCTCGCCAACCAGGGCAAGACCCAGCTGCGCATTGCCGAGACCGAAAAGTACGCGCACGTCACGTTCTTCTTCAGCGGTGGTCGCGAAGAAGAATATCCGGGCGAGAAGCGCATCCTGATTCCCTCGCCCAAGGTGGCGACGTATGACCTTCAACCCGAGATGAGCGCACCGGAAGTGACCGATGAGCTCGTGAAGGCCATCAAGTCCGGCGAGTACGACGTGCTGGTATGCAATTACGCCAATGGCGACATGGTGGGTCACACTGGCGTGTTCTCCGCTGCCGTCAAGGCGGTGGAAGCCCTCGACACCTGCATCGGCCGACTCTACGACGCCGTGAAGGAAATGGGCGGTGAGATGCTGATCACGGCTGATCACGGAAATGTCGAGCAGATGGAAGATCCGGCGACGGGGCAGGCACACACCGCGCACACCTGCGAGCGCGTTCCCTTTGTCTATGTCGGGCCGCGCAAGGCCCACATCCGCGAAGGCGGCATCCTCTCCGATGTGGCGCCCACGTTGCTCACCCTCATGGGCCTGCCCGTTCCGCCGCAAATGACCGGCAAATCCCTCGTGCTGACTGACTGACCCGTGCCGTTGTCGTCGTTGCGCACTCCTCTTCCGCGCTGGCTGCCGCTGCTCATGCTCGGTGGCCTGTTGGCGTTGGTGCCGGGCCTGGCGTCCAGTGCCGAGGCCACTAACAGTTCGACCCATCACGTGAAGGCGGGTGCGGTAAAGAAAAAGGCGACAAAAAAAGCCGCGAAGAAGTCCTCCTCCCACGCGTCGTCAGGTCACAAGTCGGCGCATGCATCCCCCCGCAAGGGCAGCAAGGCGACGGCGACCAATCAGCGCGATCTCGCGAAAATTCAGGAAGAGATCCGTACGGCAGAGCAGAATATCCGGCTGACCCGTGAGCAGCGCGAGCAGAAGGAAGCCGAGCTGCAGAAGGCGGAACTGGAAATTTCCTCGTTGCGCGAGAACATGGGCAGTGTGCAGCGCGATGTCAGCAGTCGTGAGCAGCGCCTGCAGTCCTTGCAGGCCGAGAAGGTGAAGCGCGAGACGGACAAGGGTCGACTGGTGAACCAGGTCCGCTCGGACCTGCAGATGGCCCAGCGCCAGGGCGGCGATGATTCCTACAAGCTGTTGCTCAATCAGCAGTCACCGCAGGACATGGCCCGCCTCATGAAATACTACGGGTATATGCAGAAGGCCCGTGCCGATCGTGTGAAGTCGTTGAACGAGACTTTGGCCCGCCTTGCCGCGCTGCAGAGCGAAGAAGAAGACAATGTCGGCAAGCTGCGCAACCTGCGCGGCGAGCTGCAGCAAAAACAGACAAAGCTGTCGGCTGCGCAGACACAGCGTTCCGAAACCATTCGCACGTTGAACGCGCAACTCGAAAGCCAGGACGAGCGCCTTCAGCGCCTGCATCGTGACGAACAAGCCCTGCAGTCCGTGATGGATCGTCTTGCCCGCGAGTCTGCGGCGCGTGAACAGAAGGCGCGCGAGCAGGCGCGTGAGCAGCGGGAACGGGAACAGCGCGAAGCGGAAAAGCGCCAGCAGCAGGCGACGTCGTCCGGGAGTGAGTCTCGTCCTGCGGAGAGCCGCCCGACGGAGAGCCGCCCCGCGGAAGGCCGCCCCGTCACCCCATCGCTGGCCGACACCGAACCGCATGATTTTGCCCCGGTGCCCTACAAGGGACATTGCCCGCTGCCCACCGCCGGCGGCGTTCGGGCCCGCTTCGGTAGCGCGCGTGCCGGTGGGCTGCGCTGGAACGGGATCGTCATTGATGCACCGGCGGGGACGGCCGTTCGCGCCATCCGTCCGGGTCGCGTCGCCTTTGCCGATTACCTGCGCGGCTACGGCTTCCTGATCATCGTCGACCATGGTCGGGGCCTGATGTCGCTGTATGGCCAGAACCGTAGCCTGGGAAAGAAAGCAGGTGATGCGGTCGCCGCCAATGAAGTCATTGCCAGCGTGGGTGATGGTGGCGGCAGCGAAACCAACGGCTTGTATTTCGAGATCCGTGTACGGGGCAAACCCAGCGATCCGGCAGAATGGTGTGCCTACCAGTAAGGCCGGATTACCGTGCAGCGGACGGCAGGCGCCGCGCGCGTGCCGGGCACCCTAACATCAGCGCATTGCCGTACTGGCAGGCGTCCGAACCGGGAGAGTGAGATGCAGATGCGCAAGGAATGGTGGCTGATGGTCCTGCTGGCCGGTGCGGTGCATGCCGCCGAGCCTGCCGCGCCGGCAGCGAAAGGGGCGCCCGCGGCCGCTGCGGCCACTGAAGCCGCGCCTGCGTCGCCCACGGCCGCCGCGGCCGATCCCGACGCGCGCTTGCCGCTGGATGACTTGCGCACCTTCGTCGAGGTATTCGAGCGCGTGCGCGCATCGTATGTCGAGCCGGTCGACGACCGTACCCTGTTTGAAAATGCCATTCGCGGCATGCTCTCTTCGCTGGATCCGCACTCGGCCTATCTCGACTCCAAGGACTTCGGCGAATTGCAGGACGCGACCACCGGCGAGTTCGAAGGCATCGGGCTTGATGTCGGCATGGAAGAAGGCGTGGTCAAGGTGGTCTCGCCCATCGACGAGTCTCCCGCCGCCAAGGCCGGCATTCGTGCCGGGGATTACATCATCAAGATCGACGGAAAGTCGGTTCAGGGCATGACCCTGTCCGAGGCGGTCGATCTCATGCGTGGCAAACCCGGTACCAAGCTGATGCTGACGGTGCTGCGCAAGGGTGAGGAGCCGCGTGACCTCGAAGTGACGCGTGCGCGCGTTGAGGTCAGCAGTGTGAAAGCACGGGTGATCCAGCCGGGCATTCTCGCCATCCGCATCAGCCAGTTCCAGATGCACACGGGGCGGGATCTTCGTCGCGAGATCGAAAAGCTCAAGGCCGACAGCAAGACACCCGTTACCGGGCTTGTGCTCGATCTGCGCAACAATCCCGGCGGCGTACTCGACGGCGCGATCGCCGTGAGCGATCTTTTCCTGGACAGTGGTCGCATCGTTTCCACGCGCGGCCGCACGCCCGAGAGCGAGCAGGTGTTCAGTGCCACGCCGGGCGACATCCTTCCGGGTGTGCCGATGGCTGTGCTGGTCAACGGCGGTTCTGCCTCGGCCTCCGAAATCGTGGCCGGTGCCCTGCAGGACAATCACCGCGCCTTCATTGTCGGTACCACGACTTTCGGCAAGGGCTCGGTGCAAACCGTGTTGCCGCTGACTGCCGGCAAGGGCATCAAGCTCACCACGGCACGGTACTACACGCCGAGCGGGCGTTCGATCCAGGCGCAGGGCATCAAGCCCGATATCGAAGTACCTCCGGCCCAGGTGAATGTGGCCGAGGGCGCAGACCTCTTCCGCGAGTCAGACCTGCAGCGGCATCTCGATAACGACGCGGCCGCTGCGGCGACCCCGGCGGGCGGTGACAAGACGCCAAAGGAAAAGCCGCTGGTGGAACGCGACAACCAGATGGCAGAAGCCGTGAATCTGCTCAAGGCGGTGGCGTGGCAGACTCATGTGGCGCCGCAGGCTGCCCCGGTCGCTGCCCCGGCGGCGGTTGAAGCAGCGCCGGCGCCAGCGACCAAGAGCGGAAAGCCGGGCAAGAAGCCCGCGCCGGTACGAGGCAAAAAGGCGGGCTGACCTGAAACGGATGCGGGCGCCTGTGCCCGCATGCCGCCGTTGTCAGAGGCGCATCTCGATGCCGCGCTCGCTAAGGAAACGCTTGGCCTCGGGAATGCTGTACTCGCCAAAGTGAAAGATGGACGCGGCGAGTACGGCGTCGGCATGCCCTTCCAGGATGCCATCGGCCAGATGCTGCAGATTGCCCACGCCACCAGAGGCAATGACCGGCACGTGAACGGCGTCCGAGATGGCGCGTACGAGTCCCAGGTCGTAGCCGGCCTTGGTGCCATCGGCGTCCATGCTGGTGAGCAGCACTTCCCCTGCACCGTAATCCGTCATGCGAACGGCCCACTCCACTGCATCGATGCCGGTGGCCTTGCGGCCGCCGTGGGTGAAGATTTCCCAGCGACCATCGGCGACGCGCTTGGCATCAATGGCAATGACAATGCATTGCGAGCCGAAGCGGTCGGCCGCTTCCTTCACGAATTCCGGACGCACGACGGCGGCGGAATTGATGCTGACTTTGTCGGCACCGGCATTGAGCATGGTGCGGATGTCGCGGACCTCGCGAATGCCACCGCCAACGGTGAGGGGGACGAATACCTCGGAGGCCATGCGCTCCACCGTCCGCACCGTGGTATCACGGCCTTCGTGACTCGCGGTGATGTCGAGGAAGGTGATCTCGTCGGCACCGGCCTGGTCATAGCGGCGTGCGATCTCCACCGGGTCGCCGGCATCGCGGATATCGAGAAACTTCACGCCCTTCACGACGCGACCCTTGTCTACGTCGAGACAAGGAATGATGCGTTTGGCCAAACTCATGTCATCACCCGTTCAGTGTTACCCGCAGGAGCGTCGTCAGCCGCGACAATGGTCGCGAGTGCCGCCGGCGTAGCCATTCTTCGCGGCTGACACCGCTCCTGCTCGTTGGCTAGCGCTTTTTCTGGATGCGCTGCAATTCTTTCAGGAAGCGTTCGGCCGCAACGTCGGGCGACCAGGGCTCCCAGGCGGTGCCACCGTAGAGTGCCGCCAGTGGGTCGGCTTCCAGCGGCTTGAGCGTAATCTTGAGGACCTGCCGCACGTCATCGCGGCTCCAGCCGGCGACATGCAGTGCCTCACTGGCGGCGGCCACGCGGTCGGCCCGCTTGTGTGTCACTTTCTCGTCCGGAGTCCAGTATGGCAGCGCATAACGCTGGAACACCACGTCCTGCAGCCGGCCGGCCAGGGCATGAAAGCCTTCGCCCAGAAACGGCTTGATGACGGAGATCGCGTCGAAGCCGAGCAGGCCTTCATCGGCGTCATGCAGCAGTTCGCGCAACTCGGCATGCGGTGCGAGTCCCGTGGGCGAGGCGGCGCGGGCCAGCGCCAGTACGGTCAGCGAATGCTGCGCGACGGACAAGGGCAGCGGCCAGGCGGAGTGCCCGCCCCAGCGATAGGTCCGTGCGAGGCCGATGGCGAGGTCTTCATCGTCCCAGTCGAACGGCGTGGGATGCAGCAAGTCGAGGCGCTTGCCCGACGGCATGCGCACCCATGCCCGCGTGTGTTCTGCATTCATGGATCAGGGGGCGTCGGCGAGTCGCTGGGCATCGCCGAGGTGGATCGTGCCTTCGTAGATGGCGCGGCCGGTGATGGCGCCGACGATGCCGCTGCTGGCGACGGCCTTGAGGCGAACAATGTCGTCGATGTTCGTGACGCCGCCCGAGGCGATGACCGGAATGCCGGCTTCCCGCGCTAGCTGTGCGGTGGCGTCGACGTTCACGCCCTGCATCATGCCGTCACGGGAAATGTCCGTGTAGACGATGGCCGAGACGCCGGCTTCACGGAATTGCTTTGCCAGGTCCACAGCCTTCACGCTGGATACTTCGGCCCAGCCGTCGGTGGCCACCAGGCCATCCTTGGCGTCGATGCCGACGATGATCTTGCCGGGGAAGGCCTTGCAGGCCTCGACCACGAATTGCGGTTCCTTCAGCGCCTTGGTGCCGATGATGGCGAATGACACGCCCGCCTGCACATAGGCCTCGATGGTCTCCAGCGAGCGGATGCCGCCGCCGATCTGGATGGGCAATTGCGGATATTTCTTCGCGATGGCCTTCACCACCTCGCCATGGATGGGCGTACCGGCAAAGGCACCATTCAGGTCGACCAGATGCAGACGACGGGCACCCTGCTCCACCCAGTGCGTGGCCATGCCGACGGGATCGTCGGAAAAGACGGTGTCGTCTTCCATGCGGCCCTGCTTGAGGCGCACGCACTTTCCGTCTTTCAGGTCGATGGCGGGAATGATCAGCATGGTCGGTGTCTCTGTCGGTAATGTCGCACCTGGTGCCGGGAGCGGCCAGTGCATCGGAATGAATGATCAGTATTGGCATCGCGAGCGGTGATGCGTGCCAGTCAGGCGCCGCCTTCACCGTACGATGCGGGTCAGGGCTTCCAGTCCAGAAAGTTGCGCAGCAGCCGGAGGCCGGCAGTGGAGCTCTTCTCCGGATGGAACTGCACGGCAAACATGTTGTCGCGCGCGATGGCACAGCAGAACTCGCGACCGTAGTGACTGTGACCGGCTGAGAGCGAAGCGTCGGCCGGCGCACAGTAATAGCTGTGAACGAAATAGAAGCGCGAGCCATCGGCAAGGCCGTCCCACAGCGGGTGTGGCTGCGTCTGCCAGACTTCGTTCCAGCCCATGTGCGGCACCTTCAGGCGCTCGCCATTTTCGATCTGGTCGAGACCGAAGAATTTTACGTCGCCGGCATAGAGGCCCAGGCCGTCCACGCCTTCGTTTTCTTCGGAGTGGGCAAGCAGTGCCTGCATGCCCACGCAAATGCCGAACAGGGGCTTGGTGCGCAGGGCCTCACGCACTTCGGTGTCGACCCCGTGGCGCTGCATCTCGTCCATGCAGTCGCGCATGGCGCCCTGGCCGGGCAGCACAACGCGGTCAGCGGCACGGACCACGGCCGGGTCATTCGTCACAAGAACGCGGGATGCACCCACATGCTCGAGGGCCTTGGCCACCGAGTGCAGGTTGCCCATTCCGTAATCCAGCACCGCAACAGTCGTCATATCACTAGCAAACACTAAAGCAGGATCGGTTTCAGTTGCGAAAAGAGGGCCAATGTGGTGTTGCCGAAATTTCGTGGCCGAAGCCGATCCTGCGGGGTGGGTATCGGGTTATTGATCGGGCGCGTTGGTTACAGGGAGCCCTTGGTGGAGGGCATGACGCCGGCCATGCGCGGATCAAGCTCGACGGCGGCGCGCAGCGCGCGGGCAAACGCCTTGAACACGGTCTCGATCTGGTGATGCGTGTTGCGGCCGCTCAGGTTGTCGACATGCAGCGTGACGCCGGCGTGGTTCACGAAGCCCTGGAAGAATTCGTAGAACAGGTCGACGTCGAAGTTGCCGACACGGCCACGGGTGTAGTCGACGTGGTACTCCAGGCCGGGGCGGCCGGAAAGGTCGACCACCACGCGCGAGAGGGCCTCATCGAGCGGTACGTAGGCGTGCCCGTAACGACGGATGCCCTTCTTGTCGCCGAGCGCCTGCGCAAAGGCCTGGCCGATCGTGATGCCGGTATCTTCGGCACTGTGGTGATCGTCGATATGGGTGTCGCCCTCGCAGGTGACATCGAGGTCGATCAGGCCATGACGGACGATCTGGTCGAGCATGTGGTCGAGGAAGGGCATGCCCGTGTTGAGCGATCCCTTGCCGGTTCCATCGAGGTTGATGGAAACACTGATCCTGGTCTCGTTCGTGTTACGGATCACGGTGGCCTGGCGGGCGGACATGACGGCACTCATTAGGGGAAAGGCGACGATTATACCGGCAATCCCGAAGGGCCGGCAGTCGAAGACGGCGGACGGTGCGGCTTTGTGTTAAGTTCCGGGGATTGGCCTGGCCGCTTGCCGGGCCACCGACGCCATTGCCAAGGATTCACCATGCCGGTTCTCGTCGAACGTCATACTGCCCCCCTGGACGCCACCCTGGTTACCGAACTGGGCCGCCTGTACCAGGACAGCCCCGACTTCTCCTCTGCCGCGTCCGCCCAGGCCGTCATCCATGACGCCGTGGAGACCGGTGATGTGCTGTATGCCGCCCTGTTCAACGGCAAGCACATTGCGGCCGCCCTCATCCGCGGCACCGGTCCCACGCGCCACCTTCATTATCTGGCCGTGCATCCCGCGACCCGCCAGCGCGGCGTGGCCGGACGCCTCGTCGACGAAATCCGTCGTACCGAGGCAGAGACCGGCGCCGAGTGGATCGAGGCCGACTTCGACACCACACAAGAAGGCATCCCCGAGATGCTGCTGTCCATGGGCTTCATTCCCCATGGCGCCGACGGTCATTTCCGCGCCGCTACCCGCGACTAAGCCACCACCCGCGGACGGGCCAGGGGCAGTCGTACTTCCAGGCAGGCCCCCTGGCCGGCGCACGACTCCACCAGTCGCAACTCCCCGCCCAGTGCCGTCGCCAACGCATGGGCGGTGGCCAGGCTCAGCCCGAAACCATCGCGGCCATGCGCCGATCCGGTGAAGGCAAAGGGGCGGAACAGCCCTGTTGCCGCCTTCTCGGCCAGGCCGTTGCCGGAGTCGGTCACCCGCACCCGCACGCCGCGGTCCTCCGCGAACACGTCAATCGTCACCTGGGCAGAGTCGCCCGCTTCGCGCAGGGCATGCGTGGCCGCATTTTCCAGCAAGTGCCCGAAGAGCTCGCCGAGCAATTCGGGATCGGTTTCCAGTGTCAGCGTCACCGGTTGCTCCAGGCCGACCGTCAGCCCCGTTCCATATTGCTGGCGAAGGATCGCCACCTGACGGGCCAGCAGCACGGACAGGTCGGCCTGCCCCGCGCCGGGTTCGACTTCCATGCCGGCCACCTGGAAATAGCGCAGTACGGCTTCCACCAGGCCCCGAAGCCGCTCCTGCCCCTGATCGACATAGCCCAGCATTTCACGCGCCTCACGACTCAGCGCATTGCGGTCGATAATGTCCGTGGCCGCGAGCCAGTTGAGCGGCGTGTTCATCTCGTGCGCCAGATAGCGCAGAAAAACCATCTTGTCGGCATCGAGCAACTGCAGTCGCGTGAAGGCCTGGCGCAATTCGACGAGCAGGCCTTCGTTGTCGCGCTCCAACTGCCAGGCCTCGCAGGCGCGGGCCAGCACCAGCTTCAGCTCTTGTCCATCCACCGGTTTGCGCAGGTATTTGTAGATCGCTGCCTCGTTGATCGCATCCACGATGGCGTCGACATCGGTATAGCCGGTGATGAGCAAGCGCTTGGCGTCCGGCCGGAGCGTGCGGGTGCGCGCCAGCAACTCGACGCCCGTCATTCCGGGCATGCGCTGGTCAGAGAGGATGACGTGGATGCCGGCCGAGCGCACCGGATCGGCGAGCAACACCAGCGCATCCTGCGGGCTGCTGGCGATGTGAATCAGGTAATCATCCTCGAGCAATGCCGTGAGCGAGGTCAGGTTGAGGATTTCGTCGTCAACGATGAGCACCCCGTAACGCGGTGCCGGGCGCGGCGGAGCCGTGGGACGCTCGCGACGGTCAAACAGTCCCATGGGCAACCCCTCCGTGCCGGGTGGTGCGAGTCAGCGGAATCCGGACCACGAAGCGGCTGCCCTGCCCCGGCGTCGATACCACCTGAATCTCGCCCGAGTGGCGACGGATAATGCCGTACGACACCGACAGGCCGAGCCCCGTTCCCGTCCCCACTTCCTTGGTGGTAAAGAACGGTTCGAAAATCCGGGCTTGCGTGGCGATGTCCATGCCGAGTCCGTCGTCACTGAACTCCGCCAGCCAGTCACCGTTGGGATCCAGCCGCGTGGCGATATGAAGGTGACCCGCGGGGTAGGCCGTGCTGCCATTCTTGACGGATTTTTCGAGAATGGCCTGGCAGGCATTCACGGCCAGGTTCATGAACACCTGGTTGAGCGCGGCGGGATGGCAGGCCCCGCGAGCATGCGGATGCGTACGCTCGAGGCTGATGTCGATGCGGTCACCATACTGCGCGCGAACCAGATTCAGCGTGGCCTGCAGCCCGTCATCGGGCGCGGCGATCTGTGCATCTGAATCACCGATACGCGAGAAATTCTGCAAGTCGCGAACAATGAGGGCGAGCCGGTCCGCGCCATCATGAACCAGTGAGAGTTGCGAGATTATTCGTTCGAAGCGCGCGTTGATCTCGTCGATGAGGGCGGGATCGCTCTCCGCATCGGACAATGCGATCAGGAACTCGCGCAGACTTTGCACATCGCGACTCACGTTCTCGGCGGCCAGCCGGGTGAAGTTGGCCGGGTTGTTGATCTCGTGCGCCACGCCCGACACCAGCGTGCCAAGACTGGACATTTTTTCTGCCTGCACGAGTTGCTGCTGCATGGACATCAATGCCTCGTGCTTTTCGCTCACGGTACGCAAGCTGGCGAGAAGATCCTGCGTGCGCGCCTGCACGCTGTGTTCCAGGCTGCGGTTGTAGTCGAGCAGCTGCTGTCGCACCTGTTGTTCGATCTGCCGCTTCTCCACGCGCATGAGCCGGATGCGGTCGGCGAGCGCGAGCGAGTACAGCACCAGTTCGAATGAGGAACCGATCTGCACGGCATGCGCGGTAAAGGCCGAGGTGGCGAGCCAGCCAAAATTCTGCAGCACGTACACCAGGATACCGACAATGTAAAAGCCGGATGCCAGCGTAAAAAAGCGGGCCGGACGATAGCCGCGCAGCCACAGCCCGGTGCCGGCGATGATGCAGAGGATGGCAACGAGCGACGCGACATCCTGACTGGCCGGATACAGGTAATGGTCAGGTGTGAACAGCACGGCCAGAAACGCAATCCCGCAAAGACCGGCCGCCGCCGAGAGAACCCGGTCGACCACCGGCCACTCACGATCCAGGGTCAGGAATGTCCGGGTGAACTGGACCTGGGCGAGCAGACTCAGGAAGGTGAACATCAGGAAGCCGGTGTTCATCCACGTGAAGTTTGGCCAGAAGTAGCGAAAGGCCAGCCCGTTGATGTCAAAAAACGTCATGCCCAGCCCGGCGACATACAGCGTGTACCAGAGGTAGACACGTTCGCGCAGCGAGGCGAACAACATGAGGTTGTAGAGCAGCAGTGCCAGGATGGCGCCGTAATACAGGCCGTAGAAGAGGTGCCGCGTTTCAGTGTCGGCCAGCGCAGTGGCGTGGCTGGTGATCTGCAGTTCCAGCACCATGGTGCCAGCGCCGTGCAGTTCAACGTAATAGTCGTCGGTCTGGCCTTTATGCGGATCGAGCCGGAAGCCGAAGGCGCGCGTAGCGAGCTCACGATGCGAGAACGGTAGCTGGTCGCCGGTGTGAACGGCCTCGTAGCCCCCGCGCCCGTCCGGACGGTAGAGCGTCAGGTAGTCGGTCAGCGGGTATTCCTGCCAGAGGCGGTAGACCGTTTCATCCGGATCGGACCAGCGCACGCGCAGGCGGAACCAGAAATGGCTGCTGGAGAAGCTGAAGTTGGGCACATCCCGCGTCACCGGCCGAAAGGCCGCGTCGGGCAGTTTGCGAATGTCGTCCAGCGTGAGGGTGCCTGTGGGGTCGGCATACACGACGAGATAGCGACCGAGGGTTTTGTCGACGGGGGCGCGGCCGACGTCCAGCACCGGTTGCCCCAGCGACGTGGCGGCCGAGAACGAGGCGGCCAGCAGGGTCAGCAGCAGAAGCAGGGAACGTACGTTCGGCATGGGGTGAACATCGCGTCGTGATCCGTAGGGCCAGAAGAGTACAGATGGCCGGAAGACGCAATTGTGGGATTTACGGCGGAGTGATGCCATCCGCCAGAGGGTGTGCGGGGACGGACGGGTGGCAAAAAAAAGCGGCAGCCGAAGCTGCCGCAAGAGTCCTGCTCGCCGGAGTCAGGGCTTAATCGGTTGCGACACGCCCTCCAGGTACATGGTGCCTTGGGGAATGCGCAGCGTGATGCTGCCCGCCGGGAGGGTGGCGGAGGTCAGGTTCACGGTGAAGTCCACATTGCCGTCGTTGGCCAGCGTGGCCAGCATGCGTCCGTCCGGCAGGAAGTACACCGGGCCCGACACACTCAGGCTGAGCGGATAGCTGTGCAGGTT
>DASSUO010000086.1:0-6482 GCA_035706925.1 Moraxellaceae bacterium
CCGCCTGTTGCCTTCCCCCGACATCATTTTTTTCCAGCTGACAGATCCTATAAAAAGGGGATTACCGTGAATAAATCTGAACTGATTGACGCCATTGCCGCTAGCGCCGACATCACCAAGGCCGATGCCGGCCGCGCGCTCGACGCCGCAGTGGACGCCATCACCAAGGCCCTGAAGGCGGGGGAGCAGGTCACTCTGGTTGGCTTCGGCACCTTCCTTGTCAAGGAACGTGCTGCCCGTACCGGCCGCAATCCGCAGACTGGCAAGGAAATCAACATCGCTGCCAGCAAGGTGCCGGGCTTCAAGGCCGGCAAGGGCCTCAAGGACGCCGTCAACTGATAGCGGCGGGTCCGCTTCCGCGTCCTGGTAGTACCAGAACAAACGCGCGCCTCTCTGGCGCGCTTTTTTTTAGCGAAGTTTGCGGTTAGGGGTAAGCAATGGAATCCTTTCGTGCAATGGTCAAGGGCTGGCTAGGCAAGTTGCTGCTGGCCCTGGTCGCGGTGATGATGGCCGGCACGGGCATCGAAATGTACTTCGCCGGGTCGCGCGTGGTGGCCGCCAAGGTTAACGGCACCAAGATCGACGCCCTTGAAGTGGACCGGCAGACCGAGCGTCAGCGCCAGCAGCTGATCGCCCAGATGGGGCCGAATGCGGATCCGTCGCTGGTCGACGTCAAGCGCATCCGCAAGGCGGTTTTGGATGACCTCATCAATCGGGAGCTGCTGTCCCAGCAGGCCGAGAAGAATGGTTATCTGATTTCCGATGCCACGGTCATGCAGCAACTGGCCGAAGTCCCGGCATTCCAGAAGAATGGCAAGTTCGATCGCTCGCAGTACGAGCAGGTCTTGCGCCAGAACGGAGAAAATCCGTCCACGTTCTTCGTCAACGCCCGACAGCGGCTGGGGTACTCCCTGTTGCTGGAAGGGTTGAGCCAGAGCGGAATCGTGACCAACACCGAGCTGCAGCGCCTGTCTTCGCTCGAGAACCAGAAGCGTGACCTGCACTTTGCCAGTATTCCTTCGGCCCGCTTCCTGGCGGACGTCACCGCCTCTGATGACGAAGTGAAGAAGTATTACGACGAGCATCACGATCGCTTCACCCTGCCTGAGACGGTGACCCTCGAGTACCTGTCACTGAACCGTAATGACTTCCTGGCAACGGCAGCGCCGGATGAGGCCGACCTGAAGGCCCGTTACGAGGAGCGGGTCAAGACCCAGGCGAGCAACGAGCAACGCCAGGCGCAGCACATCCTCATCACGGTGGATGCCAAGACGCCGGAGGCCGAGGCGCTCAAGAAGATCCAGGCTGTGGAGAAGCGCGCCCGTGCCGGCGAGGACTTCGGCAAACTGGCCAAGGAGTTCTCTCAGGATCCTGGCACGGTGGGCAATGGCGGCGACCTCGGCCTGGCCGGACGGGGCATGTTTGTGCCCGAGTTCGAAAAGACCCTGTTCAGCCTGAAAGAAGGCGAGATTTCAGCGCCTGTCCGTACCACCTATGGATATCACCTCATCAAGCTGAACCATATCGAACGGCCGAACGTTCCGTCCTTCGCGAGCCTGCGCACCGAGCTCGAGAAGGAGGTTCGTGATGCCAAGGCGGATGAGCAGTTCAGTGATGCCGTGGACAAGATGGATACGGCAGTCTACGAGGCCTCTGATCTCAAGGATCCGTCCGAAAAGTTCAATCGCGCCATCGCCACGACGGCGCCCTTCACGCGTAGCGGGGGATCGGGCGTTGCGGCCGATCGCAAGGTCATTGATGCAGCGTTCAGCGATGATCTGGTAAAGGAAGGCAAAAACTCCCAGTCCCTCCACATGCCGGATGGCAGCGTGGTGTGGATCCATGTGGCGAAGTACGTACCGGCCTCGGTGAAGCCGCTGGATGAAGTCAGTGCGGACGCTCGCAATCAGGTTCTGCTCGAGAAGGCCCACGAGAAGGCGGCGGCACTGGCACAGGAAGTGGTGAAGGCACTGGGCGAGGGGGCCTCCCTCGCGGAAGTGGCTGCACGTGACAAGTTGACCTGGCAGGACGTGCCGGCGCTGACCCGTCGCACGCAAGGTCTGTCGCCGGAGGTCCTGCGCATTGCTTATCGACTGCCGCATCCGGCGGCAGGCAAAGTCAGTGCCGACAGCCAGGATAACGGCACTGCGATCATGGTCGTAGCCGTCAGCCAGGTGACGCCGGGCGAACCGGCGCCGGCGCCGGAGCTCGTACAGGTGCGCAACGCGCTCAGCGAAAGTCGTAGCCAGCAGGAACTGCAGGATTACGTCCGCTACCTGCGTGAAAAAGGCAATGTGAGTGTAAAAGCCGAAAACTGAGCTGACACTCGTCGCGAGAATGAAAAAAGCCCGCATTTGCGGGCTTTTTTCATTCTCGCATGCGGCTCCCGCAGTGTCTTGCAGGAGCCGGGCGGCTCAGGTCATACCTGGTCCAGTGCAGGCATGGCGACGGTATTGAACCCGCCATCCACATACAGGATTTCGCCGGAAATGCCGGACGCCAGGTCAGAGCACAGAAAGGCCGCCGCATTGCCGACTTCCTCGATGGTGACGTTGCGGCGCAGCGGCGTCGCCGCCTCGTTGTAGCTCAGCATCTTGCGGAAATCCTTGATGCCGCTGGCCGCCAGCGTACGAATGGGGCCGGCGGAAATCGCGTTCACACGAATGCCGATGGGGCCCAGGCTCGATGCCAGATAACGCACATTTGCCTCGAGGGATGCCTTTGCCAGACCCATCACGTTGTAGTTTGGAACGACACGCTCGGAGCCCTGGTAGGTGAGGGTGAGCAGGGAGCCGTTGCGGCCTTCCATCAGCTTCTTGCCGGCCTTGGCGAGCGCGCCAAAGCTGAAGGAGCTGATTTCGTGGGCAATGCGGAAGCCTTCACGCGTCGTGATGTCCACATAGTTGCCTTCCAGTTCGTGACCAGGGGCATAGCCGACCGAATGCACGATGCAATCCAGACCGTCCCAGTGCTTGCCCAGTTCGGTGAATACCGCGTCGATCTCGGCATCGCTGGCGACGTCGCAGGGGAACGTGAGATTCGAGTCCAGGTTCGCGGCGAACTCTTCTACGCGCGGACGCAATTTGTCATTCTGGTAGGTGAAAGCCAGCTCGGCGCCTTCACGGCGCATGGCCTGGGCGATGCCGTAGGCGATTGAGAGCTTGCTGGCAACGCCGACGATGAGTACGCGCTTGCCGGTCATGAAACCCATGGTGAATCTCCTTGTATGGCCGTGGCGGCGATTGTAAGTGTCTGCCCGCAGGGGCGGACAGTCCGATTGCAACCGTTTATATCAGTGAACAAGTCCCGCGGCTTCCAGCAGCCGGCGTGTGTAATCGGTTTCAGGCGAGTGGAACAGGCGCTGATTATCCTGGCACTCGACGATACGTCCCTGCTGCATGACCAGCACGCGGTGACAGAACACCCGCACCACGGCCAGGTCATGGCTGATGAACAGACAGGCAAAGCCATAGCGGGACTGCAACTCCCTCAAAAGATCGATGATCTGGCGTTGTACCGTCCGGTCCAGCGCGGAAGTCGGTTCATCCAGGATCACCAGTTGGGGCTTCAGGACGAGCGCGCGGGCGATCGCGATGCGTTGTCGCTGGCCACCGGAAAATTCGTGGGGATAGCGATGGCGTACGGCGGGGTCGAGATGCACCGAATTCAGCGCGTCGATCACTGCCGATTCCCGTTCAGCAGCGGGCATGCCCTGGACAGCAAGTCCTTCCCCGATGATCTCGCCAACCGTCAGACGGGGACTCAGGCTACCGTAGGGGTCCTGAAACACGATCTGCATGTCGCGTCGAAGGGGACGGAGCTCTTTCTGCCGCAGGGGCAATAGCTCACGCCCGAGAAAGCAGACGCGGCCTGCGGCCGGAATGAGCCGCAGGACAGCAAAGGCGAGCGTGGATTTTCCCGAGCCGGACTCACCCACAATGCCAAGGCTTTCACCGGCCTTCAGGCGCAGCGACACATCGTCGACCGCATCAATAAAACTGCGCGGCTTGCCGAAAAACGTTTTGCCAAGAGGAAAACGTACCGCCAGGTGATCCACTTCGAGCAGGGTCCGTTCTTCTGTCGGCAGCGGCACCGGCGCGCCGCTGGGCGTGGCCGACAACAGCTGACAGGTGTACTCGTGCTGTGGTGCGGCAAACAGGGCTTCCGTCGAGTTGCTCTCTACCGTCTCCCCACCCTTCATGACGACAACATGATCGGCATAGCGGCGAACCAGTGTGAGGTCATGGGAAATAAGCAGCACGGCCAGTCCCAGGCGCTGCTGCAGGGACTTCAGCAAGTCGAGGATCTGGGCCTGAAGCGTTACATCAAGTGCTGTCGTGGGTTCGTCGGCAATCAGCAGTTCGGGATCGTTGGCAAGCGCCATGGCGATCATGACGCGCTGCCGCTGCCCGCCTGACAGCTCGTGTGGATAAGAGGCGAGCCGCTGCTCCGGATCACGGATCCCGACCAGCGTCAGCAGCTCCAGCGTCCGTGCGCGGGCTTGTTCCCGGCGCAGCCCCTGATGGACAAACAGTACTTCGCTTATTTGCTTCTCGATGGAGTGCAGCGGATTCAGCGAGGTCATCGGCTCCTGGAAGATCATGGCGATCTTGTGGCCCCGTACTTGCCGAAGGCGCTTGTCCGGCGCCCGACCGAGGTCCTCGCCCTGGAACCGGATGTTGCCCTCAACACGGGCATGTCCCGGAAGCAGCCGCAATATCGAAAGCGCGGTAAGTGACTTGCCCGAGCCCGACTCGCCCACCAGGGCCAGCATCTGGCCGCGACCAATCGTCAGCGATGCATTTCGTACCGGGGTGGTCTCGCCGGCAGCCTGCGCGAAATGGATCCGGAGATCCCGGACTTCAAGTACGGGCACGTCAGTCATGGCTGCGATGTCTTGCGGGGATCGAATGCATCTCGTGCGGCCTCACCAATGAAAATGAGCAGGGTGAGCATGACCGAGAGCGTGACAAAGGCGGAAATGCCCAGCCAGGGAGCATTCAGGTTGTTTTTGCCCTGGGCGATCAGTTCACCCAGCGAAGCCGAGCCGACCGGCAGACCGAAGCCCAGGAAGTCCAGGGAGGTCAATGTTCCGACGGCCCCGGTGAAAATGAAGGGCAGGAAGGTGAGGGTGGACACCATGGCATTCGGCAGGATGTGCCGGTACATGATATGCGCATCCGTCACGCCGAGGGCGCGCGCCGCGCGCACATACTCGAGGTTGCGGCCCCTCAGGAATTCAGCACGAACCAGGCCGGTCAGGTCCGGCCAACTGAACAGCAGCATGAGCCCCAGCAGCCACCAGAAGTTGGGTTCGACGACGCTGCTCAGAATGATGAGCATGTATAGCGCGGGAAGTCCCGACCAGATTTCGATGAAGCGCTGACCGTAAAGATCGATGTTGCCGCCGTAGAAACCCTGCAAGGCACCGATGGCGATGCCGACCACCGAACTCAGTGCCGTCAGTATCAATGCAAAGAACACCGATACGCGAAAGCCGTAAATCAGGCGCGCCAGCACATCGCGCCCCTGATCATCGGTGCCCAGCCAGTTTTCCCGGGAGGGCGGCGCCGGCGTTGGCACGGTCAGGTTGTAATTGATGGTGCGGTAATTGAACCGGACGGGCGGCCAGAGCATCCAGCCGTCCTTGCCGATCAGGTCGCGAACATAGGAGTCGCGATAGTCGGTGGCCGTCTCGAACTCGCCGCCGAACGTTTTTTCCGTGTAATCCCTGAAAACCGGAAAGTAGAGGGACCCGTGATACATCACCAGGACAGGGCGGTCGTTACACAGAACGTTGGCGGCCAGACTGATACCGAACAATGCAAGGAACAGCCAGAGCGACCAGTAGCCCCGGCGGTGGGCCTTGAAACTTGCCCAGCGTCGCTGATTCAGCGGACTCATGCCTGCGTCTCCCGGCTTTCGAAATCGATGCGGGGATCGACCATGACATAGACGAGATCGGAGACCAGCTTCAGCAGCATGCCCACCAGGGTATAGATGAAGAGGGTCCCGAAAATCACCGGGTAATCACGGCTCAGTGCCGACTGGAAGCCAAGGAGGCCCAGGCCATCGAGATTGAAGATCACCTCGATCAACAAGGAACCCGTCAGGAAGACGCCGACCAGTGTAGCGGGAATGCCGGCGATGATGATCAGCATGGCATTGCGGAATACATGACCGTAGAGCACCTGGTTGTCGGTGAGGCCCTTGGCACGTGCCGTGACGACATACTGTTTGTTGATCTCGTCGAGGAAGGAATTCTTCGTCAGGATGGTAAGGGTGGCGAAGCCGCCAATGCTCATGCAGAGGGTCGGCAAAACCATGTGGTGGGCATAATCCACCACCTTGCCCCAGGAGGAGAGGGTGTCAAAGTTTTCCGACACCAATCCCTGCATGGGAAAGACCTTCCAGTAGCTTCCGCCTGCGAACAGGACAATCAACAGGATGGCAAACAGGAATCCCGGAATGGCGTAACCAGC
>DASSUO010000087.1:0-17199 GCA_035706925.1 Moraxellaceae bacterium
CTCGAGCCTCTATCTCGGCTACTGGATCAAGCACTGCCAGAAAATGAGCTACAAGATCGCCTACCGGCCCATCGAGCTGCTCATCAACAACGAGTGGCTCACCGCCCGGTAACGCCAGACCCACCGTCACGGGGCGAATCAATCGCCCCTTTTCATTTCCGGCGAGACGACTTTCCGGTCACTTCACCCCGCCAATGCACAAATACTTGAGCTCCAGGTAGTCGTCGATTCCGTAGCGCGATCCTTCACGCCCCAGTCCGGATGATTTCACCCCACCAAAGGGCGCAAGTTCCGTACTGATCAGTCCCTCGTTTACGCCGACCATGCCGTACTCCAGCGCCTCGGCGACGCGGAATACGCGATTGATGTCACGGCTGTAGAAATAGGATGCCAGACCGTACTCGGTGTCGTTGGCGATCCGGATGGCGTCGGCCTCATGCCTGAAGCGGATGATTGTCGCAATCGGCGAAAACAATTCGTTCTGTGCGATGGCGCTGTCGTTATGGACACCGGTCACCAGCGTCGGCTCGTAGAAAAGTCCACCAAGGGCATGGCGCTTTCCACCACACACTACCTGGGCGCCGGCCGCCACTGCATTCGCGACCAGCGACTCGGCATGAATAACGGCCTTCTCGTTGATCAGCGGCCCCTGATTCACGCCCTCTTCCCAGCCTGGACCGACCTTGAGCGCACGCATGGCGGCCGCAAGCTTTGCGACAAAGGCGTCGTGCACGCTGTCCTGTACGAGAATGCGGTTCGTGCAGACACAGGTTTGCCCGGAATTGCGGAACTTCGATGCGATGGCACCGGCGACGGCCGCATCCAGATCGGCATCGTCAAACACGATGAAGGGTGCATTGCCCCCCAGCTCGAGCGACAACTTCTTGATGGTGCCTGCGCACTCCGCCATCAGGCGACGCCCCACTTCCGTCGAGCCCGTGAAAGACAGCTTGCGCACAACCGGGCTGCCCGTCAGCACAGGGCCGATTACACTGGCGGACCCCGTCACCACATTGAGCACGCCAGCCGGGACCCCGGCTTCTTCGGCAAGCACCGCGGCTGCCAGCGCCGACAGCGGTGTCTCCGACGCCGGCTTCACCACGACGGTACAGCCGGCCGCGAGTGCCGGTCCCACTTTGCGCGTGATCATTGCGATGGGGAAATTCCATGGCGTGATCGCCGCGACCACGCCGACCGGCTGCTTCAGCACCAGCAGGCGCCGGTCCGGCGTAAAACCGGGAATGACATCACCGTAAACCCGCTTGCCCTCCTCGCCGAACCACTCGATGAAGGCGGCGCCATAGGCGATCTCGCCGCGCGCTTCCGTCAACGACTTGCCCTGCTCCCAGGTCAGAATGCGGGCAAGATCTTCCTGATGCTCCATCATCAGCTGGTACCAGCGCCGCAGTACGTGCGCACGTTCCTTGGCGGTCTTCGCACGCCAGGCAGGCAGCGCCTGCGCCGCGGCCGCGATGGCACGGTCGGTTTCCGCCTTGCCAGCGCGCGGTACATTGACGATGAGTTCACCGGTCGCGGGATTCGTCACGGGCAACAAGCCACCGTCATCGGCATCAATCCACTGTCCGCCAATGGGCAGCTGGCTGCGCAGCAGATCCGGACGCTTCAATTCCAGTTTCATCAGCGGGCTCCCTCTTCTCGCAGCAAGGGCTGCAATACGGCACGCAGGGCATCCGGCACACGCACCGGCGTATTGGTCTGTCGATCGACATACACGTGAATGAAATGGCCCTCCGCCGCCGCCAGCGGCTCCCCGCGACGGAAGATGCCGATGCCGTAACGCACACTGGAATTACCGAGTTTCTCAACACGGAGTCCGACATCCAGCTCGTCCGGGAACGCGACGGAGGCGGCATAGGAGCAACGCGTTTCCACCACCAGCCCGACGACATCCCCGTTGTGGATATCCAGCCACCCCGAGGTGATGAGGTAGTGATTCACGGCCGTATCGAAATAACTGTAGTACTGCACATTGTTGACGTGACCGTACACGTCGTTGTCCATCCAGCGCGTAGCCAGCGGAAGAAAGTGCGCAAACGCCTCACGCGGCGAACGAACAACAGCCATCAACAAATCCTCTCAATCCCGAAACGAGCGGCCGCAGGAACCGCTTCAGCCGCGAACCCACCTCACAACACACTCGCATAAATATCCCGCGCCGCCGCAAACGTCATCTCGCGCGGATTATTCACCAGCAACCGCTCCACCTTCATCGCATCGGTCGCCAGCAGGTCGAGGTTGCCCTCCTTCACCCCCACCTCGGACAGCCGTTGCGCAAAAGGCATTTCCGACACCACGCGCGCCATGTCATCCACAAACCACGCCGCAGCCGCCCGCGTTTCGACAAAGCGCTGCCCCGGACTCACCACTGCCGCGAGCTCCGCGTAGTGCGCCTCGGCCGAAGGCAGGTTAAAGCCCAGCACAGGCGCCAGCACGAGCGCATTGGACAGCCCGTGAGGCACATGAAAGTGCCCCCCCAACGGGTAAGCCAGCGCATGCACGGCCGCCACCGGCGAATTGGCAAAGGACATTCCCGCCATCATGGAACCGGCAAGCATGGCGGAGCGCGCCTCACGATCACGTCCATCAGCGAGTACGCGTGGCAAGTTGTCATAGAGCAGGCGAAGCGCCTCCCGGGCCAGGCTGTCCGACAGCGGATTCTTCCTGAGTTTGCTGGTATAGGCCTCGATGGCATGCACCATTGCGTCGATGCCCGTCATCGCCGTCACCGCCGCCGGCAACCCCAGGGTCAGATCCGCATCGAGTACCGCCAGGTCGGGATAGAGCATGGGAGACACCACACCCTTCTTTTCCTGCGTCGGGGTCGTGACGATAGCAATTGGCGTCACCTCCGATCCCGTCCCGGCGGTGGTGGGCACCTGTACCAGCGGCAGGCGGGGTCCTCGCGCCAACCCCACGCCATAGATGGCCTCAAGGGGTTGTGGCGTCGCCGCCAGCAAGGCCACCAGCTTGGCCGTATCCATGGAGCTTCCGCCACCCAGCCCTACAATGATCTCGGCACCCGTGGCACGGGCAGCCGCAACGGTGGCCATGACGCGGGCCTCGGGAGGATCCGCCTCCACCTCGTGATAGACGGTCACCGCACGGCCGGCCGCTTCCAGTGCCGCGACCACCGGAGCAACAACGCCCGCCTTCACGAGGCCCGGGTCGGTAATGACGAAAAGACGATGCCCCGGCAGTCCGGCGAGCCAGTCGGCAGGGCCGGTGGTCACGCCTGGCCGGACGATGACGCGGGGCGTAGTGGCAAATTCGAATTGCATGAGTATCTCCTGCAAGCCCAGTGAGCACCGGATGAGCGGCAAGCCTACTCCACTGCCCCGTTGAAATCAGGTGCTAGGGGGGCCATAACCCGGCCTGTCGAGGCCATCCCGTCTTCCTTTGCCTGCAGAGGGGATTTCAGGCAGAATGCGCCGGTTTTCAAGCCAGCGCCCAACGAGGAGCCTCGCTGCATGTCGAAAGAAGATTCACTGGAAATGGACGGCGTCGTCATCGAGACGCTGCCCAACACCATGTTCCGCGTCCAGCTCGAGAACGGCCACATCGTGACCGCCCACATCTCCGGCAAGATGCGCAAGCACTACATCCGTATCCTGACGGGCGACGCCGTCAAGGTCGAAATGACGCCCTACGACCTCACCAAGGGTCGTATCACCTACCGCGTCCGCTGACCGGCGGGTACTCGACAAGGCCTCTCTCACGAGAGGCCTTTTCATTTTTTGCGCCCGACTTTCCGGCCATGTATCGGCTGGCATACCCTTGCCTGCCCGCTCTCCCGAGTGACCTGCCCGGTGTCTCATGATCGTCCGCCCACGCCCGCGCAGCATTGAGCTGCTGTTCATCCTTCGCGGCTCCATCATTCCCCGGATTGCCGGCCAGTTGCTGGTCATCGTCGGCTTCTCCTGCCTGGTCCTCTGGCTCGTTCGCACCCAGGCGCCCAATCCAGTGGTCATTCCACTGGCGCCCTTTTCCTTCCTCGGTCTCGCCCTCTCGGTCTTTCTCGGCTTCCGTAACAACGCCTGCTACGACCGATGGTGGGAAGCCCGCCGGCAATGGGGTGACCTAATCGTGCAGGCCCGCAGCTTTGCGCGTGAAACCGGCGCCCTGCTCGGCCCATCCTTACCAAGGGCTGCCATGGTCCGCCATGTCATCGCCTTTGCGCACGCGCTATGCGCGCGTCTGCGCGATACCGATGAACTTGCTGCCGCGAGCCCGTGGCTGCCATCGGACCGAAGGGCCAGCCTGGGCGGCCGGCGCAATATTCCAGAGGGTCTGTTGCGCGGACTGAATGACGACCTGGCATCCTGTCTTCGCCGGGGAGAGCTGAGCGATATTCTCTATGAGGGCCTGAATGCCCGGGTGCTTGCCATGGGTGGCATACAGGCCGCCTGCGAGCGCATCCGCAGCACGCCACCGCCCTTCGCCTATTCGCTTCTGCTGCATCGCACGGCATGGCTGTTCTGCCTCCTGCTGCCGTTTGGACTCGCCGGTGCAATCGGCCTCATGAGCCCGGTCGTCGTGGCCATCACGGCCTATACCTTCTTCGGGCTGGATGCACTGGGCGACGAGCTTGAGGAGCCCTTCGGCCTGACCGACAACGACCTGCCCCTGAACGCACTGGTCCGAACGATCGAGATCGACCTTCTGGAGTCCCTGGGGGAAACCAACCTGCCCCCGCCCCTGCTACCCGAGAACTACCTGCTTCAGTAACCCGCGTCTTGTCAGAGCCCGCGGGCACAAAGCCCCGGTGGCGATGGTCTGTACCTGCCATGGAACACGTCGCGCCCGGCAAGCGCCACCAGATGCAAGATGGGGTCCCTCTGCATTCGTCTGACCTACTGATTAGCCGCATGCCCGGCTTGAAGGCATCCTCAGTCGCCATGAAAAAAGCCACCCGAAGGTGGCTTTTTCATTCCGCGTCCACTCAGGCAGGCTCAGCCTCCCGCTCCTCTACCTGCAGGGACAGGTGGTCGTTTTCCACCGTCACATGCACGTGGCCACCGTGCTCGGCCAGCTCGCCAAACAGGATCTTCTCTGCCAGCGGCTTCTTGAGCTCTTCCTGGATCAGACGCGCCATCGGACGCGCGCCCATCAGCTTGTCGTAGCCATGCTCGGCCAGCCAGGTACGGGCCTCATCATCGACGTCGAGCACCACATGCTTGTCATCCAGCTGGGCCTGCAGTTCCACCAGGAACTTGTCGACCACGTTGGCGATGACCACCGTATCCAGCGCCTTGAACTGGATGATGGCGTCGAGGCGGTTACGGAACTCGGGCGTGAACATCTTCTTCATCACCTCCATGCCGTCCGTGCTGTGGTCCTGCTGGGTAAAGCCGATGCTGGTGCGCGAGGTAATCTCGGCGCCGGCATTGGTCGTCATCACCAGGATCACGTTACGGAAGTCCGCCTTGCGGCCATTGTTGTCGGTCAGGGTCCCGTGATCCATGACCTGCAGCAGCAGGTTGAAGACCTCCGGATGCGCCTTCTCGACTTCGTCGAGCAGCAACACGCAGTGCGGGTGCTTGGTGATGGCTTCCGTCAGCAGCCCCCCCTGGTCATAACCCACATAGCCCGGGGGCGCACCGATCAGGCGGGACACGGTGTGCCGCTCCATGTACTCGGACATGTCGAAGCGGATCAGCTCGATACCCAGTGTCTTGGCCAGCTGCTTCGTAACCTCTGTTTTGCCCACACCCGTGGGCCCCGCAAACATGAAGCAGCCAATGGGCTTTTCCGGCGCCTTGAGCCCCGCACGGGAGAGCTTGATCGCGGCAGCGAGCGCCGTGATTGCCTCGTCCTGGCCAAACACCGTCATGCGCAGGTCACGCTCCAGGTTCTTCAGCGACTCCTTGTCGTTTGCACTGACCGATTTCGGCGGAATGCGCGCGATCTTGGCAACGATCTCCTCGATCTCGGTGACACCGATGGTCTTCTTGCGCTTGGACGGCACCTGCAGACGCTGGTAAGCACCGGCTTCATCGATCACGTCGATGGCCTTGTCCGGAAGGAAGCGCTCGTTGATGTAACGATCTGCCAGCTCCGCGGCCACCTGTAGCGCCTTGTCAGCGTACTTCACGCCATGGTGCTCCTCGAAGCGCGGCTTCAGGCCCTTCAGGATCTGGTAGGTCTCTTCCACCGTCGGCTCTTTCACGTCGATCTTCTGGAAGCGGCGCGACAGCGCGCGATCCTTCTCGAAGATGCCGCGGTATTCCTGGTAAGTGGTGGAGCCCATGCACTTCAGGGAGCCATTGGCCAGCACCGGCTTGATCAGGTTGGACGCATCCATCACGCCGCCACTGGCCGCGCCCGCACCAATGATGGTGTGGATTTCGTCAATGAACAGGATGGCGCCATCGTGCTTGTTCAGCTCGGTGAGCAGCGCCTTGAAGCGCTTTTCGAAATCGCCCCGGTACTTGGTGCCGGCGAGCAGTGCCCCCAGGTCGAGCGAGTAAACGACGCTGTTGGCGATGGCATCGGGAACCTTGCCCTCGATGATCAGCCAGGCCAGCCCTTCGGCGATGGCGGTCTTGCCCACGCCGGGCTCACCGACCAGCAGCGGATTGTTCTTGCGGCGGCGGCAAAGGATCTGCACAGCCCGCTCGATTTCCTCGTCGCGCCCCACCAGCGGGTCGATTTTGCCAGCACGCGCCATCTCGTTGAGGTTGCTCGCATAGGCCTCGAGCGCACTCTTGGGTGCCGCCTCGGAGCCGCCCTCTTCGTCCTGCATGGATTCCTGCGACGGCTCCTGCGGCGCACTCTCGTCATGCACCTTGGAGATGCCGTGCGAGATGTAGTTCACCACATCGATGCGGGCAACAGACTGCTTCTTGAGGAAATAGACAGCCTGCGATTCCTGCTCGGAGAAGATCGCCACCAGCACATTGGCGCCGGTGACTTCTTTCTTGCCGGAAGACTGTACATGGAACACGGCGCGCTGCAGGACCCGCTGGAAGCCCAACGTCGGCTGGGTTTCCCGCTCGGTTTCATGCGCCGGAATCAGGGGGGTGGTTTCGTCGACAAAATGGCCGAGATCCCGTCGCAGGCCGACGATGTCGGCCCCGCAGGATTTCAGCACCTTGGCGGCCGATTCGTTGTCCAGCAATGCCAGCAGCAGGTGCTCGACGGTCATGAACTCATGGCGCTTCGCGCGCGCATCGCGGAAGGCGAGGTTCAGGGTTACTTCAAGATCACGACTAAGCATGTAGCCTCCCCTTGCGTTACGACCGTAACGGTGCGGGCGAACATCGCCCCCACCTTGCCCCATCCGCCCTCAGGCCTGCATGGCCGGCCAGACTACTACCATGCAGGTTTCAAGCCTGTTCCACACGACAGAGCAGCGGATGCTGGTTCTGTTGCGCGTAGTTCACGACCTGAGCGGCCTTGGTCTCGGCGACATCGCGGGTGTAAATCCCGACGGTCGCCTGGCCTTCCGTGTGAATCGTCAGCATCACCCGGGTGGCCTTTTCTCGGTCCATGTTGAAGAAGCTTTCCAATACCTCTACCACAAAGTCCATGGGGGTGTAGTCGTCGTTCATGATGACGACCTTGTATCGCGGAGGCGGCGCCAGTTCGGGCCGCGTCTCCTGGACTGCCAGGTCGCCCTCGGGAGCTCCAGGCAACGGTTCACCCGCCGCGCGGACCTCATGCATACAGACTAGGCGACTCACCGGACTTTTTCTCATGTGCTTCTGCATCAATGGTATGGGACTGATGGGTGGGGAATACAAGGGACAAACCTGCCACTAGGACCATCATACCGCCGTACGTCCGGTCGTGGCAGGCCTGCTGCACCGCCCCTTGACAGTAATCCGGTCGTGGTAGAAATTTTGACCACTTACGGGCCTCAAACAAAAAGAATACACGGGCGCTTCAAACAACAAAGCAGCCGGACGCGCCCCGGCAAGCGAGGGAAACATCATGGCCACGGGAAGCGTGAAGTGGTTCAACAACGCCAAGGGTTACGGCTTTGTCCGCCCCGACACAGGCGGCGACGACCTGTTCGTGCACTACTCCTACATCCAGATGGACGGCTACAAGAGCCTCAAGGCCGGGCAGTTCGTCCAGTTCGACATTCAGGCGCATGGCAACGGCTTCCATGCCGTCAACCTGCGTACCTCAGGTGCCCCGGCAGGGAGCAGCGCCAGCCATGCGGCGGGCGAAGACATGCTGCCCTCGTCCGCCATCAGCCACGCCTGATTCGCACCGCGTCGACAAAAAAGCCCGCAAATGCGGGCTTTTTGTGTTGCTCGGGCTTTGCGGTCAATCCATGTGACGGATAATCGCATCCCCGAACTCGGAGCAGCGCAGCAGCGTTGCGTCAGGCATCAGGCGCTCGAAGTCATAGGTCACGGTCTTGGCATCAATGGCACCTTCCATGCCACGGATGATCAGGTCCGCCGCCTCCATCCAGCCCATGTGGCGCAGCATCATTTCTGCCGACAGGATGATGGACCCCGGATTCACCTTGTCCTGGCCCGCGTACTTGGGGGCCGTGCCGTGGGTAGCCTCGAACATGGCCACGGAGCCGCCGATATTGGCGCCCGGGGCGATGCCGATGCCGCCGACTTCTGCCGCCAGGGCGTCGGAGATGTAATCGCCGTTCAGGTTCAGGGTGGCCACCACCGAGTATTCGGCCGGGCGCATCAGGATCTGCTGCAGGAACGCGTCCGCAATGACATCCTTGATGACGATGTCCTTGCCGGTCTTGGGATTCTTGATCTTTACCCAGGGGCCGCCGTCGATCAGCACACCGCCAAAGCGCTCCATGGCGAGCTCGTAGCCCCATTCCTTGAAGGCACCTTCGGTGAATTTCATGATGTTGCCCTTGTGCACCAGGGTGACGGAGGGCTTGTCATTGTCGATGGCGAACTGGATGGCCTTGCGCACGAGGCGCTGGGTGCCTTCCTTGGATACGGGCTTGATGCCGATGCCGCAACCTTCGGGGAAGCGGATCTTCTTGACGCCCATTTCCTCACGCAGGAACTTGATGACCTTGATGGCCTCGGGGCTGTCTGCCTTCCACTCGATACCGGCGTAAATGTCTTCCGAGTTCTCGCGGAAGATGACCATGTCGGTAAGCTCGGGATGCTGGACCGGGCTCGGCACGCCATGGAACCAGCGCACGGGGCGCTGACAGACGTAGAGGTCGAGCTCCTGACGAAGGGCCACGTTCAGGGAGCGGATGCCACCGCCAACCGGCGTGGTCAGGGGGCCCTTGATGGAAACCACAAATTCGCGCAGCGCCTCGAAGGTTTCTTCGGGCATCCACACGTCGGGGCCGTAGACCTTGGTGGCCTTTTCGCCACAGTAGATCTCCATCCACGAAATGGCGCGCTTGGTGCCGTAGGCTTTTGCAACAGCAGCGTTGACCACCTTGATCATGACCGGCGTGATGTCGACGCCGATACCGTCGCCCTGAATGTAGGGAATGATGGGGTAGTTGGGGACGTTCAGGGACAGGTCGGCATTGACGGTGATTTTGTCGCCATCAGCCGGGACCGTGATCTTCTGGTAACCCATTATGCAGGTACTCCCGGGGGGTGCAGTTTGTGACTGGAAGCCTGCCGAGTTCATTGTGATAGCAAGGAAGTCGGCGGACGATAGAACCTATCCCCAGAAACCTTCGGTCCGGGGAATGCCGGCGGCGAGGGTCAGGGCTTGTCACAGAGGCATCGGGAGCCGGATGAGAGCCGCCTGTGATCGAAGCGATGACCCGAAGCGGGCGGGTAGCTGCGCTGCGTCGGCGTCGTTGCACGACTTCCCATGGCGGTGAGGACGGTCCATGGGGATAGGCTCTTCCGGCGGCAAGTATATCCCGAAGGCAATGACCTGAATAACCCTTAGAATCGGAAAAAATGTCTTTCAGTCAGCGATCTGCCCAATTTTCAGGCATTCGCGACAAGGAATTCCCAGATGTCCCGCCTCATCCTCTTCAACAAGCCCTTCGGCGTGCTGTGCCAGTTCCGCGACAAGGATGGCCGGCCAGTGCTCGGGGATTACCTGCGGCAACCCGACATTTACCCGGCGGGACGACTCGACCATGACTCCGAGGGATTGCTGCTGCTGACGGATGACGGCGTGCTGCAGGCCCGCATTGCCGATCCGCGCTGGAAGCTGCCCAAGACGTACTGGGTGCAGGTGGAGGGCGACATCACCGACGACGCACTTGCGCGCCTGTCACGCGGCGTGACGCTGAACGATGGTCCCACCCTGCCCGCGGAAGCGCGGCGCCTGGTCGCGCCCGATCTCTGGGAGCGTCACCCGCCGATCCGCTACCGCGCCGCCATTCCAACCAGCTGGATCGCCGTGACCGTGCGCGAAGGCCGCAACCGGCAGGTGCGCCGCATGACGGCGGCGGTGGGTTTCCCGACCTTGCGCCTGGTGCGAGTGGAAATCGGCCCCTGGAGCGTTGCCGGACTGGCGCCGGGGGAATGGAGGGAAATCGAAGTATCGCTGGACGACCTGCCCGGCCCGCGCAGAGCGGCGCCACCAACGGAGCGCCCGCCCTCACACAGCCGGGACGCCGGCAAGAAAGGGAACCATCCTGTTCGGGTCAGGAACGACGACCGCCCCGTCCGGCCACAGGAGACGGACCGGCGTATCAGCCGGGAGAATCCGGATGCGCCCAGCGCTCCGCGGCGACCGCATCGCTCGCCTTCGCCTCGACCCAGTGGGCCACCCCGTTCACCCACTCCTTCTTCCAGAAAGGCGCGCGGGTCTTGAGGTAGTCCATCAGGAACGACGCCGCCTGGAATGCCGCCTCACGGTGGGCGGAGGCCACTGCCACAAGAACGATGGGATCGCCAGCCCGCAGATGACCGATGCGGTGGATCACGGTAAGGCCGAGTAGCGGCCAGCGTGCCTGCGCTTCAGCGGCGATCCCTTCAAGGGCCGCCACAGTCATCGCGGGATAATGTTCCAGCTCGATGGCGCTGACGTCGCCCAGGGCCGACCGGTTACGAACGAGGCCGTTGAACGTCACAACCGCGCCCACGCCCTCGCCCTCCAGCGCCGCCACCTCTGCAGCGAGATCGAACGGCTCATGCTGTACGAGGATTCGCGCCGCCATGTCAGCCTCCGGTCACCGGCGGGAAGATCGCGACCTCGTCGCCGTCGTCAAGCGCTGCCTCCCGGGACGCCATTTGCTGGTTTACCGCCACGAGCACCCCGCGGCCGCCACCGAGCTGCTCGGCCCATGGGCCACCGCGGGCGACCAGCACATCCAGCAACGCCTGAACGGTCGCAGGGGCCGGCAGGGCAAGGGCCTCCCGGTCCTGACCCAGCCGCTCGCGGAACCGGGCAAAATAGAGGATGGTGATCATGGCGCGTGGAAGTCTCCTGATTTTCCCCCGGTCTTTTCGAGCAAGCGCACCTGCTCAATGACCATCCCCTTGTCGACCGCCTTGCACATGTCATAAAGCGTGAGCGCCGCGACACTGGCCGCTGTGAGGGCCTCCATCTCGACACCCGTCTGCCCGGACAGGCGACAGGTCGCGGTAATCCGCACGGCGTCAGGGAGCTCGGCCACGAGCTCCACCTTTACGGCCGAGAGCATGAGGGGATGACAAAGGGGAATGAGGTCGGCGGTCTTCTTGGCGGCCTGGATGCCGGCGATACGGGCCACGGCGAATACATCACCCTTGGGCATGCCCCCGGCCTGGATCAGGGCCAGCGTGTCCGGGCGCATGCGGACCCGGGCCTCGGCCACAGCTGTCCTCCCGGTAATCGCCTTGGCACCAACATCCACCATGCGGGCAGCGCCCTGTTCATCGAGGTGGGTCAACGCGGTCGGCTGCGGGGAATCGGTACTCATGGGGCGTCTGCTGCGCTAGGATGGCGGCCTTTTTTACAGCAGGGGCCGCCAGATGGGCTGGGAACCGCATGTCACCGTCGCGGTCGTGATCGAGCGCGACGGCCGCTTTCTCGTCGTCGAAGAAAATGCCGAACGGGGACAGATAGTCTACAACCAGCCGGCCGGCCATGTCGAAAAGGGTGAGACGCTGGAGCAGGCCGCCGTGCGCGAGGCCCTTGAAGAAACCGGTTGGGACGTGCAACTGACCGGCTTTCTCGGACTGTACGTGTATACGCCGCCGTTCAATCGCGACCTGACCTACTACCGGGCATGCTTCCGTGCCAATGCGCTGACGCATCATCCCGAGCGCCCCCTCGATGACGGCATCCTGCGCGCCGCGTGGATGACCCGGGACGAACTCGCGCACTGCAACCGTCTGCGCAGTCCGCTGGTATTGAAATGTGTGGACGATGCCATTGCGGGCATTTCCTTTCCGCTCAACCTGATCCACGAGCATCACGCCTGAAACGGACCATGATGAGTACCAAGCCCGTGTCTGAAACCCGCGTCATCGTCGGCATGTCCGGCGGTGTGGACTCGTCCGTCTCGGCCTGGCTGCTGCAACAGCAGGGCTACCGTGTCGAAGGCCTGTTCATGAAGAACTGGGAGGAAGACGACGGGACGGAGTACTGCACCGCCAGGGCGGATCTGGCTGACGCGCGGGCCGTATGCGACCGTCTCGGCATCCGCCTGCACACCGCGAATTTTGCGGCGGAATACTGGGACCGCGTGTTCGAGCATTTCCTGGCCGAGTACCGGGCCGGGCGCACCCCCAATCCCGACATCCTCTGTAACAAGGAAATCAAGTTCAAGGCCTTCCTCGACTATGCCGTGGTATTGGGCGCCGACTTCATTGCCACCGGACACTACACACGTCGCGGCGATGATCCCGAGTGCGCAACGCTGCTGAAGGGACTGGACCACAACAAGGACCAGAGCTATTTCCTGCATGCGGTGAATGGCCGGCAGATTGCCCGCACGCTCTTTCCGGTTGGCGGGCTCAAAAAGCCCGAAGTGCGCCGAATCGCAACAGCCCAGGGCTTTGTGAATTCCGCCAAGAAGGATTCCACCGGCATCTGCTTTATCGGCGAGCGTCGCTTCCGCGATTTCCTGCAGCAGTACCTGCCGGCCCAGCCCGGCACCATCGAAACCGATTCGGGCAAGGTCATTGGCACCCATCAGGGTCTCATGTACTACACGCTCGGCCAGCGTGAAGGCATCGGCATCGGCGGCCAGAGGGATGCCGCCGAAGCTCCCTGGTATGTGGTGCACAAGGATCTGGCCCGCAATGTCCTCGTCATTGGCCAGGGCCACGAGCATCCGCTCATGATGAGCCGACATCTTCATACGCGTGCAGTGGACTGGGTCACGGGAGAACCCGCCCTGCCCTTCGTCGGCCATGCCAAGACGCGCTACCGGCAGCCGGACCAGGCCTGTCGCGTGACGCGCGAAGGCGATGGCTACCGCGTGGAATTCGACACGATGCAGCGTGCCGTCACACCTGGACAGTCCGTGGTGTTCTACGACGGCGACATCTGCCTCGGTGGCGGCGTCATCGAATCCACGGGAACCTGACGCCGTGATGCCCCAGCGCCAGAAGACCCTCGCCCTCGCCGGCATTTTCCAGGCCGCGAGCCTCGCCGACAGCCTTGCCTGGCGTGGCCATTGTGATCCGGTTGCCCTCGACGCCTCGCTCGGCAGCATTCTCGTGCTTGATACTGACGATCCTGTCGCTGTCTTCGGCGACGGCGCACGGCATTTGCGCGTCGGCCTTGCCGCTCTCGAGAAAACGTTTTTTCAGCCCCTTCGCGATCCGCACCCCCGACAGGGCGACATCGTGCGTTATGCCCTCGCGCTGATGCATCTGGAGCGCAAGCTGGCGCACTCGTCGTCACTGCAGAACGACCTTCGCTACCGGCTGGAATCGGCCAACGCGCAGCGCGCACACTTTCCGGAAGTGCGTGACCCCATGCTGGTGCGAAAGCTGGCCGGTACCTATATGGATACGCTTGGAACGCTGGACTTTCGCATCAAGGTCAAAGGCGACAAACGTCACCTGGCGAGCGGCCCTGTACAAGACCAGGTTCGGGCAGCGCTGCTGGCTGGCGTGCGGGCAGCGTGGTTGTGGCATCGCCTGGGTGGCCGTCGCTGGCAGCTGATGTTTTTGCGCGGACGCATCCTGGCCGAGATCCGCTCCATCATCCGGGAAACACCCTAGGCCGTACGAGCCGTATCGGGTCGCCACGCGGCCAGACGAGCCGCCAGCACATCAAGAATCACGGGCTTGGTCAGATAATCGTCCATGCCCTCGCGCAGACACCGCGCCCTGTCTTCCGGCAAGGCATGCGCGGTCAACGCAATGACCGGCAGATGGCGCCGCTGTTGCTCGCGCTCAAGGATCCGCAATCGCCGCGTGGCTTCGTAGCCATCAAGCACCGGCATTTCGCAATCCATCAGCACCACATCGATCTCGACCGGCAAAACCGACAGTACCTGCAGTGCTTCCAGTCCGTTGACGGCCACCCGCGGGCGAATGCCCAACCGGTTGAGCATTCCGGTAATGACCGTTCGATTGACGGCATTGTCTTCGACCACGAGAACGCGCAATCCTTCCAGCCGGTAGCTGCCAACAGGGGCCAGACCCATCGCCGGCGCAGGTGCGGCAGCCGGCAGAACGATCTCGAACCAGAACGTCGATCCCCTGCCCACGGCGCTGTCCACACCGATTTCTCCCCCCATCAGCGTGACGAGCTGCCGCGAAATGGCAAGGCCAAGACCAGTGCCGCCAAATTGCCGGGTAATGGACGAGTCCGCTTGCTGAAACGACTGGAACATGTGGCTTTGCTGTTCGGCATTCATGCCGATTCCCGTGTCGGCCACTTCGAATCGCAGCCGTGCTGTCGTGTCTGCCTCCGGTGACACCACGCTTGCCCGCAAGACGACGGTGCCACTGGGGGTGAACTTGATGGCATTGGACAGCAGGTTGAGCAGGATCTGACGTAACCGGATGACATCGCCGCAGACCCATTCCGGCAGGTCAGATGCCTGCTCGCACACCAGCTGCAGATCTTTTTCCCGTGCCGCAAGCGCAAATACGGTCATGCAGTCAGCGAGCAAGGCGTGCAGGTTAAAGGTTGCCTTCTCGAGACTGAGCTTGCCGGCATCGATCTTGGAAAAATCCAGGATGTCATTGAGAACGGCCAGCAGGGCCTCGCCCGAATTGAACAGCGTTTCGATGTAGTTGCGCTGCAGTGGTGACAACGACGTACCGCGCATGAGCTGTGCCAACCCCAGTACCGCGTTCATGGGCGTCCGGATTTCATGGCTCATGCGGGCGAGGAATTCGCCCTTGGCCTGGCTGCGCGCTTCTGCCTGCAGCGCTTCCATTTGCGCCTGCCCACGCTCCTGCTCCGCCTCAACCTGCGCGGATCGCAAGCGGTTGATGCGCCGCGCCAGTGCCATCGACAGCAGGACAACCTCCAGGAAGCTGCCCAACTGAAACAGGTTTTCTGTCACCACATTGCGGGGCAATACGCCGAACTTGTTCAGGGCCAGCAGGATTCCGCCCGTCAGGAAGCAGCCCCACGCGACGGTGAAGATGCGCGCCTCGGGGTCGCCGGCCGCCGATCGCGACAGACCCACTGCCAGCCCGCTGATCCACATCACAAGCAGACCGGCCACACTGAGCGGATCGGTCGTCCCGGTGCCTGCCAGTGGCATCAGCACCAGCAGGAGCACGCCCGTGGCCATGAGACCGCGCAGCACCCACGCCCACGCGGCGGCACGGCGCCGGAGCTCGAGGAACTCCATGACGAACAGACTGGTGAACACCAGCGCCACCGGCATCAGCACGCTGACCGAGTAATGACTGAAGGTCGTCGCATCAGGCCACAGATAGAGCTGGGCCAGTCCGTGAAGCGCGAGCTGCACCACCGTCGTCACGGAGGCAAAGAGGACATAGAGCAGATAGACAGTGTCACGGATGAAGATCCACAACAGCAGGTTGTAGAGAATCATCACGATCATGCCGCCGTAGAAAAACCCCTGCAGCAATACCTCGTTGCGGGCGCGATACTCGAAATGCCTCGCCTCAATGACCTGCAGTGGCAGCTGGATATGGTCGGCGCGAACCCGCAAATAGACATCGCGTGTCGCACCCGTTGGCACATCGAGTGGAAACACGAAGTTGTGGTAGCGGTAGGGGCGGACCGAGACCGGAAGGGCCAGTCCGGCGATCCCGCGGGTAACGACGCCGGTTGCCGGGTCTCGGGCAAATACCTCGACGCTGTCCAGCAGCGGATCGCCGACGACCAGCATCCAGCTTCGGGCGGCACCGGTGGCGGCCGCGAGACTGACCTGGAACCAGCAGGTATCCGAGGTGAATCCCGGCGTTGGCGGACTGTCATCGCCCGGCAGCCAGGGCCACGCATCCGGTCCGCTCATGAGTACTGAAGGCGCGGGAGACTGCGCGGCGGGAAGGCAAAAGTGACGGAGCGCGCGATAGGGTTCGAGCAGCGTGTCGCCGGGCTTCAACCACACCGTCGCCGCCACTCCTGTGGCCGCCCACAGCAGGAGCGTCAGGGTCAGAAGGACTTGCAAGGTGCGACACCGCCCGCCCTGGAGCCGTGCCACATCACATCCTTTCATATCGCATAAAGACCTTTTAATACAAATACTTGAAATCCCTATTTAAAGCACTTTATCAAGCGACCTCCTGCGCTCAAGGTCCTGCAGTTCCCACCTGATTCTGTGTAAACTTCGCCCCTTCGTTTTATCGATACCATTCTGGACCGGATTTGCCATGGCGCTGACCACCTTGACCGCCCTTTCTCCCGTCGACGGCCGCTATGCCGGCAAGGTCGATGCCCTCCGCCCGATCTTCAGCGAGTACGGTCTCATCCGTGCCCGTGTGGAAGTGGAGGTCCGCTGGCTGCAGCGTCTCGCCGCCCATCCCGGCATTGTCGAAGTTCCCCCCTTTTCTGCCGAGGCGACCGCCTTTCTCGACCGGATCGTTTCCGGATTTTCCGAGGCGGACGCCCAGTGGATCAAGGATACCGAACGCACCACCAATCATGATGTGAAGGCGGTCGAGTACTTTCTCAAAGATCGCGTAGCGGCCCTCCCCGAACTGGCCAATGTCTCCGAGTTCATCCATTTCGCCTGCACGTCGGAGGACATCAACAACACCTCCCACGGACTGATGCTCAAAGAAGGGCGGGATGTACTGCTCGCCTCCATGCGGCAACTGCTCGACGCCATCAAGGCCCTGGCCCGCCGCTATGCCGACCTGCCCATGCTGTCGCGCACCCACG
>DASSUO010000088.1:0-2523 GCA_035706925.1 Moraxellaceae bacterium
CGAAATCCACATGGAGCAGCGGCGACAGAACGATGCCTGGCAGTCCGCTCGCCTCGCGCGGGACAATGCCGAGTCCGTTGAGGTGGCGCAGCGTGACGAGATTGACGAATTCGACGGCGATCACGGCGAGCAGCAGGTAAAGGCCCGGACCGATCAGGCGGTACAGCAGGTGGAAGGCGTCGTGAACAGTCATGAAAAGCCGGCAAGGAGCTGTGGTGGAGGGCGCTGCGCGTCACTCTAGCAAACGGCGCTTTGTTGCGGCACTCCTAGAGCACGGGACCGAACATCGCGATGGCGTTGTTCCACAGGCGCCGCCACAGCGGCCAGGCGCGTACAGCCTCGGGCGTCACGCGACGCGAGCGGGCGATGTAGTGGTCCTGCGCCGCACGCACGGCGGCGGTGGTGGCGGGATCACAGAGCAGGATGCCGTTCTCGTAATTGAGATCGAAGGAGCGGCGGTCGAGATTGGCAGAACCCATGAGGGTTATCTGCCCGTCGAGCGTCAGCGACTTCGTGTGCAGCAGTCCTCCCTCGTACTCGTACAGCGACACGCCGGCGGCCAGCAGGCTGCGGTAATAGCTGCGACTGGCGGCGCTGACGATGCGCGAGTCGTTGCGGGCGGGCAGAATGAGCGTTGTGGCCACGCCGCGGTTGGCGGCCGCGCACAGCGCGCCATGCAGTGCTCCGTTGGGTACGTAGTAGGGGGTGGTGATGACGAGCTCGCGCCGGGCCGTGAACATCAGCGAGGTAAACATTTCCGGCATGGCGGAGAAGCGCACATGGGGGCCGGTGCCGATCACCTGGGCAGCAAAGCCCTTCATTGCGCCCGCGGGCCCGGGGCCCTCCAGCAGCGTGTGCAGATCGCCGGCCTCACCCGTCTGCGCCTGCCAGTCGCCAATGAACAAGTACTGGTTTTGCCGCGCGACCGGGCCTTCGATGCGCAACATGGCATCCACCCAGGGGGCAAAGCGCGGCTTGATGTGGAAGGCGGCGTCGGCACAGTTCTGGCTGCCCACATAGGTCAGCGCATTGTCGATGATGACGAGTTTGCGATGGTTGCGAACATCGAGTCGCCCGTTGAACAGTTCGATCAGGGGCCACCCGCGGGGCAGTGCGCCGGCGACGCGGACACCGGCCGCCTGCATGGTGCGCCAGTGAGGCGAGGCAATGAATTCGCGGGCACCGAGCGCATCGGCCATCACGCGACAGGTGACGCCTCGCGCGGCTGCGCGTGACAGCGCATCGGCGACGGTGCGGCCGCTGCGGTCGTCCAGCCAGATGTAGAAATAGACATGCACGTGTTCGCATGCGGCATCGATGTCGGTGACGAGCGACGCGATGGTCTCGTCACTGTCGGTAATCAGGCGGGCACGATTGCCCCCGACCGGCGCAAAGCCGTTGATGGAGCGACCCACATCGAAAAGGGGCGAATAGGGTTCGACCGGAAGCGGTGCGTCCGGGCCGGCCGGTCGGGGTAGTCGCGCCAGCGCATCGCGCAGACGACGCACCTGGTGATTGGCGAGCCGGACTTCACCGAAAAGCAGATACGCCACCATGCCCACCACCGGTGCCAGGGTGATCACCACCACCCAGGCAACGCGCGACGACGGGTCGCGGTAGGGACGCAACAACACGCGCGCGATCAGCGCCACTTGCGTCGCGATGTGGGTCCACAGCAGCAGGTGTTCGGTGAAGACAGTCTTGTCCATCGGCAATGTCCGTGGGCGCGCGGCGGGCGGGTCATGGCACGGCTGAACGGCCTGCGCTGACTTCATCGCCCGACAAGGCCAGTGAGGCGGAGGCGGCTGACATCCTGGTCGGCAGTCACTATATAGGGAAGTCGACGTTCGCGCTGCGGTCGTCCTGTCCGGAACCGGCCAACCACCGTGGTGCGGCCCTGTCATTGGAGAACCTGCCTCATGCTCAACATCGCCGTCGTCATCGGCAGCACACGTCCTGGCCGCAAGGGTGAGGCCGTCGCCCGCTGGGTCCTGTCCGAGGCGCAGAAGCGCCAGGATGCCCGCTTTGAGCTCGTCGATATCCAGGCATTCAATCTGCCGCTGCTCGATGAACCCGAGCCACCTTCGACCGGGCATTACACCAGGGATCACACCAAGGCGTGGTCGGCCGCGATTGCACGCTTCGATGCCTTTCTTTTTGTCACGGCCGAGTACAACCACGGGATTCCCGCCGCGCTCAAGAATGCACTGGACTTCCTGTACCGTGAGTGGAATGGAAAGGCAGCGGGGCTGGTGGCGTATGGCGGCATCGGTGGCGCGCGTGCGATCGAGCAATTGCGCCTCGTGATGGCGGAACTGCAGCTGACAGTGGTGCGCGACCAGGTCATGCTGTCGCTGCGCAATGATTTCGAGAATTTCAGTGTGCTGAAGCCGCTGCCTTATCAGGAAAAGGCGGTGGCGACGGTGGTTGATCAGGTGATTGCCGTGGGGACGGCACTGAAGCCCTTGCGCAAGGCGTGATCGCGCATCATGCGCCCCGCTGACGCTGACGCTGACGCTGACG
>DASSUO010000089.1:0-14013 GCA_035706925.1 Moraxellaceae bacterium
GCAACATGCGGTGCATCTGCGGCAAGCGGAAATACGGCACGGACGCCATGACGTGGTGCTCCACATGATAGTTCACGTGCAGCGGCGCCACAGTTGACCGTGCGAGCCAGCCGGCACGGGTACTGCGGGTGTTGCGGAACATGTCGGTCGTCCGTTCCGTGCAGGCATGCTCGGCCAGTGAGCGGATGCGCACAAACAGCGAGAACGGCGTGGCATAGGCCAGCACCCAGACGGCATACAGCCACGGATGTCCGGCGGCCCAGAGGGTCACGAAAAGTACGGAATTCATGATGAGCGTGGGAGTGACGTTGCGCAGGAACATGCGGACACGCTGCGCCAGCGTGACACCCTCGCGCGGCAGCCACACCACGTCATTGGCCACGGTCCACTTCAGGTAGCCGGCGTCCATCAGGAAGCGTCCGGCGAAGAACTTGAGGCCGGTCAGCCCCGTCACGTCACGCAGCAACTTTCGTGCAAGCGATGCGCGACTGCAGGGAAAGCCCGCCACCAGGGAAATGTCGGCATCCTCTGCCGTGCCCGTCTTTGTGTGATGGATGAAGTGATGCGCCTTGTACTTCTGCAAGTCGTTCCAGATGGGACGGGCGCAGGTCCAGTCGGCGACGACATCATTCAGCCACCGGGTGCGGAACAGCGTACCGTGCGAGGCGTCGTGCATGAGGATCGCGAGACAGAGCTGCCGACCGGCAATGACACAGAGGCCCACAATCCAGGCCGGCACGGCCATCACTGGCGGCTGGGTACCGGCCCAGGCCAGCAGGGCGAACGCGGCTGCAATCAAGGCCCAGGTCGAAGCGATCGCCCAGAAGCCCATGAAGTCGGAACGCGCCGTGAGCAGGCGGATCTCGTCACGCGTAAACAGGTCGGTCACCTTGCGTCGGGTTTCGGCGGGCATCTCGACCGGCGTGGCGGATTCGGGAATGGCGGCAGTCATGTGGACCTCGACGTTCAATGGGCAGTTTTGGTGACACGGGAGGCAGCAGCCCCCGGCGACGGCGAAAACAGCTGGCGCCAGATGTCGCGACCGGCACGGTCGAAGCGGATCACAGCGTCCACAAAGGCCTGGCGCTCGTGGCGCTCGATCAACGGCGAGGGCAGGAGCGGATCGAACACCACCTGGCGGATGGCCTCGTTACCGAGCAGGAAGGACTCTCGCGCCGCCACATCAGGCTCAAGCTCGCGGGATCGTGTGAGCCAGTCGTCCAGACGCAGGCGTGTGTGTTGATAGCTCCGGGTCAAGGCCGGGCCGTTCCACATGGCACGTGCGCGATGTTCTCGTGCCGCATCCAGCTCGCTCGCCAGGAACACGGCGGCGCCCCCCTCCAGACCCAGCGCGTGCAGTCGGTCACGCACGCCGCTGACACCGCCAAAGAGATTGTCCGGACGCAGGTAGAGTCCGCGATCGAGTTCACGCATGCCCACCATCGCAAGCGCGCGATCGCGTACACGCAGGGCAGAACGGTCGCTGCGCCCCAGATGCCCCACATGCACGGCGACCCACCCCCCTGCCCACTCGCGAACGCGCAGTTCGGCGGTCGGCCAGAGGGCGACGTCGGCGGCGAGCCCGGTGCCGTTCGGCCCCAACCGGTAACTGCCACGGCCGGCGGCCTCGACCAGGCCATTGGCCGCGAGACGCGCGAGTGCCACCCGCACGCTATTCTCACGAATGCCGAACAGCGCGCACCCCGCGACCGCGTCCCGGGCAGTCAGTTCGCCAAGGTCGGCCGCCAGTAACAATTTCAGGATGAGCTGGCGCGGGTTGATGCCCTCTTTCATTACCTATATCAACCATAGTTGGCGTTTTTGGTAATATTTCACGAATGTGCCGCTGATGCAATATTGTGTAACTTTAGCCCTGCTGACAGGAGTTGCCATGACTGCCCCCGTGACTCTCGAGCGACAGCCGCCCCTGCTCATCGTTCGCCTCAACCGGCCGCAGGTGCGCAATGCCGTGGACGGCCCTACTGCGGCGGCATTGGCCGATGCCTTCCGGGCATTCGACGCCGACCCTGACCTGGCCGTGGCCCTCCTCACGGGTGAAGGGGAGCACTTTTGCGCAGGGGCCGACCTCAAGGCCGTCGCGGGCGACCCGACTCGCGTCAACCGGCTGTCACCCGAGGGGGACGGCCCGATGGGGCCGACTCGCCTGCAATTGACCAAGCCGGTCATTGCCGCGATATCCGGCTACTGCGTGGCGGGAGGACTGGAGCTGGCCCTCTGGTGCGACCTGCGTATTGCGGACGAGACCGCCATTTTTGGCGTATTTTGTCGCCGTTTTGGCGTTCCCCTGATCGATGGCGGCACAGTGCGCCTGCCGCGCGCCATCGGCATGAGCCGCGCGCTGGATCTCATCCTGACTGGCCGCCCGGTGGCCGCTGACGAAGCCCTGCAGATGGGGCTGGCCAATCGCGTCGTGCGCAAAGGTGAGCTGCTCGACGCCGCACGTGAACTCGCGCTGCAGATCGCCGCGTTCCCGCAGGCCTGCCTGCGGAATGATCGCGAGAGCACCTACGGGCAATGGTCGCTGGATGAGAGCGCAGCCTTGCGCAACGAATTCACGCTCGGTACGCAGACGTTGCAGTCCGGCGAGACCGGTGCCGGGGCACGGCGATTCACGGAGGGAACCGGTCGGCACGGCGTCTTCGACAAATGACGATTTCCGGATATCCCCGCGCCGCAAGGCGATGCCTGAAATTTCCCCCATGGTGTGCATGCCGATTGCACAGGTTCGTGCCGCATGAATGAACCGATTCACCTTTTCCGGTGTGCACTGTCGATTGTGTCTCACGCCGCATCGCACCATCTCCTCCGTCCTTTACAATCCGGAAGCCTGTCATCCTCTTCCTGCGGGAAAGATGATTAACTAACGCTGCCCGCTCTGCTTAGGGATCCTCCCGATGTCGTCTGCCCCGCCCCCTGCCCTGGCCCGCAGCCGCATGCTGGCCACTATCGCGCTTGTCTCCGCCGGACTGATCTGGATCGTCTGTCTCGCGCTCGAGCGCCTGCTGCCGGGTCATACCACCCTCATCGGTGTCGCCGCACTGGGTGCGGAGGCCGGTGTGGTCGGCGGCCTGGCCGACTGGTACGCCGTCACGGTGCTGTTCCGGAATCCCTTTGGCCGACTGCCTCTGCCACGCTTGCTGCGCGAGCACACGGAAATCATTCCGCGCAACAAGGCGCGCATCGCGGCGTCAATGGGCCGTTTCGTCCAGGAAAACTTCATGGCGCCGCACGTGCTACGGCAATCCCTACGTCAGACCGACATCAGCCTGGCCATGGCGGACTGGCTTGCGCAGGATGCAAACGTGCGTCGTCTCAGCGATGTGGTGCAGCGCGTCGGTCCGCGCCTTCTGCAGATTTTCGAAAGCCGCGATATCCAGGCCTTTCTGCAAGAAAACGCCGTGGAATGGGTCAAGAGCACACCCATGCACCAGTTGATCAGCCAGGTGCTGCGTGCCGTGCTGGAGAACGACTTTCACCACGAGGCCCTGCAGCTCGGCCTGGACAGCGCGGACAAATGGGTGAAGGCCAACCCGCAACAGGCGCGGGAAGTGGCAACGCGCATTTTCCAGGAACTGGGCGTGGGCGGCATCACCCGCACCGCAAGCTGGATCGGCATCGATGTGGAGCGACGCATCATCGAGACGTTTGTCCAGCAGGTCGGTGCCTTGCTGGAGGATCGCGCGCATCCCTGGCGACAGGGCCTGGAGGACGGCGCCCGCGACCTCATGGATGCCCTCCAGGACGAAAGTACGCCGGCATCGCAACGACTCAATGCGATGAAGGATGCGTTGGCGAGCAGCCCTGCCGTAGTGAATTTCGTGACCAGCGCCATCATGGTGCTGCGTGATGCCGTCAAAGCCGACCTTCAGCGCGACAACTCGGGGCTTGCCGCCAACCTGCGGGGTGCCCTGCTCCGCCTCGGCCGGCACCTGCAGGACAACCCTCATGTACGTGTCGCCCTGAATGCGGAATTCGAGGACCTTGCCGTCGTCATTGCCGACGAGTACAGCGATGCCATCATCGGCTATGTATCCCGCCGCATCCACGACTGGGACACGCGCGAGATGATCGCAAAGATCGAAACGGAGGTGGGGGGCGACCTGCACATGATCCGCGTCAACGGGGTGGTCGTCGGCAGCTTCATCGGCCTGTTGCTGGGTGTCGCCAAGGTAGTGGTCGAGCACGCCTGATCGTTATGACAGAAATGAAAAAGCCGCCTGAAGGCGGCTTTTTGTTGAGTCGGGCGCTGCTCAGGGTACCAGCACGATCTTGCCGGTCACCTTGCGCTCCATGAGGGCGCGCAGGGCCTCGCCCGCCTTCTCCAGCGGAAAGCGCTGAGAGATGTGCGGCTTCAGCTCTCCCTGCAGCAACCATTGAAACAGCTGCATGCCGTTGGCCAGATTGGCCTGCGGTTCGCGCGCGGCAAAATCGCCCCAGAACACGCCCATGATGGCGCAACCTTTCAGCAAGGGCAGATTCAGGGGAATTTTCGGAATATCGCCGGCGGCAAAGCCCACGACCAGGTAGCGACCTTTCCACGCCATGCTGCGCAATGCCGGTTCGGTGTGAGCGCCCCCGACCGGGTCGTAGACAACGTCCACGCCCTTGCCTTCCGTCAGTGCCTTGATGCGCTCGCGCAGGTCTTCCTGTTCGTAGTTGACCAGCATGTCGGCGCCATGTTGCCGGCATACCTCGAGCTTTTCCGCAGACGATGCCGCCGCAATGACCCGCGCGCCCATCTTCTTGCCGAGCTCGATCGCGGCCAGTCCCACGCCCCCCGCCGCACCCAGTACCAGGAGCGTCTCGCCCGCCTGCAGTTGCGCCCGATCCTTGAGGGCATGGAAGGACGTGCCATAGGTCATCATGAAGGCAGCGGCCACTGCCATATCGAGGCCCGGCGGCAGTGGCACAACCTGCTTGGCCTGCGCCACCACTTCTTCAGCAAATCCGCCCCAGCCCGTGAAGGCCAGCACGGGCTGTCCCACCTGCAGTTGCTTAACGCCTTCACCGACCGCCTTCACGATGCCGGAAAGCTCCCCGCCCGGCGAGAACGGCAGCGGCGGCTTGAACTGGTACAGATTCTGGATGATCAGCGTATCGGGAAAATTCACGCCACAGGCTTTTACCGAAACCAGCACCTGGCCCGCACCCGGCACCGGCGACGGCACGTCTTCGACGACCAGCGTTTCGGGCAGGCCGTGCTGCTTGCAGAGAACGGCTTTCATGACGACTCCTTGCCGGACTTCCGGCGTCAGATCAGCAAGAGGGCAAGTGCCAGCGCAGCCGGCACGGCCTGTACCAGCAGGATGCGCCAGCTCACCGTCGCGCCTCCGAAAATCCCGGCGATGACCACGCACCCGAGAAAAAACGCCTTCTGTGGTTGGCCGGCAGCGCCCAGCAGCAGTCCCCAGACAAGACCCGCCACAAGGAATCCGTTGTAGAGCCCCTGATTGGCCGCCAGGGCGCGCGATTGCTCCGCGAAACCGGCCTCGAGGCGAAAGACGCGACGTCCGGTCGGCCGGGTCCAGAGGAACATCTCCAGCACAAGGAATCCCAGATGCTGGAGAGCGACGAAAGCGATGAGAAAATCGGCGGCGACTTTCATGACATCAGGCCAGCAGGTAGCCGCCGTCGACATTCAGGCAGGTGCCGGTGGTGTAACTGGCACCCGGCGATACCAGATAGAGAACCGCCGCGGCCATCTCGTCCGGCTGCGCCACGCGGCGAAGGGGAATGTGCGGCATCAGCATCTTGAGCACCTCCTCGTTATGCGTCAGTGCCGACGCAAATTTCGTGTCGGTAAATCCCGGCAGCAAGGCATTGACACGAATCCCGAGCGGTGCGCACTCCTTGGCAAAGGCATGCGTCATGGAAATCACGGCAGCCTTGGTGATGGAGTAGATGCCCTGCCACTGCCCGGGAATGATGCCGTTGACCGACGCCACGTTGACGATGGCACCGCCGCCCTTGTCTCCCATCAGGTTCACGAATTTCGATGACATGAAGAAATAGCCGCGGATATTTACGTCCAGCGTTTTCTGGAAGGCCGTGACATCGGTGTTCTGGATGGGGCCGAAATAGGGATTGGCGGCCGCATTGTTGATGAGGATGTCGAGACGGCCATGCTGGCCGACGATGGCATCGAAGATCGCGTCGATCTGCTCCATCTCGCCGATGTGGCAGGCCATGGCCTCGGCACTGCCGCCCGCCTCGCGGATGGAGGCCGCCACACGCTCGCATCCGTCGATCTTGCGGCTCGCGATGATCACGTGGGCTCCATTTTGTGCCAACAGGCGCGCGATGGATTCGCCAATGCCGCGACTGCCGCCGGTGACAAGAGCGATCTTGCCAGTCAGGTCGAAGGGGTTCTTCATGAGGGAGTCTCCTTGGGGCAATCAACGATAGGTAATGAGCGCCGGCTCATCGTGGATGTCGAGGTGAGCGGTGGAATTGAAAGAGTGCAGGCTCACCTCGTCGGCGCGATACAGAAGACGCGTCACGCTGCCATTGGCGATGATGCCGTTGAGGGCGAAGCAGCGATGGTTGTCCAGTCCCAGCACTTCCTGGAGGATGACCGCGATGGCTCCCCCGGAGGTAAAGACCATCACGTCTCCTCCGGTCTGGCGCATCGCCTTGAAGGCCTCCACCACCCGAGTCCGGAACTGCGGCCAGGATTCGTTGTATTCATGGTCGAAGCCGCCGCTGTGCCAGCGGGTCACGGCATGGGTGAAAAATTCGTGAAACGCCTGACGGGGCGACGGGTGCTCCGCCAGAAAGCGGGCCAGCGCCGACTTGTCGGCGAATTCCGGCCGGTGCACCTCGATCACGTTTTCATGATCGAACTCGGCCAACTGCGGTGCATCGAATGCGACGACGTCGCGGCCCAGTCCTGCACTGAACTGCTCGAAGCTCTGCCGATGCCGGCGCATGGGGCCGCACAACACCGTTCCGGTCTTGAGGCCACGCGCCTGCCACCATTCGCCGAGCAGGCGGCACTGGCGCTCCCCCAGCCCGGACAACTGGTCATAGTCCTCGCTACCGAAGGAGGCCTGGCCATGTCGGATCAGATAGAGACTGGCCATTACAGTGGCGACTTCCGGATAAGTTCCAGGCAGCGCTGCTCCAGGTAGTTCACCATCGGACCAAACGAGGCATAGGCCGGATTGGTCGTCTGCTTGTGGAAATAGCGGTACCAGATTTGCTGGGCAATCCCCGCGAGCCGGAACAGGCCGTACACCGAATAGAAATCAAAATTGTCGACCTTCCAGCCTGTCTTCTCGCCGTAATAGGCAATGACCTCGTCACGCGTGAGCATGCCGGGCGCATTGGTCGGCTGTCGTCGCATAAGCTGGAAAATGGCGTCGTCGTCAGCCTGCACCCAGTAGGCAAGCGAATTGCCGAGGTCCATGAGTGGATCACCCAATGTGGCCATTTCCCAGTCCAGCACGCCAATCACGTGCAGATCATCCGGGTCCAGCACCACATTGTCGAAGCGGAAATCATTATGGATCAGCGTGATGGCCACTTCACCCGCCGGCTTCTTTGCTTCCAGCCACGCGATGACTTCCGCGAAGTCGCGATTGTCGGGTGTATGTGCCGCGCGCAGGCGCTCGGTCCAGCCGGTGATCTGCCGGCTGACATAGCCCTCCCCCTTGCCCAGGGTGGCAAGGCCCGCCAGCTGGAGATTGACCTGATGCAGTTCGACGAGCTTGTCGATGACGTTGAGGCACAGCTGACGGGTACGCTCCGGCGTCAGATGAAGCTCAGGCGGAAAATCCTGCCGCGGAATCACGCCCACCAGACGCTGCATGACATAAAACTCGCTGCCAATGACCGCGTCGTCCTCGCAGATGGCAAATACTTCCGGCACATAGGGATACACGGGCTTCAGTGCCTGCATGATGCGCGCCTCACGCACCATGTCATGCGCGCCCTTGGCCTTTCGGCCCGCGGGCGGGCGACGCAGGATGAAGTCACGGTCGGCATACCGGAGCAGATAGGTCAGGTTCGAGGCGCCGCCTGGAAACTGGCGGACGTCGGGCTCGCCGGCGAGTCCCGGAATCCGCGCCTGCAGGTAGGCGTTCACCGCCGCCACATCCAGCTCGTCGCCCTGACGCACGCTGCGCGCTTCGTCGATCACCGTCATCAGTATCGTCCTTTTCGTCAGTGCGATGTCGACAGGTACTTACCCATCTCGATCTTCGCGATGAGCCGGCGATGCACCTCATCGGGTCCGTCTGCCAGCCGCAGCGAACGACAGTAGGAAAACAGTGCCGTCAGTGGAATGTCATCCGACACGCCGAGCGCGCCGTGCATCTGTATCGCCTTGTCGATCACGTCCAGCGCCACCTTCGGGGCCACCACCTTGATCTGCGAAATCTCGCTCATGGCCGCCTTGTTGCCGACCTTGTCCATCATCCACGCGGCCTTGAGGGTCAGCAGCCGCGCCTGTTCGATGTCCATGCGCGCATTGGCGATGATGTCGCCGTTGCCCCCCAGCAGCGCCAGCGGCTTGCCGAACGCCACGCGGCTGGCCGCCCGCTTGCACAGCAACTCCAGCGCCTTCTCGGACGCCCCGATGGCCCGCATGCAGTGGTGAATGCGGCCCGGGCCCAGGCGACCCTGTGCGACCTCGAAGCCACGTCCGGGACCGGCAATGAAATTCGCCACCGGCACGCGGACATTGGTGAAGGTCACTTCGCCATGACCAAAGGGCTCATCGTACTTGCCATACACGGGCAGCATGCGCTCGATCTTGATGCCCGGCGTATCCAGCGGCAGCAGCACCATGGAGTGGCGCTGGTGTTTGGGGGTATCGGGCGACGTGTTCGTGAGCCCCATGAAGATCACGAATCTGCAGTTCGGATGGCCGATGCCGGAACTCCACCACTTGCGGCCGTTGATGACGATCTCGTCTCCCTCGACCAACGCCGTGGCTTGCATGTTGGTGGCATCCGACGAGGCCACGGCGGGCTCCGTCATGCAGAACGCCGAGCGGATCTCGCCCGCCAGCATGGGCTTGAGCCAACGCGCCTGCTGCTCGGGCGTGCCGTACTTCACAAGGACTTCCATGTTGCCGGTGTCTGGTGCGTTGCAGTTGAACACTTCCGGCAGCATGAGGTTACGCCCCATCTCTTCCGCGAGCGGTGCATATTCCAGGTTGGAGAGCCCTGCCCCCAACCCGGATTCGGGCAGGAACAGATTCCACAGTCCCGCCGCACGTGCCTTTGCCTTGAGCTCCTCCATCACGGCCGGCTGCTGCCAGGGGGCGTCGCGGAGCGCGGCCAGGTAGTCGGCTTCACGTGGCTCGACTTCCGCCTTCACAAAGGCGCGCAGTCGGGCCAGGACGTCCTGGCAACGGGGGGAATAGGCAAAATCCATGGCAGTCTCCGGTAAAGGGAATGGGCAAAGCCTAGTCGCCTCCGCTACGATTCGTCTAATCGATAGTTTGGATGGCTCACTATTCTTTCCATGGATATACGAAAGCTCGACCTCAACCTGCTCGTGGTGCTCGAGGCCATTCACGCCGAAGGCAGCCTGACCCGCGCTGCGCAGCGCCTGCATCTGTCCCAGCCCGCGCTGTCGCATTCCCTGGCCCGCCTGCGGGAGGCGCTGGACGACCCCCTCTTCCTGAGGCAGGGCAACCGGATGGTGCCCACGCCCCGTACGCAGCGACTGATGGCCCCCTTGCACGAGGCCCTGGGGCTGATTGGCGAGGCCGTACAGGAAGGCGCCCGCTTTGATCCCGCAACGGCACGGCAGGAATTCCGGCTGGGCCTGCGTGACGTGTTCGAGGCAACCACCCTGCCCGCCCTTCTCGGCCGCATGGCCCGTGAAGCGCCACGTGTCCGGCTGGCCAGCGTGCGCGCAGACCGTCGTGAGCTGGAGGCCGACCTCGCCGATGGCCGTCTCGATGTGGCCCTGGATGTACTGCTCCCTCTCGCGGCAGACGGCGACATTCGCCGCGAACCCCTCTCCCGTGATCGCCTCATGGTCGTGGCGCGCCAGCATCACCCTGCCATCCGGCGCGGCGCGCTCTCGCTCGATGCCTATCTCGCCGCCGGCCATATCCTGGTGTCGTCACGTCGGCGGGGGCCGGGATTCGAGGATCAGGAACTGGCCCGTCTGGGCCACGAGCGGCAGGTGGTGTTGCGCTGCCAGCATTATTTCGCGGCCTGTCGCGTGGTGGAGAGCACGGATTTCCTGCTCACCATGCCAGCCCAATATGCAACCGTGGCGAACGTGGGCCTCGCGAACAGGCTGATCGAGTTGCCGGTGGAGCTACCGCCGCTGGATGTGTATTTGTACTGGCATGCGAGTCGCGACAGCGACCCGGCCAATCGCTGGCTGCGAGAGGCCATCGGGAGTCATTTCCCTTGACCGGGCCGGCGAGAGTCTTTCGCAGATTCGTGATGAATCAGAGGTAGGGCGTGGCGTCGACGACGTCGAGCTGCTCCGGTCGCAGATGCACGCGGGCGTACTTTTCCCACACGCGAGTCCGAACAAAGAGCTCGTAGAGATCCGGATCGATATGGTTCTGCTGCTTCATCTTCTGCAGGATGGACAGCGACTGGGAGATCTTCATCGGCGGCTTGTAGGGACGCTCACTGGAGGTCAGCGCCTCGAAGATGTCGGAGATGGCCATCATGCGCGCCGGCCAGGACATCTGCTCGCGCTTGAGGCCGCGCGGGAATCCGGTGCCATCCATCTTCTCGTGATGGCCGCCCGCATATTCCGGCACACGCTTGAGGTTTTTGGGGAACGGCAGGGATTCCAGCATCTGGATCGTGACCGTCATGTGATCGTTGATCTTCTTGCGCTCTTCGGCCGAGAGTGTGCCGCGCTCGATGCACAGGAAGCGGACTTCGGCCTCGGTCAGCATCGGGAGCTCCTGACCGAGATGATCCACCCAGAGGTGCTGGGCAATCTGCTGTACGCGCGCCTGGTCTTCCGGCCGCATGAATTCGCCACCGACATTGGCCTTCTCGAGGAAGGCGCAATCGTCACGAAGCGCCGCGAGCTCCTGTTCCATCATCGCTTGCAGCGCAACGGCGCGTTCCGGCTCGGCGGCCATCTGGCGCAGGAAGCGGAGTTCGAGCTGGGACATGGCCGCGGCAAATCGAGTCTTCACCGTTTCGATGCCATCCTGCATCAGGTGCAGCTTGGTAGCCTTGTCGAGTACCGAATCGGGCGTGGCCAGCTTGCCGCAGTCGTGCATCCACGACGCCACATGCAGCTCGTACCAGTCGGCCTCGTCCAGATGGAAATCCTTGAGCGGACCCTCGGAGGCATCGCAGGCGGCGTGCGCAATCATTTCTGTCAAGGCCGGCACCCGCTGGCAATGCGCCGACGTGTGTGCGGACTTTGTGTCGATGGCCTGGGCAATCACCTTGATGAAGGCGTCGAGCAGGTTCTTGTGGTCCTGCAGCAGGATCTGGTTGTCGAGCGCGATGGCCGCACTGGACGCGAGCGCCGCCACGATGGGCTCCAGCCGGCGCGAAAAGGGAATGACCTTGTCGGTGAGCGGGTCCTTGGCATTCAGCAACTGCAGCACACCAATGATTTCGTCGGCGTGGTTGCACAGCGGCACCGTCAGGAAGGACGTGGAACGATAGCCGGAGCGCTCGTCGAAGGCCTTGGTGCCGGAGAAATCGAGATGCTCCGCGAAGTACGCGTCCTCGATGTTTTCCATGCGGCGCGTCAAGGCAGTATGCGTGGCGATATTGCTGTGGTTGGGCGTGCCGTCCTCGCGGTAAAGCGGCAGCGGCGGCAGCTCGATACGGTTACCGGAGGTGCCGCCGAGGCTCAGCCCAAGGGAATCATTGCGCAGGATTTCGAACTCGAGAACCGGCTTGCCTTCTTCCCGCTCCTTGATGAGATAGAGCGTGCCGCCATCGGCATGGGTGATGTCCTGGGCGGCGTCGAGGATGCGTTCGAACAGGCGGGACGTGTTGCGTTCGCTGGAGAGCGCCGTACTGATCTCGATCAGTCGCCAGAACAGTGCTTCATCGAGCTCGGCCTGCGGCTCGAGAACCAGTTGGGGCATGGCGACCATGGACGTCTCCGGGCGGGTATGTGCAGGACTCTACCACATGAGTTATAGGCCTCGCCGACAGCCCGATAGGCATTTTCGGCAGGCCAACAGGACCGTCCGTCCCTACCCGACGACCTGCAGCATTCCCTCCCGACCGAGGGTCTTGAAAGCACTCACCACGCCCGACAAAAGGGTGTCCGGTGCCCCTGCGGCACGCAGCTCCGCAAGCAGCGAGGCAACGCTGTGCTGCCCGTCGACATGCGGCAGCAGGCGGGCAAAGCCCTCCCCAAGCTCAGCCGTAACGTGCTCCACCACGGGCTCGCACACGGAGGCCCTCGCCACCACTGCCCGCGCCACCAGAAGACGTACATCCGATGGCACCAGCACAGCCCGCCGCGTGGCCTCCGGGAGCGGCGTCTTTCCCAGATACCGCCAGAGTTCCGCGCCGGTGCAAGGGCACAGGGCCGCCTTGAGGTCGGCATAGGGCTTTGGCAGCACCGCGGCGCTGGTCAATGGTGCCAACGCCAGCGGACGGTTCATCCAGTCCGGTGGCAGGGACGCAGCGGCATTGTCCGTTCGGGAGGCGGCAAGATTGGCAAGTGCGTCTGCTCTCGCGAGCTGTGCCGTCCAGGCCATGCCCAACTCGGCCTCGACGATGCTCCCCAGCAACGCCTGGGCGTTGGCACCGCCCGCATCACCCGCTTCGGTCAGGCGGTCGCGCAACCGGATGCCGAAGGCAGCGATGCGCTCATTCGGCGGGAGCCGGATCAGCGATGCATCGACCAAATGGCGCAGAAAATCGAGGCCCTGCGACAACGACGATATCAGACTGAAGCTGAGCGGATAGCTGCGGCAATACTGCGCCAGAATGAAATTCACACGCGCCCGCGCATCCATCTCCAGTGCCTCGACCCGCACCGTGGCGAAGTCGGCGCACTCGGCCTCCGTCAGTCCGCGAGTGGCCAGCACCTGAGGCCCCGACTCACGGAAGGATTCACGCAGCGTTCGATCGAACAGCAGATCCAGCAGAGCGCTCTCTTGCGCGGCGAAGCTCACACGCCCTCCTCCTCTGCGAGTGCGACCAGTTGTGGACTGGCGGAGAGTCGTCGCACCGTGGCGCGCAATGACGCCAGCTCCGCAAGCACCGTGTCGGCCGGCATACCTTCGCACTCGTAGCACAGTGCCTTGACGTTGGGCAGGCGCGGCAGCAGCGCCTCCAGCATGGCGCGCGATTCGGGCAACACCGGGGCCTCGTGCATGTCCATGTAGACAGGGCCATCGCCCGCCGGCCGGAGACGCCCGCCGGCAATATGGACTTCGATGACGTTTTCACAGGGCAATGCGTCAATGGCGTCGAGAACACGTTGTCCGCTGGCCATTTCCCAGGACACAAGATGGCCCATGTCGAGCAGCAGGGCGCAACCTGTCTCGTGCGCGAGTCGGCCGAAAAACGTAAACAGCGGCATGCCACCGACCACAAAGGCCATGGGCGGTGGCTCGACGGCCACAGGGACCGGCACGGCCGCCTGCACTTCGCGCACACGGGCAATCGCCAACGCCAGCGAGGCCTCGTTGAGAATGGGCGGGATGAAGTAGCCCAGTTGCGTGGAATACGAAGGGCCGGCTTGCCAGAAGCAATAGGCACAATCCTGAGCGAACCAGGGCGAACCTACCGCGGCCACATGCGCAGCGGTGGCGGCGAGCCAGCCCGGATGATTCGGGAAAGTGCCACAGAAATTGATATAGGCGGGATGAAAGAGCACCGGGGCGCCAGCCGCGCGAATGCGGGCGACCTCTTCTGCCACGCTCTCCGCCTCGGCGAGCCCTGCGTATTCCACAAATCGCGGGCCGCCCTTTGCCGACACCAGCATCACTGGATCGGGCTGCGCCGCCAGGCTGAGGCTGACGCCGACGCCCAGCGACGGAAGGTCGCGCAGGCTCATGCGGCACCCGTGATG
>DASSUO010000090.1:0-22140 GCA_035706925.1 Moraxellaceae bacterium
GTCCTGCACGGGCCCAACCTGAACTTGCTGGGGACGCGCGAGCCCGGCATCTATGGTGCCGACACACTGGATGCCATCAATGCCCGGCTGACGTCGCGCGCCCAAGGCGCCGGCTTCCGACTTGAAGCCTTTCAGAGCAACCACGAAGGGGCCCTGGTCGACCGGGTTCAGGCCGCGCGCCTGGACGATACGCGCTTCATCCTGATCAATCCCGGTGCATTCACCCACACCTCGGTGGCCCTGCGTGACGCCCTGCTGGCTGTCGCCATCCCCTTCGTGGAAGTCCATCTCTCCAACGTGCATGCGCGGGAAGCCTTCCGGCAGCACTCCTATTTTTCCGACGTTGCCGTCGGGGTCATCTGCGGCCTCGGCGCGCAGGGCTACGAGTTGGCCCTCGACTTCGCGATGAAGCGGCTTGCGTCAGCCGCCAACTGAGCACTCTCCCCATTTTCCCCCTGTTTTTACGGAAACTCGCATGGATATTCGCAAGGTCAAGAAACTGATCGAACTGCTTGAAGAGTCTGGCATCGACGAACTGGAAATCACCGAAGGCGAAGAGTCGGTACGCATTGCGCGTCACCGGGCGCCGGTCGCCACGACGCATGTGGTCGCCGCCCCGGCCACCGCCGTGGCCGCCCCCGCCGTCGCCGCGGCGACCGCCAGCGTCGAACCGACTCAGGGCCCGGCACCGGCGGCTGTGGAACCCGTCACCCGCGGCTTTGTGCAGCGCTCACCCATGGTCGGCACGTTCTATCGGGCGGCTTCTCCGGGCGCGGCAGCGTTTGCTGAAGTTGGCCAGACCGTGAAGAAAGGTGACGTGATCTGCATCGTCGAAGCCATGAAGATGATGAACCAGATCGAAGCTGAACAGGGCGGCACCATCGAAAGCATCCTGGTCGAAAACGGCCAGGCGGTGGAGTTCGACCAGCCGCTCGTCACCATCGTCTGAGCGGAGCCCCGTCATGCTCGATAAGGTGGTGATCGCCAACCGTGGCGAAATCGCATTGCGCATTCTTCGCGCCTGCAAGGAAATGGGCATCCGCACGGTGGCCGTTTACTCCAAGGCCGACCGGGACCTGCTGCATGTGCGCCTGGCCGACGAATCGGTGTGTATCGGTCCGGCCGCGTCAAAAGACAGCTACCTCAACATTCCGGCCCTGATTTCGGCAGCCGAGGTGACCGATGCCCAGGGCATTCACCCCGGCTACGGCTTCCTCGCCGAAAACGCCGATTTTGCCGAGGCCGTCGAAAAGTCCGGCTTCACCTTTATCGGACCGCGACCCGACAGCATCCGGCTGATGGGAAACAAGGTGTCCGCGATTGAGGCGATGAAGAAGGCCGGCGTGCCGACCGTTCCCGGATCGGGCGGTGCCGTCACCGAAGAAAACGCCGTTACCGTCGCGCGCCGCATCGGCTACCCCATCATCATCAAGGCCGCCGCCGGTGGTGGCGGGCGCGGCATGCGTGTGGTGCATACCGAGTCCGCGCTGCTGAATTCGCTGTTCGTCACACGCTCCGAGGCAAAAGCCGCGTTCGGCGACGATACCGTCTACATGGAGAAGTTCCTGGAACATCCGCGTCATGTGGAGATCCAGGTACTCGGCGACGGCAAGGGCCGGGCCATTCATCTCGGCGACCGTGACTGCTCGCTGCAGCGCCGTCACCAGAAGGTCGTGGAAGAGGCTCCGGCGCCCCACATTCCCGAAAAGATCCGCAACAAGGTGGCCGAGGCCTGCGTGAAGGCCTGCGAGCAGATGAAGTATCGCGGCGCCGGCACATTCGAGTTCCTCTACGAGAACGAGCAGTTCTACTTCATCGAGATGAACACGCGCGTGCAGGTGGAGCATCCGGTGACCGAGCTGGTCACCGGCGTGGACATCATCAAGGAACAGCTTCGCATTGCCGCTGGTCAGGGCCTGTCGCTGGCGCAGAAGGACGTCCGGATCCAGGGACATGCCATCGAGTGCCGTATCAACGCGGAAGACCCGAAGAAGTTCACCCCCTGTCCCGGAAAGATCAATTATTTCCACACTCCTGGCGGTCCGGGCATCCGCATGGATTCCCACGTGTATTCGGGGTATACGGTGCCCCCCAATTACGACTCGCTGATCGGGAAGCTCATCGCCTACGGACCGACACGCGACGTGGCCTTTGCCCGGATGCGCAATGCCCTCGACGAGATTGTCGTGGACGGCATCAAGACCAACATCCCGTTGCATCGTGACGAGATTCTTCGTGACGCCAACTTCGCCAAGGGTGGGGTCGATATTCACTACCTGGAGAAGAAGCTCGGCCTTTAAGGCCTTGCGACGCTCCTCCGTGCAGTCGCTTCCGTTCAGGAGCGGCTTCAGCTGCGATATCCGGGCCGATCGAATGATGGGTTGACCGGGTCATCGTGGATGAGGCCGCTTTTTTGCTGTTTTCTGGCGGTGCCGTTTTCGGGGGTTGCGGTTTTCGCGGCCAAGGCCGTTCCCGCCTTTTGTCGGGTCGCGACTGAAGCCGCTCCTGCCATCCTGGGGGTGGATGTGGTCGCTCCCGCGGTGATTTACGTTAGTACGGTGATTTGATGAGCTGGCTGCAACTCAAGATCGAAACCACGAAGGCCGACGCGCCGACTTATGAAGCCCTGCTGGAAGAGGTGGGCGCTGCTGCCATCCTGATGGAGGACTCGGCGGACCAACCCTTGCTGGAGCCGCCGCCCGGTGCGCAGCCGCTTTGGGACGCCACACGTGTCGTGGGCGTGTTTACCGTGGACTCGGAAGTGGACGCGGTCGTGGAATTCCTGGAGGCCCGTCTGGGTCACCCCTTGCCGGCGCACCGCATCGAAGTGCTGGAAGACAAGGACTGGGTTCGGGCCTGGATGGACCACTACCACCCCATGTGTTTCGGCGAGCGGCTCTGGGTGGTTCCCAGCTGGACCCCGCCGCCCCGCCCTGACGCCATCAATCTGATGCTGGACCCGGGCCTCGCCTTTGGCACCGGTACGCATCCCACTACCGCCCTGTGCCTGGAATGGCTGGACAGCCTGGACCTGAAGGACAAGGTCATCCTGGACTACGGTTGCGGCTCCGGCATCCTCGCGGTGGCAGCCCTGCTTCTGGGCGCCAGGGAGGCCTACTGCGTCGACCTTGATCCCCAGGCACTGACGGCGACCCGCAACAACGCGACCCATAACAAGGTGGATGACCGTGTGCATGTCTTCATGCCAGACGAGCTGCCGGACATCACGGCGGACGTGGTCGTTGCCAATATCCTGGCCGGTCCGCTGGCGATGCTGGCACCCGCACTGGCCTCACACAGCCGCCCGGGCACGGTCATCGCCCTTTCCGGCATCATTCAGCCGCAGGTCGCCGAGCTGAAGCAGGTCTATGGGGAATGGTTCGACATGGACGGCCTCGCCATCAAGGAAGAAGACTGGTGCCGACTTTCCGGTCGCCACCGTTGAGCGAACCGGCGCACAACTTTGCGCAATCCGTTGTAAAAATTGTCAGGCCGCTAGTAGATTAGACGTTCGACAAGATCGGCCCGCGTGGAAGCGCCCCGTACAGGACCCAGGACCCGACATGACCGACGCCAAGCAGACCAAATGCCCTCATTGCGGCAGCACCTTCCGCATCACTGACGCCCAGTTGGCCGCCAAGGGCGGCAGCGTGCGGTGCGGTTCCTGCCTGCAGGTGTTCCGGGCTGATCTGCATCTGGTGGGCGCTGCCCCGGCGGCACCGGCCGCTGCGCCGCGCCCCGCCGCCCCTGCTGCCGCACCTGCCCCGCAGGCGGTGACGGCGGCCAAGCCCAAAAAGAAGGGAGACGAATCGTGGGCGCTGGACCTGATCGGTGAGAAGGGTGAGCCTGCCGCCGCTGGCGCGGACGAGTTCGGCTTCAGTGACGACGACATCAGCAATTTCATTGCCAAGGGCAATGCAGCACCGCCCGAAGCATCGGCTCCTGGCAAGACATTGCTGTTCGACGATGAACTGTCCGACCAGCTTGAAGAAGCCGGCGGCACGTTCCTGGGTGGCGAGGAGGCCACGCACCGGCTGAGTGACAATGCCGACGAATCGTGGGCGCACGACATCCTTTCGGATATCAAGACGGAAGAAAAAAAGATTTCCAGCCAGCAGTACAGCATGGAGATCGTCGACAACAAGAACAAAGCCGCGCCCAAGAATCCCAAGCTCGCCGCCGCCGTCGGCGCACGCCCCGCAGCAAATGCGCCTGCCGCAAGTCCTGCCCCCAAGGCAGCCGCCCGGCCGGAGACGCGGTCCAACGAGAATTTCCTGGGTGACGATGCCGATGTCCTCAGCTTTCTCGACGAGGAGGATCTGACCCAGCCGGCAGGTGCCGCGCCCGCTCCCGCCGCGAATCCTTTTGCGCTTGAGCGTCCACTCGCCCATGTCGACGCCCCCGTCATCCTGAAGCCCCGTCGCGAGCCTGTTCGCTGGGGCTATTTCCTCGGATGGGGCCTGATGTGCCTGTTGGCCGTCGCCCTTTTCGCTGTGCAATACGTCTTTTTCAATTTTGACCGGCTGGCAACGCTACCGACGGTGCGGCCAGTGCTGGAGCGGACTTGTCAGAAGTTTGGCTGCTATGTTCCGGACATTCCTGATGCGTCACTGATCAAGATCGAAGAGCTGGTTGTCCGCAAGAACCCTGATGTGGCGGGCTCACTCGTCGTGGATGCGATCGTGAAGAACCATGCCACCTTCCCGCAGCCCTTCCCGGTACTGCGCCTGCGCTTCTCCAACAGTGCCGACGAGATTGTTGCCAGCCGCAACCTCCGTCCGGCCGAGTACCTCCGGGGTGAGGCGCGGATGCTCCGCCGGATGCCGCCCGATACCCCGATCCGCATCTCGGTGGACATTGTCGACCCGGGCAAGGACGCCATCAGCTACGGAATAGACCCCATTCTCTGAGTCCGGACGGGCAACTCCGACGAATGGAGTCGCCCGTTCCACTCCCTCCAGCGGGCAGCCATCGCCGCTGCCCCGCGCCCCCACTCTCCTCCGGACAGTCCGTCGCGATCGTCGCCGCCGGGTCCGGCCGGCTTTGCCCCCGCCCCCTCACCCGGTATCATGCGCGCCTTTTCCGCGACCGGCGTCGTCATGCTTAAGCCACTGACCCTGGGCCCCTATATTCTCGATACCCCTGTGGCCCTTGCGCCGATGGCGGGTGTCACCGATCGTCCCTTCCGGCAGTTGTGCCGGCGCTGGGGCGCCGGGCATGTCGTGTCTGAAATGGTGGCGTCGGACACTCGTTTGTGGCGTTCCCGCAAGTCCGCCACCCGACTCGACTACACGGGTGAGCCGGAGCCGCGCACGGTGCAGATCGTGGGCTACGACCCGCAGATGATGGCCGACGCCGCACGGGCCGCCGTCGACCAGGGCGCGCAGATCATCGATATCAACATGGGGTGCCCCGCGAAGAAGGTGTGCAACCGACTGGCCGGGTCTGCCCTGATGCAGGACGAAGCGCTGGTGGCGCAGATCCTGACTGCCGTAGTGGGCGGCGTATCCGTTCCGGTAACGCTCAAGACGCGAACAGGTTGGGATCGCGAGCATCGTAACGGGGCGGAGATTGCACGCATCGCCGAGGGCTGCGGCATACAACTGCTCGTGATGCACGGCCGCACTCGTGCAGACAAATACATGGGTGATGCGGAGTACGAGACGATCGCAAAAGTCAAGCAGGCGGTGCGCATTCCAGTCCTGGCAAATGGCGACATCGACTCGCCGGAAAAGGCCGAAAATGTGCTTGTCCGCACAGGATGCGATGGTATTATGATCGGCCGCGGCGCACATGGCCGTCCGTGGATTTTTCGCGAAATAACTCACTTCCTCCGTACCCGGGAACTGCTGCCGCCACCTTCGTTCGGCGAGACAGCATCCGTCATTCAGGGACATCTGGAAGATCTTTACGCGTTTTATGGTGACCTTCAGGGGTTGCGCTTTGCCCGCAAGCATTTCGGCTGGTATGTCGAGTCGCTTCCGGAAGGCGCGGCGATGTCTCGTCGCTTCAATTCCCTTGAGTCGCCTGCCATGCAATTGGCTTTCGTCCGCGACAGTTTCGGACAACTTATCGATGGAGAGGTAAGAGCGGCATGAACAATCTCAACATGGATCCGTTACTTCTCAACGACAGCACCAGCAGCATGGAAATGACAAGTCTCAAGCAGCAGTTCCCCAACGCCGGCGCGCAGACCCTGCGTGACCACGTCGAGCAGGCCATGCGCAGCTATTTCTCCAATCTGGGGGGCGAGCAGGTCACCGATGTGTACGACATGGTCCTGGCCGAAATCGAGGCTCCGCTCCTGGAAGTGGTGCTCGAGTACACCCGCGGCAACCAGACCCGCGCTTCGGAAATCCTGGGCCTCAACCGCGGTACGCTGCGCAAGAAGCTCAAGGACCACGGGCTGATGTAAGGCAGCCGCCAGAACACCAAAAAAGGGCGATCACGCCCTTTTTTATTTGTGGCGCGCCCTCCGAAGAGAGGCGCCCAGGGGCCAAGGCAGGCCCTCCCCGCCCGGGGTCCGGGCATGGCGCCGGCGCGAGCCGGAATCCCGGGCCTCGCGCCCCACCGCAGAATCCGTTGATTGCAAGCAGGTAGTCCCATGAGCCAGACCGTCAAACAGGCCCTCATCTCCGTCTCCGACAAGACCGGCATCGTCGAGTTCGCCCGTGAACTCTCAGCCCTCGGCGTCAAGCTGCTGTCCACCGGCGGCACCTTCAAGCTGCTGAAGGACAACGGCATTGCCGTGACCGAAGTGTCTGACCACACCGGTTTCCCCGAGATGATGGACGGTCGCGTGAAGACCCTGCACCCGAAAATCCATGGTGGCATCCTCGGCCGTCGCGGCCAGGACGATGCCGTGATGGCCGAACACGGGATCTCGGGTATCGACCTCGTGGTGGTAAACCTCTACCCCTTCGCCGCCACGGTGGCGAAGCCGGACTGCACCCTGCCCGACGCCATCGAGAACATCGATATCGGCGGCCCGACCATGGTGCGCTCCGCGGCCAAGAACCACGCCCATGTCGGCATCGTGGTGAACGCTGCCGACTACGGCACCGTGCTCGCGGAAATCCGGGCGGCGGGAGGTCTCTCTTACGAGACGCGTTTTGACCTCGCCGTGAAGGCCTTCGAACACACCGCCGGCTACGACGGCATGATCGCCAATTACCTCGGCGGTCTCGTGGGCGATAAGAAGGGCGACCTTGCCGCGCGTGACACCTTCCCGCGCACCTTCAATACCCAGTTTTTCAAGGCGCAGGACCTGCGGTACGGTGAGAACCCCCATCAGCGGGCAGCGTTCTACCGCGAGGCCGCGCCGAAGGAAGCCTCGGTGGCCACCGCGCGCCAGTTGCAGGGCAAGGAGCTCTCCTACAACAACATCGCCGATACCGATGCCGCGCTGGAGTGCGTGAAGGGCTTCGCCAAGCCGGCCTGCGTGATCGTCAAGCATGCCAATCCCTGCGGCGTCTCCGTAGTGCCCGATGCGGAAGGCGGTATCCGCAAGGCCTATGACCTGGCCTATGCCACCGACACTGAATCCGCCTTCGGCGGCATCATCGCCTTCAACCGTGAACTGGATGCCGAGACCGCAAAGGCCATCGTCGAACGCCAGTTCGTGGAAGTGATCATTGCGCCGTCCATCAGCAAGGCTGCGCTGGAAGTCACCGCCGCCAAGCAGAACGTGCGCGTGCTGGAATGCGGCGCCCTGCCGGCCATCGATGCCCGCGCCGCCCAGTGGGACTTCAAGCGCGTGACGGGAGGCCTGCTGGTGCAGGACCAGGATCTCGGCATGATCAAGGACACCGACCTGAAGATCGTCACGAAGCGCGCTCCCACCGAGGCCGAGATCCACGATCTGATCTTTGCCTGGAAGGTCGCCAAGTACGTCAAGTCGAACGCGATCGTCTATGCGAAGGGTCGCCAGACCATCGGCATCGGTGCCGGCCAGATGAGCCGCGTGAACTCCGCCCGCATCGCTGCGATCAAGGCCGAGCACGCCGGGTTGCCGGTGCAGGGGGCGGTGATGGCGTCCGACGCCTTCTTCCCGTTCCGCGACGGCATCGACAATGCCGCCAGGGTCGGCATCGCCTGCGTGATCCAGCCTGGCGGGTCCATGCGCGACGCTGAAGTGATTGCCGCAGCCGACGAGCACGGTATGGCGATGGTGTTCACCGGCATGCGTCATTTCCGCCACTGAGGCAGGTGACGAATCGCACCGGCGACTGCTGGCTGCAAACGGCGTTTCGCATCCTCGCGATACGTAACGCTGCTCCGCTCCGACAGCCCCTTTTCAGGTGAGTTGCAGGGTGCCCCAGGCGGAGTTCTAGATGATCGGACCCGGGCCAAGCGCCCGGGCCGCAAGGTGAGGGAAAGGCAATGAATATCCTGATTCTGGGCTCCGGCGGTCGTGAGCACGCCCTGGCATGGAAGTGCGCGCAGGACCCGCGCGTCGAAAAGGTCTATGTCGCGCCGGGCAATGCCGGCTCTGCGACCGAGGCGAAGTGTGAAAACGTCGCCCTCGACATCCTGGACAATGCGGCGCTGGTGGCATTTGCGCGTGATCATGTGGCACTGACCATTGTCGGCCCCGAAGCGCCACTGGTGAACGGCGTCGTCAATGCCTTCCAGGCCGCCGGCCTGCGCATCTGGGGACCCACCCAGTACGCGGCGCAGCTTGAAGGCTCGAAGGCCTTTGCCAAGGACTTCCTCGCCCGCCACCGGATCCCGACGGCGGAATACAAGGTCTTCACGCAGACGGACGAAGCCCTCGCCTACCTGCGCCAGAAGGGCGCGCCCATCGTGGTAAAGGCCGATGGCCTGGCCGCTGGCAAGGGCGTGATCGTGGCAATGACCTTGCAGGAAGCCGAAGAAGCCGTGACGGACATGCTGTCGGGCAATGCCTTCGGTGCGGCAGGCTCGCGCGTCGTGATCGAAGAATTCCTGGATGGCGAAGAAGCCAGCTTCATCGTCATGGTCGACGGCGACCACGCCCTTGCCATGGCCACCAGCCAGGACCACAAGCGCATCGGCGATGCCGATACCGGCCCGAATACCGGCGGCATGGGTGCCTACTCCCCTGCCCCGGTGGTAACACCCGAGGTCCACGCCCGGGTGATGCGCGAAGTGATCGAACCGACGGTGGCCGGCATGAAGACCGAAGGTCATCCCTACTCCGGCTTCCTGTATGCGGGCCTCATGATTACGAAAGAGGGAGCGCCCAAGGTCATCGAGTTCAATTGCCGTTTCGGAGACCCTGAGACGCAGCCCATCATGGTGCGCCTGAAGAGCTCGCTGGTCGCGTTGGTGGAAGCCGGCATTGATCACCAGCTCGACACGACGGTTGCCGACTGGGACGAGCGCGCCGCGCTGGGCGTGGTGATGGCGGCCGGGGGCTACCCGGGCGATATCCGCAAGGGTGACGCCATTAGCGGACTGGATCGTGCGGCACAACTGCCGGGCAAGGTTTTCCATGCCGGGACGACGCTCAAGGATGGAGCGATCGTGACCTCGGGAGGACGCGTGCTTTGCGCCACCGCCCTCGGCAAGACCGTGTCCGAAGCGCAGGCCGGGGCCTATGCGCTGACCGGGGCCATTACCTGGGAGGGCGAATATCACCGCACGGACATCGGCTATCGCGCCGTGGCCCGCGAGCAGGGAAAGTAACGCTCGGGGTAGTGGCCCGCCACGGATCAATGCACCTGTACCATGTATGTATGACAGCGTGAAGCAGAAGGGACGCCCAGGCGTCCCTTCTGCTTTTGGGACCTGCCAGCTTATGTCCGAAACGGATGATCGCGATGGCATGCAGGGCGCGACCGTCTTGCCCGCCCAGTGGTATGATTCGCCTCTTATTTTGATTCAATGCCGGTCCACCCCGGCCGCCCTCCGGCGGCTTGCGGGCGCCCGGTGCAACGCAGGTGAGAACGACGATGGATGAGGCACTGCGCAAAGCCGCACTCGATTACCACGAATTCCCCGAACCCGGAAAAATCAGCGTCACGCCCACCAAGGGCATGGTCACCCAACGTGACCTCGCGCTGGCCTACTCCCCCGGGGTCGCCGCGCCCTGCGAAGAAATCGAGAAAGACCCGTCTGTCGCTGCCCGCTACACCGCCCGAGGCAACCTGGTTGCCGTTATCTCCAACGGTACCGCTGTGCTCGGGCTCGGCGACATCGGTCCGCTGGCCTCCAAGCCCGTGATGGAAGGCAAGGGCGTGCTGTTCAAGAAGTTCGCCGGCGTCGACGTTTTCGACATCGAAGTCGACGAGAAGGATCCGGACAAGCTGGTCGACATCATCGCGGCGCTGGAACCCACCTTCGGCGGCATCAATCTCGAGGACATCAAGGCGCCCGAATGCTTCTACATCGAGAAGAAGCTGCGCGAGCGCATGAAGATCCCGGTCTTCCATGACGACCAGCACGGCACCTCCATCATCGTGGGCGCGGGCCTCATCAACGCGCTGAAGGTGGTGAAGAAGAATATTTCCGACATCAAGATTGTCTGCTCCGGAGCCGGCGCTGCAGCCATTGCCTGCCTGGACATCCTCGTGTCGCTCGGTGCGAAGAAGGAAAACATCTTCGTGGCCGATTCCAAGGGCATCTGCTTTGCCGGTCGCCAGGGCATGGATGAATCCAAAGCCAAGTACGCGCAGGAAACATCCGCGCGTTCGCTGGCCGACGCCCTCCCCGGCGCCGACATGTTCCTGGGTCTCTCCACTGCCGGCGTGCTGAAGGCGGAGATGATCAAGGGCATGGCCAAGGATCCCATCATTTTCGCGCTGGCCAATCCGACGCCGGAAATCATGCCGGAAGAGGCGAAGGCAGCGCGTCCCGACGCCATCATCGCCACCGGTCGTTCGGACTACCCGAACCAGGTCAACAACGCCCTCTGCTTCCCCTACATCTTCCGTGGTGCGCTCGATGTGGGCGCCACGACCGTGAACGAGCAGATGAAGCTCGCTTGCGTGTACGCAATTGCCAAGCTGGCCCATGTGGAGCAGTCCGAAGCCACCACCGGCTACGGCAGCGCCGCCAGCCAGTCCTTTGGTCCCGAATACCTGATTCCGAAGCCGCTGGACCCGCGCCTGATTCTCGAAATCGCTCCCGCCGTGGCGCGTGCCGCCATGGAATCCGGCATCGCCACCCGCCCCATTGGCGACTTCGAGGCCTATCGCCAGAAGCTCTCCGAGTTCGTGTACAACTCCGCCTTCATCATGAAGCCGGTGTTTGCCCAGGCAAAGGCACAGCCCAAGCGCATCGCCTATGCGGAAGGGGAAGACGAGCGCGTGCTGCGTGCCGTGCAGGTGGTGGTCGACGAAGGCCTGGCCAAACCCATCCTGATCGGCCGCCCGGCCGTGATCGAGAAGCGTATCGAAAAGCTGGGCCTGCGCATCCGTCCGGGCGTGGATTTCGAACTGGTGAACCAGGACGACGATCCCCGCTTCAAGCAGTACTGGCACTATTACCACCAGATCATGGAGCGCAAGGGCATTTCGCCCGAACTCGCGCAGAAGGAAGTGCGGCGCCGCGCCACGCTGATCGCCTCGCTGCTGGTGCACTTCGGTGATGCCGACGGCATGATCTGCGGAACATTTGCGAACTACAGCCTGCATCTGCGATACGTGAGCCGCATCATTGCGAAAAAGCCGGGCGTGAACCAGTTCGCCGCCATGAACCTGCTGATGCGCGAAAACCGCACGCTGTTCATTGCCGACACGTATGTGAACCCGGATCCGACTGCCGAGCAGCTCGCCGAAATCACGCTCCAGGCCGCCGAAGGCGTGCGCCGCTTCGGCCTGACGCCGAAGGTCGCGTTGCTCTCGCACTCCAGTTTCGGCTCGGAAGATACCGAGAGTGCCGCCAAGATGCGTCAGGTGTGGCGCATCCTGCAGGAGATCGCTCCCGAGCTGGAAGTGGAAGGCGAAATGCACGGCGACGCGGCGCTGGACGAGGCCATCCGCCTGTCCGTGTTCCCCAACTCCAAGCTTAAGGGCTCGGCCAACCTGCTGATCATGCCGACGCTGGATGCAGCCAACATTGCTTTCAACCTGCTGAAGGTGACCTCTGGCGGGGGAGTGACGGTTGGCCCCATCCTTCTGGGCACCTCCCGTCCGGTACACATCCTGACGGCCTCCTCCACTGTGCGTCGCATCGTCAACATGACGGCGCTGACGGTGGCAGAAGCCGGGGCGATGATGGCAACCAGGTAAGCAGTGCGGCAGCCATAAAAAAGGCCGGCAATTTGCCGGCCTTTTTTATGCGGATCCGCCTGATGGCAGTCCGTTTTTCAGTGGAAGTCGAGCAGCTCGATATCGAACACGAGCACGCTGTTGGGCGGAATCGGACCGGCACCTTCGGCACCATAGCCCAGGTTGGCCGGCACCGTGAAGCGATAACGGCCACCCTTGCTCATCAGCTGCACGCCCTCTGTCCAACCCGGAATCACCTGGTTCAGCGGGAATTCCACCGGCTGGCCACGCTGGCGGGAGCTGTCGAATACCTGACCGTTCACGAGCTTGCCTTCGTAGTGAACCTTCACGACGCTGGTGGCAGTCGGGTGCGGGCCGGAACCTTCGGTAATCACTTCATACTGCAGGCCGCTTGCGGTCTGCTTGACGCCCGGCTTCTTGGCATTGGCCGCCAGATACGTTGCCCCTTCGGTCTGGGACTCAATGGCGCCCTTCTTCTGTGCCATTTCTTCTTCCCGCTTCATCCGGTCCTCGAAGGACATCATGGCGGCCTTCATTTCGTCCTGATTGAGGCGCGGCTGCTTCTTGGCATAGGCGTCCTTGAAACCGGCGCTGAAGGAGTCGGCATCAAGGTTGGGGGCACGGCCGATGCTGGACATGCCGGTCATGTAGCCGAGGGTATAGGCCGCGCGGGCGTCCGCCGACTCGGGCTTCTTCTGGTCCTTGCAAGCCACCAGTGCCACCCCCGCCACCACCACCAGGCCCGCGGCCATGATCTGCCGTTTCATCTGTGTCTCCCGTGCTCTCGCGCGTATTGATATAAAGCGCAGCAACATACACCCCGAACGCCCGCCTGACCAGCCGCAAGAGGCCTGCCTGATTCGGCAAATGATGGCCCCGGATGGCGGGACGCCCGCCGGAAAGTCAGGACGGCAGCGATGCATCCGGCTCCAGACGCCCGTCAACCAGCGACAGGATGCGTGGGCAGCGAGCGGCCAGCCGGGGGTCGTGGGTGACCACCAGGACCGCGCAACCGTAGCCCCGGTTTACCCGACCGAAGAGGTCAAAGACCGATTCCGCTGTCTTTGTATCAAGATTGCCGGTGGGTTCGTCGGCCAGGAGGAGCGCCGGACGTGTGACCAGCGCTCGGGCAATGGCCACGCGTTGCTGCTGCCCTCCCGACAGCTGGCCAGGATGCTTGGCCGCCTGATCTTCCACTCCCACCTCGCGCAACAGGCTTCGCGCCAGCGCAATGTCGTCGACCGAGGGCCGCCCATGTCGCACCATGAGCGGCATCAGTACGTTGTCGAGAACCGTAAACGCATTGATCAGATGGTGGAACTGGAATACGAAGCCGATGCTTTCATTTCTGAGACGAGTACGATCGTCATCGGTGATGGCCCGGGTGGCCCGCCCCTCCAGAAACAACTCCCCCGCACTTGGCGTATCGAGCAGGCCGATCAGGTTTAGCAAGGTGCTCTTGCCGGAACCGGACGGCCCGATCAGTGCAGTGAGTTCTCCACGCGCCAGCGTGAGGTCGATGCCATGCAGCACCTCGAGCTCGAGCGCCGTTCCGGGATTATAGGATTTGCGCAGCCCCTCAAGTCGGAGCACTTCTGTCACGTTGACTCCTCCTCTTCAGACGATCTGGTCAGCGGAGCGGCACCCGGTGCGTTACACATAACGGATGGCCACTGCAGGATCGAGTTTCGCGGCGCGGCGTGCCGGAACGGCCGCGGCGACAACGCCAACAACGGTCGCCCCCACGAGAACGAAAGGGGCCAGCGCGGGATCAACCGGAATCACGAAAAGCCGGGGACCAAACACATTGAAGAATTCGACCAGCAATCCGCCGACGACCGCACCAATGGCCGCCCCAGCCAGGCCGAGCAATCCCCCTTGCAACAGGAATACCCGGAGCACCTGGCCACGACGAGCGCCCATCGCACGCAGGATGCCGATCTCGCGCGTCCGCTGCACCACGCTGACCGCGAGTACGCTGGCGATGCCAAATGCCACGGAAATGCCCACAAACAACCGGATCATCTGGGTCGTCATGCTTTGCGAGCGCAACGCATTGAGAAGTTGTCCGTTGGTGGCCATCCAGCTCTCCGCCTTGAGGCCTGTGAGGCGGGACAAGCGTTGTGCAATGGATTCCGCCTCGAAGATCTGGCGAACGGTCACGTCGAGGACCGTGATGCCGCCGGGCAGGTCGAGCAGGGTTTGTGTCTGTTTGAGATCGGTATAAACGTAACGATTGTCGAGCTCTCGCACCCCCAGAGAGAAGATGCCAACGACGTCCACCACGGTGGTACGGCCTTCGCCGGCATCCAGGCGCAGCTTGTCGCCCACCCCGAGACCCAGGTCCTGGGCCAGCTTGAATCCGATCACGACATGCCCGCTACCCACGTTGAACCGGCCCGCAATCATGTTGGGCCGCATGGGAACAATACGCTCGTAGCGTTCCGGATCCACACCCATGAGTGCCACCGAGTACCGTGCTGCCCCCCGTACCGCGAGTGCCGGTCCGCTGATCAGAGGAGAAGCCGCACGGACATCCGGCGCCGCATCCAGCGTGGCGAGGACGTCCTGCCAGTTCTGGATGGACCTCAGCCGCTGGGCGCGAGGCGTTTCCAGTACGAAGAGCCGCACGCCCGGCGGCGCAGGCCGCAGGACATTGGCATCATCCGGCGCGAGGAGACGAATGTGGGACTGCGTGCCCAGCGTGCGGTGAATGATGTTGGACTGCAGTCCGGTGATCAGGGCCGTAATGAACACGATGACGGCAGACCCCACGGCAATTCCGAGCGTGATCATCAGGGTTTGCAGGCGGTTGTCTGCCAGAAAGCGCAGTGCGATTTTCCACTCCACCCAAAGCGAGTCGGCGATGCGCATGGAATCAGTTCACTCCAGGTACTGGCAGTGTGGAAGGGTCGAGTCCGTGCGCCTGCGTCTCGGCCACAGGCAGGGATTGCAGGCGAACCCGCGCCCTTGATCCCGGCTCGGCATCGGTGGCAAGCACGACCGATCCCGCCACGAGCCCCGACATCACCTGGGACTGCGTCATGCTGCGCAAGCCGAGCCGGACGATTTTGCGCTGGACGCGACCGTCGACGAGCGTGAATACCACGGCGCGATCGCCCTGGACATCGTGCAGGGCATCATTCGGAACGACCAGCGCCTTGTCGACGCGCGCGGCATCGATATTCACCGACACCGTCATTCCCTGACGAAGGAAGTCCGCCGGCGCCAAAAGATCGAGATGGACGTCGGCTGTTCCGCGGCCCGGGTCGACGGCAGGCGCAATCCAGCTGACGCGGGCCGGCACGGCCTTGCCGGGGTAGGCATCCGCCTCCACCTCTGCGGCTAATCCCGCCCGCACGGGACCCAACGATTTTTCATCCAGCGCCACAACGATCTCGCGGCTATCGGCACGTGCGATTTCAAGCAGGGTGCGTCCCGGCTGCACCAGGTCGCCGGGCTCGACATTGCGGGCCTGCACGACGCCGGACAGTGACGCCAGAATCTTCGTCCGGGCCAACGCCGCACGCGCCTGCGTCAACCGTTCGCGCAGGACGCGCTCGTCGGCGCCGCCAGACCGGAGCGCCTCGAGCGTCACGCGGGCCTGATCACGCCCCGTCCGTGCAGCGGTTTCCGCATTGCGGGCCTGATCGCGCTGCTCTGCCGACAATAGCTGGCGCGAAAACAGCTCGTCGCGACGCGCGCGCTCACTGCTGGCCAGCGCCAGTGCGCTGTCGGCCTGCTGAAGCGCGGCGGCGGCCTGGGGGCGCCGTGCCGTTTCCAGCTGGGCCAGGGCGGCTTCCGCCTCCCTCACTCGTGCCACCTGCTCTTCGTCCCTCAGCTCGATGAGGAGGTCCCCCGGTCGCACGACATCACCTTCGCGCACGTGGCGAACCTTCACGACACCCGTAATTTCACTGCCGACGCGGGCGAGCGATCGGGAACTGACCTGACCGCTCGCCACTATGCGCTGCACCAGCGCCCCCTCCGTCACCCGGTACCCGGGCAATTCGGGCCCCCGCCCCGCCAGGTAGACCAGAAAAGCCGCAAGGACTACAGCGGCGGCAAGAGCAACACGAGCGGGGGTCGATGCAGGCAATTGAGGCAAGATGGCGGCTTTCCCTGGTGGTGATGGCAGTCCGCCCCCTGGACGGTCCTTTCCTTATGGAACCGCGAATATCACTCCGGGCCAAGGGGGGCGGGACCTGATGAGGCGTTCCCGAACTGCCGGGACGGTGTGTCCGCAGAAGCGTGGGCAAATGGACGATGCGTCCTGAAAGCATAACGGATGCCAATACGCCCGCCGCCGCCGGACAATATTTTTCACGCACTGCGGCAACTACGGATGCTGTTTTCGCAAGAAGGGCATAGTCTGATTCCACGGTATCCAAAAGGGGGTACCGGGCACTCAAGCCGCGTTGCCTGCGGCGCCACAAGGAATGGAAATGTACAACCTCTCTGCAGTGCTGATTCAGGCGCTGCCCTATCTTGCAGTTGCCCTCGTTGTTTTTCTTCTCTACGCCTCCATCGTCTACGTACCCAACAACCGCGTCGGCGTCTGCGAGCGTCTCTGGTCTACCCACGGATCGGTGACCAACGGTCTCCTTGCCCTGAATGGCGAAGCGGGCTATGTCCCCGAGCTGTTGCGTGGGGGCTTCCACTTTCTCGTGCCCTTCATGTACCGCGTCCACAAGCAGGACCTCGTGCTGGTACCGCAGGGCGAGATCGGCTATGTCTTCGCTCGCGACGGGCACGCCCTGCTGCCGGCCCAGACACTCGGCGCCAATGGCAATGCCAGCAATTTCGAGGACGTACGCGACTTCCTCCAGAAAAATGGTCAAAAGGGTCCGCAACGCAAGATCCTTCGTGAAGGTGTCTACGCCATCAATACCGCGCAGTTCGTGGTAATCACCCGCGCCCGCGTCTATACGCTGGACCTGTCCAGTGCAGACGAAAGCGCCATCATGTCCATGCAGCAAGCCATCGTCAGCCGCAACGGCTTTACGCCAGTGGTGATCGACAGCGCGCGCGACGAGCTCGGCGTGGTAACCGTCCATGACGGCCCGAGCCTGCCGGTGGGCGAACTGATCGCGCCCGTTGTCGGCCAGGAAAACCATCACTCCAAGCACAACAACTTCCAGAATCCGGAATATTTCCTGGGGTGTGGCGGCTATCGCGGTCGCCAGCAGCAAGTGCTGGTGGACGGTACCTATTATCTGAACCGCCTGTTTGCCACGGTGGAAATGAATCCCAAGACCATCATTTCGATGGGCTGCGCGGGCGTCGTGATTTCCTACACCGGAAAGCGCGGGGCTGACCGCTCCGGCGACGAATACCAGCACGGTGAACTCGTCAACGAAGGGGAACGCGGCGTATGGGAGATGCCCCTGTTACCGGGCAAGTATCCATTCAACACATTTGCGGGGAAAGTCATCGAGGTGCCGACCACCAACTTCATCCTGAAGTGGGAATCCAACTCCTCGGGCTCCAAGTTCGACCAGAATCTCAAGGAGATCTCGCTGATCACCAAGGATGCCTTCGAGCCGACGCTTCCTCTCTCGGTCGTGGTTCATATCGACTACAAGAAGGCGGCTCGCGTGATCCAGCGCTTCGGCAACATTCAGCAGTTGGTGGAGCAAACCCTGGATCCGATGGTGTCCGCCTACTTCAAAAACACGGCACAGACCAAAACGCTGATCGAGCTGCTGCAGGACCGTGCGGATATCCAGCAGCGGGCACTGGCCGACATGCGCATGAAGTTTGCCGAGTACAACCTGGAGCTGCAGGAGGTCCTGATCGGTACGCCGCGCTCTCCCGAAAACGACAAGCAGATCGAAACGATTCTTGCGCAGCTTCGCGACCGTCAGATTGCGCGTGAAAAGCTGGAGACCTATGACCGTCAGGAAGAGGCCGCCAAGCGTGAACGCGCCCTGCGCGAAGCCGAAGCCGTGGCGGCCCAGCAGAAATCGCTGACTGAATCGCGTATCGCCATCGACATCTCCGAAAACAACGGCCAGGCCGAGGTCAAGAAGCAGACTCGTCAGGGTGAGGCCGAGGCAGCGCGCATCCGCAGTGTGGCCAATGCTGAAGCGGACAAGATCAAGGCGCTCGGCGGTGCGAACGCGCAACGCATTGAAGTGGAAGGCGCGGCAACCGCCAATGCGGCCAAAGCCCAGGTGGATGCCTTCGGTGGACCGGAAATCCGTCTGGCACAGGAAATCGCCACGCAGATTACCCGGGCAATTGCCGAAGCTGGCCTGCAGGTAGTGCCCAACGTCGTCGTCGGTGGCGACAAAGGCGCAACGGCCCTGGATGCAATTGCCGCGATGGTGCTCGCGGGGCAATCCGTGGGACGTGACGTCATCAAGTCGGCGCCCAAAAGCTGAGTCGCGGCCTGTGATCCTGAGGCCACCCATTGGCGGCCTCAGGACCGACGGGTCGTTGATTCACTGCATCGTCCTGACGCCTGCACATGACGATTTCAATGCCATTCACGATTCACAGTCAGGACTCATCACAAACAGGCAAAAGGCCGGCATATGCCGGCCTTTTGCTTGATGACCCCCCGGGGACCAGACGTCACGAACCGGACGTTTGATCACGGGTCTCTGATTCCTGATTCCTGATTCTCGGGAATCAGATGCCAGATGCCAGATGCCAGATGCCAGATGCCAGATGCCAGATGCCAGATCGGCAAATCAGGTTTCAGCTTCAGGCACCACAGCATTGTTTGAATTTCTTTCCCGAACCACAGGGGCAGGGGTCATTACGGCCTACCTTGGGTTCATTGCGGCGAATGGTCGGCGTCGCCGCGCGCGCCTCCATGCCGAGGGTGAAAAGTGTTCGGGCAAGTTCCGGCAAGCCGTCTTGCAGCGCCTCGATTTCCGCTTCCTGATAGGAGGCCTGCTCCTCCCAACCCTCTTCCGTGCCGAACAGCTGAATGATCCGGAACAGGTCAGGCTGCTGTTCGACTACCGGTTCCCAGGCATCCCATGCCAGCTCCAGGCCGCGCAGGAAACCTGCGCACCATTCATCTACGCTCTCGACCTCGTCGCCCTGCTCGTCTTCCTCATAGGCAAACAGCGGATCGAAGGTATCGGGATCATCCAGCAGGACCTGTTCGGTACTGTTGTAGTGACGCAGCAACAGCCCGAGAACACGAGCCTCCTCGTCCGGGGAGGCGAAGGGCGGACGCTCGCCGCCCCAGACAGCCGGCACCCACTCCTCAGGTCCCAGCATGCGCGGACTGCTGGCGACCGCCAGCAAGAAGCCGTCGAGTTCCGCTATGTCGCCAACACAGTCAGCCGGCTCTTCGCGACCCTGGTCGAAGCGGTCACCCAGTTCGATCAATGCGTTGTCGAGCTCCATCAGCTCGTCTTCGGTGAGCGGCTCATCCAGTCTGGCTTCCAGCTCAGGGTCGAGATCAAGGACGGACTGCAAGGTCATGGTAAAACTCCGGAAGATGTTGCGGGACGAGAGGCTACCGCGGATGTCGACTCGACGGCAGGCCGCTGCAGCAAAGATTCATTGCGACGCGGACAGCGTGTACCAGGCGCCCAGCTCCGCCGCAACGGAGGCTGGGCGCCGTGACGGGAAACTCCCCTGTTCACGCCATGCCGGCACCGTCACACCTTCCGCCGAAACACCCAGTCCCTTTGCCCAGAAGGAAAGGTAGACCTCGCCGCGTGATGCAGCCAGCGCATTTGCCTCCTCTGCCGCCAGGTCCATGGCGAACTCCCAGTTGTTCTTGCGCATCTGTACCCCATATTCCGGGTGCCGCAGCTGCGTCAGGTTGATCAGGTGCCCGGCACTTCGAAAGTCCAGTGGACGATAAGCCGCAATGCGCAGCTGTCCCGACGGCAATGGACGAATTGCGGCGATCAGGTGCATGCCGCGCTGAAGCGTGACCACCCGGCGGTCCCGGTCCTCGCCTGAAAGATCCACTCCCCCGATGGCGACCTCCCATTCATCACCGCCCGCCGTGACTACCGCTTCCTCGTCGTCCGGCGTCATCAGCAATGCCAGCTGCTCCATGGCGGGCTCCAGGGCGAGCCAGTCGACACCGGGCCGCGCACTTTTCCACTGCAGCCCGTACAGGAGCGTGGCCAGATGCAGCTTGCCCGTCTCGAAATCGAAGTCGTCTTTCGGCACGGGATAGCCGATGTCGGGGAGGCCCAACTCCGCAAGGGTTTCGGGATTGAGGTGAAGCTCGACAAAGTCAGTCACGGGACAGGCCTCGGTGAACGGGCCCTTCGGCCCGGGAAACGGGGCGGCATTATCGCGCAGCCAGCGAGCGAATCGAGCGTGAGTGGTCAGGAAAGGCACTCCGCACGACCTTGCACGTCATCGCTGCCGCACCGGACGGGGACCTTGCCGGGAAACTGCGGGAGCCGCTGCCTGTGCCCAGACCGTGAACGCATCCCGATCGTCGTCCAGCTCGTCTTCCGTCACGTCGCGCAGCGAGTCGCGCAATTCCTGCATGCGCTGCAGGTCAAGCAGGGAGAACGGAAGCCGCAGGGCCGGCGCCCCCGGCGCACCGACGCGACGGAACTGGACGGCCTCCGACGCTTCGATGCTTTCAGGCACCCAGGCATGAAAATGTCGACACGCCGGGTGGAAATACAGTGCGCCTGGCGCCTCGGCGGCATCGGCCAAGGCCTGCAGAAAAGGGGCGGTCGATATGCCCCAGGTCGCCAGCTCCGCCGCATCACGAGCCCGGCGCCAGGGGCCGAGCCGCTCCGGGAGCGGAAAGGAATGCGACAACAGTACGGGACTGACCTGGACGAGCGGACGGATTGAAGTCGGCATGACAGTGGCTCCTGGCAAATCTGACAGGAATACTGTACGGATGAACAGCGACGAAATGTGTCGCGGCGCAATCGACGTAGGCCCGGGCCCGACGGGGCACCGCACGGGTGCCGCATGAGTGCAATGCCGCCCGGCCCGCCAGAGTCACCGGATGGAAGGCCGGCCAGGATCAGTGTGCGACTGTACCCCCGCTCCCGAACGACAGCGGCCGCAAAGCAGCACGCCAGCGGTCCGTGCTGACCAGATCATGAAACTCGTCAACCATCCGCCGCGTCGCCTCCAGCACCTCGCGCCAATAGCGGACACGCTCGTCGGGCGTCAGCCGGACAAAATCATTGCGATCGGGAATGCGACCGTAGGGCAGCGTGGCGATGAAGTCACGCGACGGCGCCACCAGCAGCACGTCATCAAAATGGGTCGCATCCGGCACTCGCCAACGCAGGGCCTTGTCGAACCACCCCGGAACGACGCGCGGGGAGAAATGCGGGTACAGCACGATACCGTCACGCGGTGCAAGCGGCACTGCGAGGTGGTAGTCGGTGAGACCGCCATCGCGGTACACCCCTTCCGGAGCCCCCGGAATGTCCCGGATACCGTTCAGGACCAACGGAATGGAGCCGGTGGCCAGCAATGCGGGAAACACATTCTCTGCCGTGAATTCGGCAGTTGCCGCCAGCGGCAGGCTGTCGTGCCAGGGGAAATCGCCCTTACGATGGCGGAACATTACGCGCTCGAACCACCAGAAGGGTGCGTCGGGGGTCACGATGTTGCCGAGCGCCAACATACCCATGGCGCCGAGCAAACGGGCGCGGTCTTCGCTGGCCGCACCGCCTTTGCCGCGAGCGGCGATCACGTGCAACCGAAAGCGCGGATTTTCGGCAATTTCGCGCGCCCCGCTCTCTCCCAGCATGCCGGAGAGAAGGCGACCTGCCTCCGCCGTCACATCCTCTCGCGAGGGTTTTGCCGCATAGTGCTGACTGAAATAGAAATGACGGAAGCGCTCCATGGCAGCTACCGGGTCTGCCTGTGTGTAGTTCAGCAAACGCCACGCGCCGATGGACGTTCCCAGCACATCGACGGGCTGACTCGCACGGGGAAAGAACTCCGTCGTGAGGTA
>DASSUO010000091.1:0-15061 GCA_035706925.1 Moraxellaceae bacterium
ACCGCGGGAGGGACTCTCGTTTCAGGGTCCGGGCGCTATTTCCGGCTCCTTCGTTCTTCGTTCTTCGTTCTTCGTTCTTCGTTCTTCGTTCTTCGTTCTTCGTTCTTCGTTCTTCGTTCTTCAATCAGTGCGCCAGATTACGGCAGGCCGGGAAAGCGTTGTCTTGCATGACTGGCAGGCGACAATGTCTCTGCCGGGATCGCGACATGCAACGCAGACATCAATGCGCGACCGGGCATCCGCCCGCCGGGGGTGTCGAGGGTGACGACGACGCAACGGGCGGCGATTCGGCCGGTTTCATGCCGTGGTCGTGCCGGGCAAAATCCTTCTCACCGTACAACTCCTTCATGGACCGCTTCTGCAACAGGCGACCGAGCTTTTCCAGGCGAAGGCGCGACGACGGAAACAGGCTCTGGCTCGTGTACCAGACGAAGCGCGGCCCCGCCGTCATCAGCGGGAACCAGGGATAGATGTTTTCCGGCAGGCCGAGCTGACGCCGCTGCTTCTTGTTGAGAAACAGACTGCTGGTGCTGAGATGCATCTGGTATTGCAGCCGCAGGCGCCACCCGTGCAGCAGGGGATATTCCTGCAGCCAGGGAATGCGTCGCGACAGCGGCTCCTCCGCAAGCGCATGACCCAGTTCGGCCGAGGTCCAGTCCGGCGGACTCTGCGTGACGAAGGTGTGATAGAGGCGGACGAGACCGGTGCGCTCGTCATCGACCAGCCACTGCTCCTTCACCCCCATCAGCCAGGCCACGTATTTCCACAAGTGCATCACCGCACGCGAGTCACGGCGCGTCACCGGGATGCCGAGCGCGCGCACGCCCAGCAGCATGATGGGACCGAAGGCCAGGTACGTCGCGACCATGTCGATCTGGTTCACGGGCAGGCCGTACTCCGCCACATCCCATTCCGGTCGTGACGGCAGGTGGCGGCGCACCATGGCGTGCACAAGTCGCACCTCGATGCTGGAGCGCCAGCCCGGGCCGCCGCGGCGCAGGCCGTCAGCCTCGGTGCAGTCCATCCACCACTTGCCGGTTTCGGCAATGCGTTGCGCGGCGCCCTTGTTGAGCGCGCCGGTCAGCACCAGAGCCTTGTTGAATCCCGAGAGCAGGTAACCGCCCATGAGGGCAAGGTCGCGCAGGATGTAGGGACCGGCGAGACCGATGCGGTGCGTGAATCGGACCCCTTCGTCGATGAGGTCCCAGTCCACCCAGTCGGGCACCCGCTCGACCTCCTCGAAGAAGGCGCGCAAGGGCGCCGGCGCATCGGGCACCGAATCGATACCGTTTTCCAGCGCGCGGTAGAACAGCGTCCGCGCTTCGCGGGCGCCGTACTCGAACATCCACGATACGCAGCGATCCATGGCAGGGTCGCCCTCCATGAGCGCGCCCACCATCTGCGCCCACTCCGCTTTCGAGGGCGAAGGATCGCGACCAAGGGCAAGGCGCATCCACACCGGCACATTCATGCGGCGGTTCATGTAGTGGCGGGCGCGGCGGGGAATGGCCTCGGGGGGCAACTCCCCGGCCGGGGCTGCGGATGCGTTCATCACCACCTCCGTCGTCTGGACTGACCTCGACCATAATGCGAATATGTATTCGCATTCAATTCGCATTCCACGAGGTCCCCTCCGTGCGCAAGAAGCCGCAACAGGCCCGTTCCCGCCAGATGGTAGATACGCTGATCGAGGCCACGGCCCGCGTCATCTCCCAGCGCGGGCTGGATGGCACCACCACTCCCGCCATTGCCGAGGTCGCCGGCGTAAGTGTGGGCTCACTCTACCAATACTTCGACGGCAAGGACGCGCTGATCACCGCCCTGCTCGACAAACTGGTGGGGGACCTCGCCCGCGTGCTGGACATCCAGGCGGAGGCGTCCGCCGCCATGTCGTTGCGGGAGATGGTGCAGGCGGCCATCGCCCTGACCGTGGCCTTCATGCGCAGCAACGAGGGGCTCTATCTGGAGCTGGCCCGCAACTGGCACCGCCTGCCGGTGGATCATGTGGCGGACACCCTGCAGGCCTTCATCGTGGAGCGCAGCCGCCTGTACTTCCTGCAGCACCAGCTCGAATACCCCATCCGCGACCTGCCCGTGCGTCTGTTCATCGCCTACAACAGCACCCTCTTTACGCTGATGCGCCTGATGAGCCAGGAAGACAGCCACGTGAGCCAGGAGGCCGTCGTGGAAAGCCTCGTCGACATGATCACCCACCTCCTGGAAAAAGGCGTCGCGCCTCCCCTCCCAACTCACCCGGTAATCCCGTAGGAGGGGCCCCAGCCCCGAAGCGGCACGGCAGGAGGGGCTGAGGCCCCTAAACCAACGCCGCGCAATAGAGGATTCAGCCCCGAACGCCCCATTCGAACATGCCGTGACCACAGAAAGGACCTTCCCTCACAGACCGCGCATATCAGCTGACAGGGGTCAAACCATCAGCAATATGCATTTGTGCTGATAAGCGCGCCTTGGTACAAAGCGCTCCCGGCCGGTTTCGCGGTTGATTCACGGCCGACGCTGCTCCTGCGTGCAGGGGTGTCCCGCATGCGCCGGAGCACCCCGCATGCGAAGAAACATCCCGTACGTGCCGGTGTATGAGGCACGTGTACGTTCTGGCCGATGCGGCCGGTGTGTTTTGCGGAATTCGCGGCTGAAGCCGCTCCCACGGGTTGGTGCCTTGGCACCGGCCTTGATTGATCTAGCGAGAAGTTGCCATGTCCTCTGCCTACGCCCAGGAAAAAGTGCTGAGTGTCCATCACTGGAATGACACGCTGTTCAGCTTCACCACGACCCGCGACCCCGGCCTGCGTTTCAAGACCGGCCAGTTCGTGATGATCGGCCTGGAGGTCAACGGCAAGCCGCTGATGCGCGCCTACTCCATCGTCAGCGCCAACTACGAAGAGCACCTCGAGTTCTACTCGATCAAGGTGCAAGACGGCCCCCTGACGTCGCGCCTGCAGCATCTGCAGGTCGGCGACACGCTGATGGTGAGCCGCAAGCCCACGGGTTCGCTGATCATGGACAACCTGAAGCCGGGCAAGAACCTGTACCTGCTCTCCACCGGCACCGGCCTCGCGCCCTTCATGAGCGTGATCCGCGATCCCGAGTTCTACGAGGCCTTCGACAAGATCGTCCTGACGCATGGCGTGCGCATCGTGAGCGAGCTGGGCTACGAGGACTACATCACCAAGGATCTGCCGGCGAACGAGTTCTTCGGTGAGCAGGTGAAGCAGAAGCTGATTTACTACCCGACCGTGACGCGCGAGCCCTACCGTAACCAGGGACGCCTGACCGACCTGATCGAGTCCGGCAAGCTGTTCGAGGACATCGGCCTGCCGTCTTTCGACCCGGCCAATGACCGTGTGATGATTTGCGGCAGCCCGTCGATGCTGAAGGACCTGGTCGAGATCCTCGAAAAGCGCGGCTTCGTGGAAGGCACGTCGAACAAGCCCGGCGACTACGTAATCGAGCGCGCCTTCGTCGAAAAGTAAGCTGCCGGGGTGCGCCGGCCAGCCGTGGGTCGGGGGTGGCCGGGCCGCCCCGGAAATGCCGCCGGGGAGCATGGACAAGCGGGGCCGCATCTTGCAGGATGCGCGCCGTTACCGTACCCCCGAAAAAGGGACTTTTCCCCCTTGCCCTGCCCGAGGAAGCCGTGATGCCGGAAAGCCATCCCGTCAATTCCCACCTGGTCTGGTTTGTCATCCTGTACTGGGTCATCTCCGTCGGTATCGGCCTGCTGGCCGCCCTGCGCGTCAAGAACACCAAGGACTACGCCATTGCGGGCCGCAGCCTGCCGCTGGCCATGGTCACCACCACGGTGTTCGCCACCTGGTTCGGCTCGGAAGCCGTGCTCGGGATTCCCGCGAGCTTTTTGAGTGGCGGCCTGAACGGCATCGTCGCCGATCCCTTCGGCTCCAGCCTCTGCCTGATCCTGGTCGGCCTGTTCTTTGCGATTCCGCTGTACCGCATGAACCTGCTCACCATCGGCGACTACTACAAGGAGCGCTACGGCCGCACCGTGGAGCTCGTCACGTCGATGTGCGTGGTGATTTCCTACCTCGGCTGGGTGGCCGCACAGATCACCGCATTGGGCCTCGTGTTCAACGTGGTATCGGGCGGTGAGATGACGCGCGAGACCGGCATGATGATCGGCGCCGGCTCCATCCTCCTCTACACCCTGCTCGGCGGGATGTGGTCGGTGGCCGTCACCGACTTCGTGCAAATGATCATCATCGTGATCGGCATGATCTACATCGCGTTCGTGGTGGGCAGCCATGCCGGCGGCGCCGACGTGGTGCTCGCCAAGGCGTCGGCCGAGGGCAAGTTCCAGTTCTTCCCGGCCATGAATCCCAAGGACCTGCTCGCCTTCATTGCGGCCAGCATCACGCTGATGCTGGGTTCGATTCCACAGCAGGACGTGTTCCAGCGCGTCGCCTCGTCCAAGAATGAACAAGTGGCGCGCAATGCCTCCATCCTCGGCGGCGCGGCCTACTTCCTGTTCGCCTTCATTCCCATCTTCCTCGCCTACTCCGCCACCATCATCAATCCGGAGATGGTGCAAGCGTGGATGAAGAAGGATTCGCAGATGATCCTGCCGAACCTCGTCCTTCAGAACGTGAATGTCATTGCCCAGGTGATGTTCTTCGGCGCGCTGCTCTCCGCCATCAAGAGCTGCGCCAGCGCCACGCTGCTGGCGCCCTCGGTAACCTTTGCCGAGAACGTGATCCGTCCCTTCTTCCCGAAGATCAAGGACAAGGAATACCTGCACCTGATGCGGGTGGTCGTGCTGCTGTTCACGGCCTTCGTGACCATGTTCGCCATGCACTCCAACTCGTCGATCTACGAGATGGTGGAAAACGCCTACAAGGTGACGCTGGTGGCCACCTTCGCTCCGCTGGCCTTCGGCCTGTACTGGAAGCGCGCCACCAACACCGGCGCCCTGGTCTCCATTGCGCTGGGGCTGTCGAGCTGGATCTTCATGGAAGCGCTGGTCGCGGGCACGGTGTGGCCCTTCACCGAGCCCTCGCTGCCGGCGGTGTTCCAGTACCTGAAGAGCACCTGGCCGCCCGAGCTCGTCGGCTTCCTGTTCGCGGTGACCGGCATGATCGTCGGGTCGCTGTTCAGTGAACCGCATCCGGAGCCGCTGACGCACCACCATGCCCACACCTATGGCGAGCGCCGCAAGCACCATCACGCGCATCACAATCCGATGGCCCACTGAGCCCGAGGATCGAGACGAAAAAGCCCGGCAATGCCGGGCTTTTTCTTTTGCGCCACCTGTGGCAGGCCGCCGGCGTTATCCGGCAGGATTGCTGAAACGGATATTTCAGGCGGAGAGCTTGTCCTTGAGGAAGTCGCACTCCATTTTCACCACACGCTCGAAGGTCGGACCGGTATAGGGCGCAAAATGCCCGCCATCGATGACCTCGAAGCGGCAGTCGTGAAGCAGCGATGCCGTCTTTTCCGACACGCGATACGGAATCAGCGAGTCGGTGCGCGAGGCGATCAGCAGCACCGGCGCACGCACCTTGTCCGCCTCGGTCACGGGACGATAGGCCATGATGGTGAACAGGATGCGCGCCGGCACGGCGTTCAGCCAGTCGGCACCCGGCGGAATGAGAGTGAGGTAGCCGTCGTAGCAGTCATCGCCTGCCAGGCAGCAGGGCCCGGACCTCGCGATGATGGGCATGCGCACCGGCGCCTTGTCACGCAGGTTCGCCACGATATCGCGTGCGGCCAGCCAGGTGGCGCGGGGCAGGAGCCGTGGCGGATAGCCCATGGCACTGGCCAGTCCGTCGAGATGCGGCACCTGTGCCACCACCGCCTTGATGCCTGGCAGGCGCGCCGCCGTCACCAGCGAATGTCCGCCGCTGAAGGATGTGCCCCACAGTGCCAGACGTTCGCCATCGACCTCTGGCAGAGTTCGGGCGAAGGCGACTGCGGCGGCATAATCCTCGAGGTGGCGCTCGGGATCGACGAGGCCGCGCGGCTCACCCTCGCTGTCGCCAAAACCGCGGTAGTCGAACAGCAATACCGCCAGGCCGTTGTAGGCAAAATATTCGGCAAAAGCCGGCAGGCGAAAGCGGCGCTCGCCTCCGAAGCCGTGCGCCATCACGACCACCGGCGGCTTGCGCTCCGTGTGCGCGGGCAGATACAGATCGCCACGAACGCGATCGCCTCCCACTTCAAAACCCACGGGCTTGATCTGAATGGCGGTCATCACTGCTCTCCTTGTCGGGGCCTGCCCCTGTTGATTCGTTGCCGGTGACTCACTGTGTGTCGGGTCCCTGTGGCATGCACCACGCTCCCCGACACCGAATGTCGCACGCGCAACCCCTGCATTCTTCCCTTTCCATTGCATCGTTGAAATGAGTCAGGTCAAAAAACGGCCAGGGGCCGTCAGGCGCCGGTTATTGCGCCATCAGGCAGACTCGTCACGCATTCCTTGTCTGCCTCATTCACCGCGCTTCTTCACGCCGCGCTGGGCGGGAGCGGCAAGCGGATCCTCGGGCCAGGGATGCCGGGGATAGCGGCCGCGCAAATCCTTGCGTACCTCAGCGTAGGCATTCGCCCAGAAACTGGCCAGGTCTTGCGTCACGGCGACCGGGCGCTGAGCCGGCGACAGCAGGTGGATGGTCAGGGGGACTCGCCCGCCGGCCAGGCGCGGCGTCGCCGTGAGTCCGAACATTTCCTGCAGCTTTACCGACAGCACCGGATGATGATCGGTGGTGTAGTCGATGGCGATGGCGGACCCGCTCGGCACGGTCAGGCGCGGCGGCAGCTCCTGGTCCAGCCGCTGTTGGCGGGGCCAGTCGAGCAGCGAGGTCAGCGCGTCGCGCAGGGGAAATTTTTCGAGATGGGAGAAGCGTGTCATGCCATCGAGAAAGGGACCGGCCCACTCGTCCAGCGACTCGAGCAGCGCAGCATCACTGGCATCGGGCCATTGCTCCGGCTCCAGTGCGTGCATGAGCTGGACGCGCGCCTGCCATTGCCGCAGCTCCGGCGTCCACGGCAGGATCTCGATGCCCTTCTGACGGATCGCATCGCACAGCACCGTCTTCACACGCGCCGGGTCGGCATCGGCGAGGGGACGATCCTCGAGCACGAGCGCACCCAGGCGACGTTGCCGTCTTGCCAGCACCGCCTGCGCCTGTGCATCCCAGCTGACGGCTTCACTGTCCGTCACGACGGCGCCAAGTTCTTCCTCAAGTACCATCAATGAAACGGGCGCCGCCAGAAAGATGCGGGCCTCGCGCGCCGTGCCGTCCATTTCGGCGGCCACGATCCAGGCCTCGCGCGCCAGCCGGTCTTCCGGTGGCAACACGGCGCCGCGACCATTGCTGAGCCGGAAGCGCGCTTCACTGCCCGGACGCCGCTGCCCGATGTGGTCGGGATAGGCGAGCGCCAGCAGGCGGCCCGCATCGTCATTGGTTTCCGGCCGGCCCGCAGTGGCGCTGCGCGCCTCCAGTCGACGCGCGCTGTCGCGCACGAGGCGCAGACGTCCGCGATCCAGCCCCGGAAATGTCTGTTCGCCCCGCAAGGCGGCGAGACGATCGTGAATGTCGGCACCGTGTCCGCGCGGAAGCAGGTCACGCTCTGAAAGCAGCGCCGCAAGGTCGGCCGCCAGCTTGCCCAGTCCGCGCTCGCGTCCGCGCAACACCATGTGACCGAGTCGCGGTGCAAGTCCGAGCCGCAGCATGGCCTTGCCATGGGCGGTCACGTGCCCCTGTTCATCCAGCGCTTCGAGTTGCTGCAGCAATTCGCGCGCCTGCGACCAGTTTGCTGCCGGCGGCGTGTCGAGCCAGGCCAGCGTCGCCGGATCGGCAACGCCCCAGTGCGCCAGCTCCAGCACGGTGCCGGTAAGATCGGCCTGCAGGATTTCAGGGGGCGCGAAGGGCTGCAGACGCGTCTGCTCGTCCTCGCTCCACAACCGGATACAGACGCCCGGCTCCACGCGACCGGCGCGGCCGCGCCGCTGCTCGGCGTTCGCGGCCGACAGTCGCTGCGTGACCAGTCGCGTCATGGCGGAATCCGGATCAAAGCGCGGCAAGCGCAGCTGACCGGAATCGATGACGACACGAATGCCTTCGATGGTAAGACTGGTTTCGGCAATGGAGGTGGCGAGCACGATCTTGCGCACGCCAGCAGGGGCGGGACTGATCGCAAGGTCTTGTGCCTCGGCCGCGAGCTGCCCGTAAAGCGGCGCCAGCAAAGCGTCATCGGGCAGCGTGCCCTCCAGCGCTTCGGCCACCCGGCGGATCTCGCCCTCGCCAGGAAGAAACACGAGGACGGATCCCTTCTCGTGGCGCACCACGTCGCGCACCACGCTCACCACATGGTCGAGCAGAGGCAATCGTCCCGCCGGGGCATAACGCAGCTCGACCGGAAAATTCTGTCCGGTACAGGAAAGTACCGGCACCTCGCCCAGCACGCGCGCCATGCCGGCCGCATCGAGCGTGGCCGACATCACGACAAGGCGCAGGTCCTCGCGCAACACTTGCTGGCATTCGCGCACCAGCGCCAGACCCAGGTCAGCCTGCAGCGAACGCTCGTGAAATTCGTCGAAGATGACGGCGCCGTAGGATTCGAGCGTCGCGTCGTCCTGCAGGAGGCGGGTGAGGATGCCTTCAGTGACGACTTCAATGCGGGTGGACGGTCCGACCTTGGTGTCGAGACGGGTGCGATAGCCAACCGTGCGGCCCACGTCCTCGCCCAACAGGGTGGCCATGTAGCGTGCAGCGGATCGTGCGGCGAGCCGGCGTGGCTCCAGCATCACGATGCGCTTGCCGGCGAGCCAGGGGGCATCCAGCAACGCGAGCGGCACGCGCGTGGTCTTGCCTGTGCCGGGCGGCGCCTGCAGGACGAGCGCGGACGTTTGCGCAAGGGTATCGCGCAGCGCGGGCAACAGGGCATCGATAGGGAGGGACATGGCGCACGTTCAGAAAATCAGGCCGCGATGATGGCAGAGATGGCGACGGGGTGACACCGCCTCCCTGCGGAAGTGCGCACCCTCACCAAAGCACCCGGGGCATTGGCACGCGCATTTTGGCGGTGCTGCCAATCGCCCGCCGCATCTGCATCGGCATCGGCATCTTCGTCTTCGTCTTCGTCTGCATTTGCGTTTGCCGATGCCGATGCCGATGCCGATGCCAAGCCGATAACTGTACCGACAAGCAGCCCGACAGGTTGAACGTCACCGGGCCACAACCTTAGACATTCGCCCGCCGCGTCACGACCGTCTCAGGCAAACACCACCACAGTCTGACGACTCAGCGCCACGAGGCGTCCGTCCTCATCCCAGATGTGCGCTGCGCAATGACCATAGCCATCATGGAAGTAATCCGTCGACGCACGATATTGCCACCAGTTGCCACCCGTTTTGCCGGGCGGAAGCTGAATGGGCTCCAGTGTCCAGCTCAGGGAACTTCCGGGTGCCACGCCCGGCACGATGGGCAGAACCGCCGGCGGCCAGACATCCGCCAGCAGGAAAAGATCGGTGTAATCGAATGCCGCCCGGCGCGACTGCAGCCGCACCCATCCTCCGAGTTCGGCGCGATCCGATCCGGTAAAGGGAAGATCGCCATGCGCCCAGCGCACATCAAAGTGCTGCAGGAACTCGGGCGTAATCCCCGGAATGTGGGTGAACGAACGCGCAGCGTCTGGTGCGGGAAAAACCGGTGCAGGAAGAGCAGCAACCGATAACGCGGATTCACGCGGTGCGCCGAAGCTCGCCAGCATGGCCGCCATGACGTCCTCGCCCTGCCGCAGCTGCGCCTCCATCTGCACGACCGACTTGCCCTGGCGGAGAATGCGCGCCGTCACGGTGGCCGGACCGGGCGCCACTGGAGCCACAAACGATACCGATGCCGACCGCAGCACCATGGATGAACCCTGCACAGCTGCCATGCGTGCATACAGAAGCGCAGCGACCAGGCCCCCGTAGGTGGCGCGTCCCTGGGCCCAGCCCTCGGGGATAATGACAGTCTCCTGATGAAGGAGCGTCTCAAACAGTTCCGCAGCGGTCATGGGGACTCCTGCCAAGTATCAGGCCGAAGGTCTTATCGCATGCACCCTGTTCAAGAGGAAGGTGAAAACAGGCCGACGCACCCAAGCCGCCCATTCGCCGTCAATTTCATGTACCCGCAGTAGCGGCTTCAGCCGCGATCCCTTGCGATCTCCCGCCGGTCCCGCCACAGCCCCGTCAGGACGGGAAAGCGCCCCCCCGGGGACAAAGCAGTGGCGTTATCGCGGTTGAAGCCGCTCCTACGCAAAGGCTCAAAGGCTCAATGTGCAGGGTGCACGCGCAATGCGACAAGGGGCGAGCGGCAGAGAATGGCTCAGGGGTTGCTGGCGAGGCGGTCGTTTTCGGGCAGCACACGGCGGGCGCCGGTGAACCAGCGCATCCAGTACTGGGTGTCGAGCTTGTCGACGCGCACGAAGCTGCCCGTGGCCGGCGCGTGCACGAAGCGCTGCTCGCCAATGTAGACCGCAACATGATTGACGCGCTTCGAGTGTCCGACGCGGAAGAAGAGCAAGTCACCCGCCTTCAGTTCGGACAGTTCAACCGGGTGGCCCGACCCGAGATGGAACATCTCGTCGGACGAGCGCGGCAGCGTGATCGGGCTGGAGAGACCGAGGATGTATTGCACGAGGCCGCTGCAGTCAAAGCCGGTCTCCGGGCTGGTGCCGCCGTACTTGTAGGGCGTGCCGATCAGGCTCAGGGCCACGACGACCATGTCGTCATGGCTTGCGATGTCGCTGGCCGGGGCGGGCGACCTGGCGGCGGCATCGTCATCGGCCGCCCACGCCAGGCTGCCAAGCAGGGCCAGCAGCAACAGGAAATAACGCATCAATTCTCCAGGAGCGGGGACGCCAGCCCGGTGACAGGGCAGGCTGGCAAGCCGCTGAATATGCTCAAATTTTGAGCAAAAGCACAAAACTGACCGGGACTATACCCCGACTCCCCCCGTCGGGTGCCCCTCTTCGTGCAGGTTTTCCTTTTCAAATTGTTAGCGCACCAGCGCGTCCGCTTCGCCCTCTTCCGCCGATTCGGCCTCGACCGGCGTGACGGCCGACACTGCCACGGGCACGCCGTTCAACACAGGCATGCCCGTCAGGGCATCGACATGCTGCTCGTCCGTGATGTCGTTGACGCTCACCCCGGCCACTCGGCCGGCCACGCTGAGCTGCACGCCGTCGCGACCATGGCCCCAGCCATGCGGCACACTGACCACCCCCGGCATGATGGCATCGGTGACTTCGGCCGGCAGCTCGATGGTGCCGATGCGCGACGTCACCCGCACGGCATGTCCGTCGGCCACACCCAGTCGAACGGCATCATCCGGATGCAGCCATGCGGTGCACCGGCCCTTGCCCTTCACCAGCCGCTGCGAATTGTGCAGCCAGGAATTGTTCGAGCGCACATGGCGCCTGCCGATCAGCAACATGGGATGCGCATGGCGACTGAACAGACGCTCCTTGGCGCGCTTCACGTCGGCCAGATACACCAGCGGCGCCAGATGAATCGTCTTGTCCGCCGTGGCCAGCGCTGCGGGCAAACGACGCACCAGCGGCCCGAGATCGATACCGTGCGGATTCTCGGCCAGCTTCTTCAGCGACAGGCCGTCACGATCGGGACGCAACACCGACATCACGCGCTGCGTCGTGCTGCTCTTCTTTTGCACGAGCTTGGCATGCGACCCATACGGGCCGAAGCGCAACATCAGGTCAAGGCCGGCATCGAGACCGAGACGCTCGATCGCGCCCTGTACCCCTTGCCGCACATAGCGCCCCAGGCGCCCGGTCTCGCCGAGACGGTTGGAGAGTTCCAGCAGGATCTGCCAGTCATGACGGGAGTCGTCCGGAGCCGTCACCATGGCCGGTGACCACTTGGCGAAGTTGCGCACCGACACCGGCGCAAAGGCCAGGTCCATGTGCGACCGCTCCAGCGCGCTGGTCGGCGGCAGGATGATGTGGGCGTGACGCGTGGTCTCGTTGATATAAATGTCGATACTGAACATGAAGTCCAGTTGGCCGAGCGCCTCGTCGAGCTGACGGCCGTTCGGCGTCGAGAGCACCGGATTGCCGGCATGCGTCGCCAGCAAGCGGATCTGCCCCTTGCCCGGCGTGAGGATTTCCTCGGCCAGCGCACTCGCGGGATACTCGCCGCCAAAGCTCGGCAGTCCGCGCACACGGGTACGGTGCTTGCCGAATTCGCCCTTCGGTCCGAGCTCCAACGCATTGAAGGGCGGTGACGCGAACATCATCCCGCCCTCGTGATCGAGATTGCCGGTGATGACGTTGATGGCATGCAGCAGCCAGCTCGCCAGTCCACCAAACTCCTGAACGCAGGTGCCGATGCGGCCATAGCACACCCCACGCTGCGCTGAGGCAAAGTCGCGCGCGAGATTGCGCATGACGTGCGGAGCAATGCCGGTCATCTCCGACACCGCTTCGGGCGTAAACGGTTCGAGCGCGGCCTTGAGTTCGCACAGTCCGGTCACGATGTCGCTCAGGTGACGCAGGCGGACATGCGCATCGGCAAACATGACGTGGGCCAGGGCCGCGAGGAAAAAGAAATCGGTCCCGGGCTTGATGAAGAGGTGCTCATCCGCCTTCTCGGCCGTCTCGGTACGGCGCGGATCCACCACCACCACGCGGCCGCCGCGTTCACGAATGCCCTTGATGCGGCCCATGGGGTCGCCGGCCGTCATGAGGCTGCCGTTGGAGGCCGCAGGATTCGCGCCCAGAATGAGGAGGAAGTCGGTGCGGTCGAGATCGGGCACCGGGAACAGGAGCTGGTGACCGAACATCTCGAGGTTGGCCAGCATGTGCGGCAGCTGGTCAACGGACGTCGCGCTGAAACGCTGATGCGCGCCCAGGGCATGAATGAAGGGAGGAATCAGCAGGAGCGCGGGCGTATGCACCGTGGGATTCCCCACGTAGACACCGAGCGCGGACGGACCATGCTCGCGGCGCACCCGCTTGACGTTGGCCTCGATGGTGGCAAAGGCCTCTTCCCAGGAAATCTCGACGAACTCGGTGCCGACGCGCTTCACCGGTCGACGAAGTCGGTCCGGGTCTTCATGCACATCCTTCAGGCCCATCACCTTGGGGCAGACATGACCTCGGGACAGCGGGTCCTGCTTGTCGCCCTTGATGGACAGGATCTGTCCGTCCTGGTGCTCGATCACAACGCCGCACATGGCTTCACAGATATGACAGGTGCGGAAGTGCTGCTCGGGGCCCTTCATGGCCGCCCTCCTTTGCCGGGGAAGATGCGGCCGTCCGCCGCGTCCGTGGGTATTCTGCCGCCCAATCATACCCCTATCGGGGGGGATAACCGCCAACCCTGTCAGGAAACGTGCGTCCGGATGACCTGGCCCTCCCTCTCCCCGCCCTTCGCCCGCCCCACCACCCGTCCCATCGCCCGTGGGAGCCGCTTCAGCCGCGAGTCGGCGCCAAAGGAATTCTTGCGGGGAGCAAGGGCGGGGCTTTCGCGGCTGAAACCGTTCCTACCGATAAGATAAGAGCATCTCTGCGAAGTGGGGCTCGCGGCCGACTTTGCTACCGGAGGCCGGATTACGGGGGCGGGAGGGATTGCGGGTTGAATAGCGGCTGCAGCCGCTCCCACAGCTCAACTTCGCGGCTGAAGCTGCCCCCGCCTGGGTCTGAAGCCCGGTTTGATCGGCCGTGAAAAGGATAGTGCCGGGAGGGAACTACACTTGGGGGAGCTTCCGTCCCCGTCCTCTTCAGGAGGTGCCCCATGCTGCCGGATTGCCGCCAGACCCTGACGCTGGCCGATGGCCGGTCGCTCCGTTATGTCTCCCTGCCCGCGCTGGAGGCGGCCGGAGTGGGACGCCTCGCCCGCCTGCCGGTGTGCCTGCGTATCGTGCTGGAGTCGGTACTGCGCAATGTCGACGGTCGCAAGGTCACCGAAGCCCATGTGCGCGCCCTCGCCAACTGGGCCCCGCGGGCGGAGCGCCATGACGAGATCCCCTTTGTGGTGGCCCGCGTGCTGCTGCAGGACTTCACGGGCGTGCCCCTTCTCGCCGACCTCGCCGCCATGCGCAATGTCGCCCGCGATACCGGACATGATCCCCGCCGGATCGAGCCGCTGGTTCCCGTGGACCTCGTTATCGACCACTCCGTGCAGCTCGACTTCGTGGGCACGTCCGATGCCTTGCGCAAGAACATGGAAATGGAATTCCGGCGCAACCAGGAACGCTACCAGTTCCTGAAGTGGGGCACGCAGGCCTTCGACACGTTTCGGGTCATCCCGCCCGGCATCGGTATCGTCCACCAGGTCAATCTCGAATACCTGTTTCGTGGCGTGCAGATCCGCGACGGAATGATTTTCCCCGACACCCTGGTCGGCACCGATTCGCACACCACCATGATCAATGGCGCTGGCGTCGTGGGCTGGGGCGTGGGCGGCATCGAGGCCGAGGCCGCCATGCTGGGGCAGCCGGTGTACTTCCTGACCCCCGATGTGGTCGGCGTGGAGTTGCGCGGACAACTACGGCCAGGCGTGACGGTCACCGACCTCGTCCTCACCCTCACGGAACTTCTGCGTGCGCAAAAAGTCGTCGGCAAATTCGTGGAGTTTTTCGGCGACGGCGTTCGCGCCCTTTCCGTGGCGGGACGCGGCACCCTCGCCAACATGGCCCCGGAATACGGCGCCACCATGGGATTCTTTCCGGTGGACGACAACACTGTCACCTACCTGCGCGGAACCGGACACACCGATGCGGAGATCGACGCTTTCAGCACTTACTTCCGCGCCCAGGGTCTTTACGGCATTCCGGCGGCGGGCGACATCGACTACAGCGACACCCTGGTGCTCGACCTCGCCAGCATCACGCCGTCGCTCGCCGGCCCGCGGCGTCCGCAGGACCGTGTGCCGCTGGAGCGCATGCGCGAGCGCTTCGAATCGCTGTTCGTGACACCGGCGGCCGACTATGGCTTCAACAAGACGCGCGAGGAGCTGACGCACCGGCATACCACGCCCTATGCCGCCACCCCGCGCGCCGTCGGTACGGCACCGCCGCTGCCCCAACGTCGC
>DASSUO010000092.1:0-5062 GCA_035706925.1 Moraxellaceae bacterium
GCACTTCGAAGGTGTGGTAGGGGGCCGGGCTCGGCACCGTCCATTCCAGGCCTTCCGCGCCTTCCCAGGGCTTGTCGGCCGCCTTCGGGCCCTTCTTGGCCGTCAGCAGCACCGCCAGGAAGAGCAGCTGCGAGGCGCCGAACCAGAAGCCCCCGATGGAGATCCACCAGTTGAGGTCGGCGAACTGCTGCGGGTAGTCGGCGTAGCGACGCGCCATGCCGGCCAGGCCCACGAAGTGCATGGGGAAGAACAGCAGGTTCACGGACAGCAGCGAGGACCAGAAGTGCAGCTTGGCCAGCTTCTCGTTGTACATGTGGCCGGTCCACTTGGGCAGCCAGTAGTAGGCACCGGCGAACATGGAGAACAGCGCACCGGACACCAGCACGTAGTGGAAGTGCGCCACCACGAAGTAGGCATCCTGGTACTGCTGGTCGGCCGGCACGATGGCGAGCATGAGGCCGGAGAAGCCGCCGATGGCGAAGAGGACGATGAAGGCGATGGCGAACAGCATCGGCACCTCGAAGGTCATGGCGCCCTTCCACATGGTCGCGACCCAGTTGAACACCTTCACGCCGGTGGGCACGGAGATGAGCATGGTCATGTACATGTAGAACAGGGAGCCGGCCAGCGGCAGGCCGGTGGTGAACATGTGGTGCGCCCACACCACGAAGGACAGCAGCGCGATGGAGGCGGTGGCATAGACCATGGACGCGTAGCCGAACAGCGGCTTGCGGGCGAAGGTGGGGATCACCGCCGAGATGATGCCGAAGGACGGCAGGATCATGATGTAGACCTCGGGGTGACCGAAGAACCAGAAGATGTGCTGGCACATCACCGGGTCACCGCCACCGGCAGCACTGAAGAAGCTGGTACCGAAGTGACGATCCGTCAGCATCATGGTCACCGCACCCGCCAGCACCGGCATCACGGCGATGAGCAGGAAGGCCGTGATCAGCCAGGTCCAGACGAACAGCGGCATCTTCATGAACGTCATGCCGGGGGCACGCAGGTTGAAGATCGTCACCACGACGTTGATCGCGCCGAGGATGGACGAGATCCCCATCAAGTGAACGGAGAAGATGAAGAAGTCGGTGCTGGGCGGCGCATACAGGGTGGACAGCGGCGCATAAAACGTCCAGCCGAAGTTCGGCGCGGCACCCATGCCCAGGATGGACATGATCACCGAGCCAATCAGCAGGGAGAACGCAAACGGCAGGAGCCAGAAGCTGAACAGGTTCAGACGCGGCAGCGCCATGTCAGGGGCGCCGATCATCATCGGCACCATCCAGTTTGCGAAGCCGGTGAAGGCCGGCATGATGGCGCCGAACACCATGATGAGGCCGTGAACGGTCGTCATCTGGTTGAAGAAGTCCGGCTGCACCAGCTGCAGGCCCGGATACATCAGCTCGGCACGGATCACCATGGCGGCAGAGCCGCCGGTGAGCAGCATGAGAAAAGCGAACAACAGGTACATCGTGCCGATGTCCTTGTGGTTCGACGTGGTGAAAATGCGCTTCCAGAACGGCGCAAGTTCGTGATGGTGATCGTGATGATCGTGGGAATCGGCGTGACTCATGATCGTTCTGTCCCCTGATTACTTGGCCACATCGGCAGGCTGCACGAGATCACCCGTGTTGTTGCCCCAGGAATTACGTTCGTAGGAAATGACTGCCGCCATTTCTTTTGGCGTCAGCATGCCCTTCCACGCCGGCATGGCGTTCTTTCCGTTCTGGACGATATGGATGTGGTCGGCAAGACGCGCCTTGTCGGCGGCGATCTTGGAGCCCTTCAGCGACGGGAACATGGGCGGGAGGCCTTCGCCCGACACCTGGTGGCAGGCGGCACAACGGGCGTTGTAGACCTCCTGACCGAAAGCCTTGGCTTCATCGAGGCTGGCGAACTTGTAGTTGGCGGAGTTGGCGGCGGCCTTTGCCTCTTCCTCGGCCTTCACCTTGGCATCCTTCAGCCACGCGGCGAATTCCGTGGGGGACTTGGTCTCCACGACGATGGGCATGAAGGCGTGGTCCTTACCACACAACTCCGCGCAACGACCGCGGTAGATGCCTTCCTTGCCGACCGGCACATTGGTCCAGATTTCGTTCACGAAGCCGGGAATCGCGTCGCGCTTGAGGGCGAAATCGGGCACCCACCAGGAATGGATCACGTCGTCAGACGTCACCAGGAAACGGACCTTCTTGCCCGTGGGAATCACCAGGGGCTTGTCGACTTCGACAAGATAGTTGGGATCCGCCTTGAAGTCCGGAATGTTGCCCGGGCCAAAGCCCTTGCCCTGACGCTCGAACTGCTCACGCGGCGTGGACAGCACGGAATAGAAGCCGAGGCCCACATCCTTGTTGTCACCGTAGGTGAGGTATTCGTAATGCCACTTCCACTGCGATCCAGTGACACGAATCGTGAGGTCGGCCTCACCGGTGTCACTCATCTCGATCATCACTTTCGTGGCGGGAATGGCCATGATGATGAGGATAATGAAGGGAATGACGGTCCAGATGATTTCCACAACGGTGCTTTCGTGGAAGTCAGCGGGCTTTGCGCCCTTGGACTTGCGGTGATGCCAGATCGAATAAAACATCACCGAGAACACGCCGACACCGATGGCCACGCAAACCCACAGCATGAACCGGTGCAGCTTGAATACTTCGTGACTGATCTCCGTGACACCCGGCGTCATGTCGAGCTGGATGGCCATGGCCGACGAGGCCAGCACCATGGCAGCCAGCGCGACGCCGGCACGGACGATAAGAGATGACCGCATGCGTCTACTCCCGATAATTCAGCAGGCCTCGGAGGTTCGGACCTGCTTTTTTATATGACCGGACTTGTGGCCCGGCCTGACCCGTATCGGTTCTCGGGCACACGAACATCCCGTCCGTTCGCCCCTGGCGGGCCCTGCCATGTTGTGTCGGCTGAAGGTGCGGCAGACAGTTCTGAAGGAAACAACAAGGAAGGCAACCGCACCCGGCAAGCGCAAACCCCTTGCACCTGCCAGGCACCGAGCCCGTAATTTATGGGGACTTGCCCCGGGCTGTCCATAAGGCTCGGCGACTTCGACACGGCTTTTTTTTGAGGGACCCGCCGGCATCACCCGAACGACGGAGACGGCGTCGGTCGAATCGCAAAACGAACAAAAAACAACCAATCCGGACTTTTGGTTCGGCGTCGGCCCTTCGGAAAAGTCTCAGGGCACCGGCACGTCCAGCAATTGTGACTCGACTTCGCCAAGCCGGGCGCTGGCGCGCCCCAGGTAATTGGCCATTACGAGAGAGTGGTTGGCGAACACGCCAAAGCCGGCGCCATTAAGGATGACGGGACTCCAAACCGGCTGCTGCGTTGCCTCCAGTTCATGAATGGCCGCACGCAAGTCGAGATCGGCATGGCGAGCCGCCAGCAACGCGTCGAAATCGATTTCGGCCGCCTTCAGCTGATGAAGAAGCGCCCAACTGGCGCCACGCGCTTCGAAAAACACGTCATCGACCTGGTTCCAGGGCGTGGTCGGCACGGCTTCCGTACCCGGGGCAACCGTCACGCCCCGGAGACTTGTGGCCTGCGCCGCATTGAGTCGCGCGGTAAGGCCATCGAGTCGCGCCTGAACAGCCACCAGCCAGTGATCCAGCTGGACTTCCCGCATGGCCAGCGCCCTGCCTCCGGGTTCCTCCATCCGCTCCGCATGGCGATGGAGGGCGTCGGCGCCACGGCGGAACTCGCTCTCGGCAGAGGGCAGACTCCATGCGCCCGGATCGACGTTGAACGCCGACACGGCGTCGGCAACGTCGGGGTCAGCGGGAGACGCCAGTGCATCGAGGCGACCCGGCAAGGCCAGCGCTGCCACGAAATCGCGCACTTCTCCGAGGACGCCCCGCTCCCAGGCCGGCATGTCGTCCATCATGCTTCCCGGGGGCATGACGTCGTTGTCGATGAATCCCCCGGGTTTGTCGACCAGGGTGCGCGCCAGGCGCTCTTCCACCGTGACAAGCACCAGTCCCGGCGGGGCCTCCACTGGCCCCACCGCCGTGACGGGAAACTGCCGCGGCTCCCGGCTCCAGTACCATCCCAACGCCAGCCAGACGAGAAGAAGCAGGCACAAGGCCACCATCAACGGCGACAGGAGGTCGCGCAAGCCCCAGCGCTCGCGAAACTCGTCCCAGCGCAGGATTTGCCGGTTTTGCCAGTTTTCCATCTTATATATGAGACACCCAGGTACCCGGCAGGAAGGTCAGGAACAGCAGGCGCGGCCGGGTGCGGCGAATTCTACACAGGCATTTCATCGCGTATAAGCCGGCTGCGAGCCTCGGCCCCGGGGTTTTTTCGTGACATGCCGTCCGGCTGTCCGACCACGAGGTGGCAATTTTCACGAAGCCTTTCTAGTATCCGGGCCCCATGAAGACTTCTCTCCTGCTGCTGGCGGGCGCGCTGCTGCCTGCCCTGCCCGGCCTCTGGCTCACCCTGCGCCCGGCGCGATCTGCTGTCGTCGCGGGATCCTTGCTGCTGCTCCTGGCCACCAGCGTCGGTTACGCAGGGGTCAGGCAATGGCGGGAGGCCGCCGCGTCCCCGGCACCGATGACTGCTCCGTCCACAGGGCACTTCCAGACGGTGACGCCAGACGCCCTGCCATCAATACTGGAGGCGGCTCGCGGCCGTCCGGTGCTGCTCGAGTTCTATGCAGACTGGTGCCCCAGTTGCCAGACCTGGAAGCGCGACGTATTCCCGCGAAGCGATGTGAAGGCGGCGCTGGCGCCGGTCGTCCTCCTGCAGGTCGACGCCACCGACATGACGCCAAAAGTTCAGGCGCTGCTCGACCGGTACGAGATCGTCGGTCTCCCGGCCTTGCTGGCTTTCGACCGCGAGGGACGCGAGCAGAAGGGGTTGAGGGTCCTCGGGGAGATGAAAGCGACCGACTTTGTCCATTGGGTCAATGAGCGGCTGCTTCCTTCAACCTAGCCATCCGACGAATTGCCTTAGCCAGCGCGTTTCGGTATTGTCCGGCGAAATTCGGGAATTTTGCTGCGAGTTGAGCGAAATTCCCCGGTATATGCACTTGGGG
>DASSUO010000093.1:0-4673 GCA_035706925.1 Moraxellaceae bacterium
GGCCCGGTCCGGTTCCGTTTTTCGCGCCCGTGCCCGGCCTTGCCCGGACGGGCAGGGGTTGCGGCCTGCCTCGGGGTGCGCCGCCCGCCCTCACTCCCCGGGCCGGGGAGGGGGATGCCCTGTATCACCCTGGAGTCTGCCATGCCGCTTGCCCCCGACGTCCTTGCCCGCCTGACCGCCATTGTCGGCGAGAACCGCATCAAGACCGATGCCGACAGCCTGAAGACCTGGGGCTGTGACTGGACGAAGATCTACACGCCGGCACCGGCGGCCATTGTCTTCCCGTCGACCATCGAGCAGGTGCGGGACATCGTGCTGCTGGCCAATGACGCGAAGCTGGCGCTGGTTCCATCGGGCGGCCGCACGGGATTGTCCGCCGGTGCCGTTGCCGCCCACGGCGAGGTGGTGGTCAGCTTCGACTACATGAACAAGGTGCTGGAGTTCGTGCCGGAAGACCGCATGGTGCGCATCCAGGCCGGCGTGGTGACCGAGCAGCTGCAGGCCTTCGCAGAAGAGCAGGGACTCTATTACCCGGTGGACTTCGCCAGCGCCGGTTCCAGCCAGATCGGCGGCAACATCGGCACCAACGCGGGCGGCATCAAGGTCATCAAGTACGGCATGACCCGCAACTGGGTCATGGGCCTGAAGGTGGTCACCGGCAAGGGCGACATCCTTGAGCTCAACAAGGACATGGTGAAGAACGCCACCGGCTACGATTTCCGCCACCTGTTCATCGGCGCGGAAGGCACGCTGGGCTTTGTGGTGGAGGCCACCATGAAGTTGGAGCGAAAGCCGCGCGACCTGCGGGTGCTGGTACTCGGTACGCCCGACTTCGATTCGGTCATGCACATCCTCGCCACCTTCCAGAAGAAGCTGGACCTCACGGCCTTCGAGTTTTTCTCCGAGCTTTCCACCCAACTGGTCACCGAACACCAGGGCATTCCGCGGCCCTTCGACACCCCGGCGCCCTTTTACGCGCTGCTGGAATTCGAGGCGCTCAGCGAGGCCATGGCGGACGAGGCCATGGGCCTGTTCGAATACTGTGTGGAGCAAGGCTGGGTGCTGGATGGTGTCATGAGCCAGAACGAGACGCAGGCAAAGAACCTGTGGCGGCTGCGCGAAGACATCTCCGAGACCATCGCGCGCTTCACGCCCTACAAGAACGACATCTCCGTGATCATCCAGCGCGTGCCGGGCTTCATCGCCGACATCGATGCCATTGTCAGCGCGCAGTACCCGGATTTCCGCGTGGTGTGGTTCGGCCATATCGGTGACGGCAACCTGCACCTCAACATCCTGAAGCCGGACGCAATGGCCAAGGAAGACTTCTTCGCCAAGTGCAAGACCGTGAATACTCAGGTGTTCGAGACGGTGCAGAAGTACAACGGTTCCGTGTCTGCCGAGCATGGCGTCGGCATGACCAAGAAGCCCTATATCGAATACACGCGTTCGCCGGTGGAGGTCGCCTACATGAAGGCCGTCAAGCAGGTGTTCGACCCCAACAACGTGATGAACCCGGGCAAACTCATCGACGTGTAACACGTCGGACCGGCTTCAGCCGGCCCCCCGGACTGCCCCGTACCCAAGAAACACCCGGCACTCTCGCCGGCCAACAACATCAGGAGGGCGTCATGCCCCATGGCATCGTGTGGTTTCCGCTGACGGCAATGTCGCTCACCGTCGTGCTGCTGATCGTGACGCGTCGCAAGGCCCGCAACTCCGGCCAGTCCTGACTGTCGACGCGCTCGCCAGCCCGCGCAAACGCAGACATTGTGCAATGGAGCATGGCGGTGAGCCGTCCGCCGGCGGAGTGAGACTCCCCGAGATTGCGTAACGGGTGTTTGCCCTTATCCCGATGGAGGTGGCATGTTCCGACAGCCACCCACCACGACCCCCATGAGTGTGAGGACGAGATGAATCAGCGCAAAAAAGTCGAATTCTTCTTTGACGTGGCGAGTCCCTACAGTTATCTGGCGGCGCTGCAGGTCGGCCGCCTCGCACCGCTCGCCGACGTCGTGTGGCGTCCCTTCCTCATTGGCGGCGTATTCAAGTTGTCTGGCAACGTGATGCCCGCGGCGAATCCGGCCAAGGGCCAGTACATGTTCAAGGACTTGCAGCGCCTGTTTGCCTATGTCGGCGCGGCGCACAAGTTTCCGGGCACCTTCCCCACCAATTCCCTGACGGCCATGCGCGCGCTCGCCGCGGCGGATCCTGCGCAGGTGCCGGAGCTGGCACTCCGCATTTTCAAGGCTTACTGGGCCGACGACCGCAATATTGCCGATCCGGATGTCCTGAAGGACCTCATTGGCGAGGAGCTGGTCGCGAAAGCATCAGACGACGCCGTGAAGGAGCGGCTCAAGGCCGCCACCGAAGAGGCCGCGCGACGCGGTGCCTTCGGCGCCCCCACATTCTTTGTCGGCGACGACATGTATTTTGGCGAGGACCGCCTGTTCCTGATCGAACACGCGCTCAAGAACACCTGAGCCTGCCGGTTTTTTCGCTTGCGTGGCCGTGGATGGTGTCGGGCGGCGACGGTCTTTCGCATTTTCAGGAGCTGCACATGAAATATGTCCACACCTTCATTGATGGCGGCCCCTGCGAGCTTCCTGTCGGCAAGGTCGTCTGCGTGGGGCGGAACTACGCCGCCCATGCCCGCGAACTGGGCAACGCGGTGCCCGAGTCGCCCATCCTCTTCATGAAACCCTCGACTGCCGTGGTGAGGCTGCAAGACGGTGTCACCCTTCCGGTTGGCCGCGGCGAGTGCCATCACGAAACGGAAGTCACCGTGCTGATTGGCCGGACCCTGCGGCATGCCAGCCCAGCGGAATGTCATGCGGCCATCGCCGGTATTGGCCTGGGACTGGACCTCACGCTGCGCGATGTGCAGAACGAGCTCAAGAAAAAGGGATATCCCTGGGAAGTGGCCAAGGCATTTGACGGCGCGGCGCCGCTGTCGGGTTTTCTGCGCCCCGGTGGCATCGATCCCAAAAACATCCGCTTCAGCCTCCGCGTCAACGGCGCGGTCCGGCAGAGTGGACACAGTGTGGACATGATCACGCCCATCCTGCCCTTGCTGGCCTACATCAGCACGATTTTCACACTCGAACCGGGTGATGTGGTGATGACGGGAACGCCGGAAGGCGTCGCTCCGCTGCAGGGCGGCGATGCATTGTTGCTGGAGATGGACGGGCTGCGCGTGGAGAGTGTCGTTGCGTAACGCGGCAGGGGGCGGATCAGTCGTCCGCCCAGCTGTCCTTGAAGCGATGAATCTGCCGCCGATCCTTTTTGCTCGGGCGATGGTCGGGATGCGCGAGATTCTGCGCCTGCCGGGCCGCCTGACGCTGCTCGCGAGCGGCAAGGCTTTCTGCCGTTTCTTCATAGAGCTGTTGCGCCACGCTCGCCGGGCCGCGCACCTCTGACAGCGCCCGGACCACGACCGTTTTCTCGTCGAAGCCCTGGCGGATGGCAAGCGTGGTTCCCGCCTTGATGTCCTTGCTGACCTTCACGCGATGGCCATCGCAATGCACCTTGCCGCCCTCGATGGCTTCCTTGGCCAGAGAGCGGGTGCGGAAGAAGCGGGCCGCCCACAGCCACTTGTCGATGCGGACTCGCTCCAGGTGGCGTTCGTCAGGGAGAGGCCCCTCGTGTTCATCTGCCTCCTCCGCTGGCGCGGTCTCTTCACGCGTGCCGGCGTGGGCGGAGGCTTTGCGCTCCCACGCATCCCAGTCGTCGGTGTCGGCGGCGGGCGGGAGCGGCGCATCGCCCGACTTCCTGGCCTCGGGGGTGTCCCTGCCTTTTCGGTGATCAGGCCGGCGCATGACGGGGAGGAATGGGGAGCAAGTCGCGAAAGTGGTGCAGGACCGGAAAGGCGAGTCCGTCGCGTGCTGGCTTGCTGCTGTCCGGCTGGCCAATGGTGAGCAGTTGTCCGATGCCGTAGGCCTGTGCCGCCCGCAACACAGACTCGCTGTCGTCGACAAACAGGGCCCGGGACGGGTCGAAGGGTTCGCGCGCGCGAAACGCCGGCCAGAAGGCGGACGATTCCTTCGGCTCACGGAAGTCGTGGGAGCAGATGATGCGGTCGCACAGGTCGGTCAGCGGCGTGTGGGCCAGCTTGAGCGACAGGCTGTGATGGTGCGCGTTGGTCACCAGCCAGGCCTCGCGCCCGCTGGCGCGGACTGCGTCGAGGAATTCGAAGGCACCGGGCCGGGGCTGGATCAGGTGAACAATGTCCTTCTTGAGCGCGGCCACATCCAGGCCGAGCTCCTGCGTCCAGAAATCCACGCAGTACCAGTTGAGCGTACCCTGTTCGCGCCCGAACCGTTCGACCAGTTCGGCGTGCGCATCCGTGTGGGTCAGGCCGCGCTCGCGGCCGTACACGGCGGGCAAGTGCTGCAGCCAGAAATGGTTGTCGAAATACAGGTCGAGCAGCGTACCATCCATGTCCAGCAGGACAGTGTCGATGCGGCTCCAGTCCACCAGCGTTGCCATGAAGGTCCTATACAGGTCGAAACACGAGAGTCGATGCCGCGAGTATGGCAAAGCCGCCCGAGATTCTGAAGAAAACCCTGGTCGCCAAGAGCCGCTTCTTTGCCGTCGAGGAGCTGGAGCTGCGCTTCGCCAACGGGGTGGAGCGCACCTACGAGCGCCTGCGGCCCGGTTCCGGGCGGGCGGTC
>DASSUO010000094.1:0-4825 GCA_035706925.1 Moraxellaceae bacterium
CGAATCCCGCGTGGTGCCGGCGCCGCGCGCCGGGACCTGCTCGTTTGTCATTACGTCAAACCTTGGTTCGACTCTATCACGACCCGCCGCCGCCGTCGCAAGCCCCGTTTATCCGGGGCCGAGTGGATACTGCGTGACAAAAGATTGCAGGGCGGCGACCCCTCCGGACGAGGGAGACAGAGGGCTTTCCAGGCGTGATGCGCCAGGCGGCGGAAGCGGCGCCAGGAGGCGCCCGGCGCTCTGGCGAGGCGCGCCTCAGACCAGGCGCTTGCGCTCGTTGGAGGGGGGGATGTTGAGTGATTCCCGGTACTTGGCGATGGTGCGGCGCGCCACCTCGATGCCCTGCTCGAGCAGCAGGTCGGCGATCTTGTTGTCAGAAAGCGGGCGGCGCGGATCTTCCTGACTGACCAGCTTCTTGATCATGGCGCGGATGGCCGTGCTGGAGGCTTCGCCGCCGCCAGTCGTGTTGACGTGGCTGGAAAAGAAGTACTTCAGCTCGAAGATGCCGCGTGGCGTATGCATGAACTTCTGCGTGGTCACGCGCGAGATGGTGGACTCGTGCATTCCCACTTCCTCGGCGATGTCACGCAGCACCATCGGCTTCATGGCTTCGGGTCCTTGCTCGAGGAACGCCCGCTGATGCTCCACGATGCAGGATGCGACCTTCAGGAGGGTGTCGTTCCGGCTTTGCAGGCTTTTGATGAACCAGCGCGCTTCCTGAAGATGGTTACGCAGATAGGTATTGTCGGCGCTGCTGTCTGCGCGACGGACCAGCGCGGCATAACTGTTGTTCACGCGCAGGCGTGGCGCTGTTTCCGGGTTCAGCTCGACCGTCCAGCGGTCGCGTAGCCGGCGCACGATGACGTCCGGCACCACATATTCCGTGTCTCCGCTCCCCCCGATGCGGCCGCCCGGTGTCGGGTTCAGGCTCTGGATGAGGGAAAGCGTGGACTTCAAGCCGCTCTCGCTCAACTTGAGCTTTCGCATGAGCCCGGCAAAGTCGCGGGTGCCAAGCAGACCCAGGTGTTCACGGACAGCGGCAATGGCATCGGCGCGATACGGGGTGTCATCAGCCAGTTGCCTGAGCTGGATGAGCAGGCATTCGCGCAGGTCGCGCGCGGCAACTCCCGGGGGGTCGAATTGCTGAATGCGGTGGAGCACGGCCTCGACCTCGTCCAGCTCCACGGCGTAGGGATCTTCGGGGTCTGCCACCGCTTCCAGAACGTCTTCCAGCGACGCGGTCAGGTAGCCGCGTTCGTCGATGGCGTCCAGGATCGCCATGCCGATGGCCCGGTCGAGATCGCTGAAGGGCGTCAGGTTGAGCTGCCAGGCGAGGTGCTGTGCGAGCGTCTCAGGCGCCGCATTGCGTGACTCGAAGGAGGTGTCATCGTCGTCACTCCCGCTGCCGGCAGCGCTGGACGAGCCGGAACTGAAGACGTCTTCCCAGACGGAGTCCACCGGCAGTTCGTCCGGCATGGCCTCTGTCGTCCCGATGTCGAGCGGAGTCTCTTCCGGGGTTTCTGTGCCGCTGGCGGCCAGCATTTCTTCGGCGGCGGCATAGTCGATCGGGGTATCGTCGGTACGCTCAGCCGGCTCTCCGTCACTGTCCTCCATCTCCAGCATGGGATTGGAATCCAGCGCCTCCTGGATTTCTGCCTGCAGCTCCAGGGTCGAAAGCTGGAGCAGGCGGATAGCCTGCTGCAGCTGCGGCGTCATGGTGAGCTGCTGGCCAATCTGGAGGTGGAGGGTGGGCTTCATGGGCGATGGGACTCCGCGCCGGGTCAGGGAACGCCGGGCACCCGCGGAGTATATCGCGTGTCAGCAAGAACCGGGCCAGTCCTTGTAGGAAATTGCACTGATTTGATGTGGGCATCACGCCCTACGATCATTTTCAACGACCAACGACCAACGACCAACGACCAACGACCAACGACCAACGACCAACTATTTTCAGCTAACCGCTAACCGCTAACCGCTAAGCCGCGGCGGTTAGGTTACCGGGCGCTGACTGTCTGTGCGCGGACTGAAGGGGGTGGGTCAGAGGCTGAAATGATCGCCCAGGTAAACCTTCCGCACCATCTCGTTGCCGAGAATGTCAGCCGATGAGCCCTCGGCAATGACCGAGCCCGAACTCACGATGTACGCCTTCTCGCAGATATCCAGCGTTTCGCGAACATTGTGGTCGGTAATGAGGACGCCGATTCCGCGATTCTTGAGGTGGGTGATGATGCTCTTGATGTCGGCCACGGAAATCGGGTCGACACCGGCAAACGGCTCGTCCAGCAGGATGAAACGTGGCTCGGCGGCCAGGGCCCGCGCAATTTCCACGCGGCGTCGCTCCCCGCCGGACAGGCTCATGCCCAGATTCTTGCGGATGTGGGTGATGTGGAACTCTTCAAGCAGTTCCTGCAGTTTCTCGTCGCGGCCCTTGCGGTCAAGGTCTTTGCGCGTCTCGAGAATGGCCATGATGTTCTGTTCGACCGAGAGCTTGCGAAAGATGGAGGCTTCCTGCGGCAGGTAGCCGATTCCGCGCCTGGCACGTCCGTGCATGGGCAGCAGGCTGATGTCCTCGTTGTCGATCTCGATGCGACCTGCGTCCATGGGGACCAGGCCCACGATCATGTAGAAGCTCGTTGTCTTCCCGGCACCATTGGGGCCCAGCAGTCCGACAATTTGCGCGCTCGAAACGGCAAGCGACACATCCTTTACCACCTGACGGGCTTTGTAGCTCTTGGCCAGGCCTGTGACGATCAACTGGCTCACTTTTTCTTGTCCTTGACCTGGTCGCGTGCCTGGGGGGGCAGTACGAGCATGACGCGTTCGGAGCCCTCGCCTTTGGCATCCACCTGCTGGCGCTGGCTGTTGTAGGTGATGGTGCTGCCCTGGAAGCTCGAGCCGTCCTGGCGCAGTCGGGCTTTGCCGGTGAAGGTGATCACGTCGTTGCGCGCGTCGTAGTCGATACGGCTGGCTTCGGCGGTGACAAGGCCTTTCTTCGGGTCCGTCTGTTGCTGGTAATGGGCCGGGTTGCCCCGTGCCACGGTGGACAAAAGCGTTCCCTTGCTGTCGGTCGTAATGACGATCTCGTCGGCGGTCATTTCCATCGTTCCCTGGCGGATGACGACCGCACCGGTATACGTGGCAATGCCGGTTTTCTCATTGAAGCGGGCGCTGTTGGCAGAAATCTGCACAGGCTGGTCGCGGTCCGTGGGCAGGGCGTTGACAGCCGGTGCCAGCAGGATGAGGCCTGTCAGCAGCAGCTTAGCGGGGGGCAGGCGCATAAGTTCCGGTCACATTGTCAGTCAGTTTCAACTCGCCGCGCGACAGACGGGCTTCAAGCCCGTGGCTGGCGATGTGTCCACGAGGGCTGGCGACAGTCACCGGATCTTGAGTGATCAATCGCTCTTCGTGGGGAAATACGGTCAGAGAAGCCGTTTGTACGGTCACGGGCAGCGTGTCGTCCTGGCGCTGGGCGGTCACGCCGCCTTCGAGATGCACCTCCGCGTTCTGGTGCAGGCTGGTGGCGCGCGGCGCGATCACTTGCCAGGCTTCCTGTCCCCGTTCATAGAAAGTCATCACTGGCGCGTCGAGCTCGGCTTTTTCTTCCGGGCTGTCGTAGTGGCGCAATTCAGTGGCGGTGACGCGGCGCAACAGCCGGCCCTCGGGATCGGTCTCGAGGCTGCTGATGGTCTGCACGACATAATCGGGATGTCGCTCTTCCCCGGAAGCGATCACGGCGGGGGGGCGCTGGGCGATGCCCCAGTAGTAACCGGCGGCACCCAGTACCAGCAGGAATCCGGTCAGACTGAACAGGTTGCGCGCGTCCATGGCGTCTCAGTCGTGGTGAAGGTAGGGGGCAAGGGCCGCGTCATAGCGATCCTGGGCCTTCAGGATGAGGTCGCAGACTTCCCGCACGGCACCGCGTCCGCCTTCAAGGCGGGTCACATAGTCGGCATGCACGCGCAGTTCCTCGTGAGCGTTGGCCACCGCCACGCCCAGCCCGGCGGCCCGCAGTGCAGGAAGGTCAGGCCAGTCGTCGCCCACATAACAGACATGCTCGAGCGCAATGCCGATTTGCGCGGACAGCTCACGCAAGGCGACCAGTTTGTCCTCGCGCCCCTGCATCAGGTGCGAGACGCCGAGGTTCTTGGCGCGGCGCGCCACCAGTTGCGTGTTGCGTCCGGTAATGATGGCGCAGGAAACACCGGCCTGCATGAGCATTTTCATGCCGTGGCCATCTTGCGTATCGAAGGTCTTGAACTCCTGGCCGTCTTCCGCGAAATAAAGGCGGCCATCTGTCAGTACGCCGTCCACGTCCACGGCCAGCAGGCGAATCTGCGCGGCCTTTTTCATCACGTCGTCCATCGGGCGTTTCTCCGTCACATCACGCCTGCGCGCAGCAGGTTGTGCATGTTGAGTGCGCCGACCGGGCGATTCTGTGCATCGACGACCACGACGCCATTGATCTTGCGCTCCTGCATCACGGCAAGGGCTTCGGCCGCCAGCAGCTGCGGCGTGACGGTCGTGCAGTGTGTGCTCATCACCTTCTCGATGGGCGTCGTGTGGATGTCCGCCTTGTGGTCCAGGCTGCGGCGCAGGTCACCGTCGGTGTAGAGGCCGGACAGGCGCCCGTCGTTGTCGATCACGGCGGTCATGCCGAGGCCCTTGGCGGTGATTTCCATCAGGGCATCGATGACGAGTGTGCCTTCCTTCACCACCGGGACCTGTTCGCCCTTGTGCATGACGTCTTCGACGCGCAGCAGCAGTTTGCGTCCGAGCGAGCCGCCCGGGTGCGAGAGAGCAAAATCTTCGGGGGTGAATCCGCGCG
>DASSUO010000095.1:0-2472 GCA_035706925.1 Moraxellaceae bacterium
CGGCTGCGACCTTGGGCTGGACCCTGGATGCGACAGGAGCCGACTGAGGTGAAGCTGAACCATGAATAGCGGCGCTCCTGTCAATCCCGGGCCTCGCGGCGACCTCATCGGACGCACGCTGTTCGGCGTGTTCCGCGTGGACGCATTCATTGCGTCTGGCAGCGTGGGGTCCGTGTACCGCGCCTGGGATCTTCAGCGCGAGGCGGCTGTGGCCGTCAAGATCCTGCACCCGCGGCTGGCCCGACAAGCGGAGGCCGTGCAACAATTCCGCGATGAAGCGCTCGCCCTGCAGCAGCTTGAGCACCGCAACATCGTCCCGTTCTATGGACTGTACCAGGATGCGGAATGCGTTGCGCTGGTGGTCCGCTTCATCGACGGCCGCACCCTCAAGCAGGTCATTGACAGCGCCCAAGGGCACCCGTTGCCCGTGTCCGAATGCCTGGTCTACCTGCGATCGCTGTGTGCAGCGCTCGGATACGCCCACCGGCATGGCATCGTCCACCGCGATGTGAAGCCGGGAAACGTGCTGATCGATCAGTCGGGTTGGGTCTACCTCACCGACTTCGGCCTGGCACACTTCGCCTCACGAGGCGAAGAAGGAGCGCCTGCTGCGGGGACGCCTGCCTACATGGCGCCGGAGCAGGTCGAGGAGAGGCCGCTCGTGCCGGCGAGCGATATTTACTCGCTGGGCGTGATGCTGTATGAGCTGATCAGCGGCCGCCGCCCCTTCCTGGGAAATGAGCCAACCACGCAGGGACAGGGTACGACGCCCGCCAAGCGCGTTCGCTACGCCCACGTGAACGTGACGCCGCCGAACCCGCGCACATACAACCCGGAGATCTCGCCGGCACTGGCTGCCGTAACGCTGCGGGCGCTCAGCAAGCACCCGAGCAAGCGCTTCGGACATACCGCCGAATTCCTGGAGGCGGTGTGCACGGCTGTGGGTGTATCACCTGACCGAATACCGGAGCGACTGGGCGCCTCCGAGGCCGAGGCGCCTGCGCCCGGGACGGCCGACACGGCCACCACCAAACAGGCTGCCGGGAAAATCGTAACTGCTGCGGGCACGGGCGTTGGCCGGATCATTCCCAGGCGGAAGGTCCCACTGTTCATCGCCATCGCGGTCGTGGTGGTCGCGGTCGGTGCCCTGACCCTGGCAGGAGGGGGCGGAGGAGGCGGGATCGCTCCTCCGGCGGCGTCCGGGGGGACGCAATTCACCATCCGGCCCTATAACAGCCCACTGGACGATCACACGTCGACCTGTGTCGAGTGTGATGTTACAGGCTGGAGCGAGTTGGAGCAGCCTGGCTCAAAAAGCTGGAACGTGACTTTTCCGTATGGCGAACGCGCAAGGCTCTCGAATGCGTGGTGTGCTTCTGATGATGCCACCCTGGCTGCCAACTTGCTGTACGTCACCATTGAACTCCGGCTGGATGGTCAGAAGATCCCTTCGAGTCGGCTGGCGCCGGCGCGCCAGGAGACGCCCGGGCAGGTGTGCAAGGTGTACTCAGGGGTGCGCGAGAACTGGAGCAAGGGGCCGCACTCCTATACGTGGGTGCAGCACATCAGCCAAGAGGTGAACGATGGGGACCAGACCTATCCGGCTGGAGACTATATGTACACGTACTACGTGGAAGTCCGTTGATCGCGGGTCAAGGAGGCCAAACATGAAAGCCAACCTGCTTCGGCGTTGTGCCGCTCTGGTCATCCTGTTCCTCCTGGTGGGGTGCAGTGTCCCACCGGCTTCCAATAATCAACCACCTGCGAATGCGCCGGTGGTCCAACCCGCGCTTGTTGGGCAGGGCTGGACAATCGGCATCGATCCGGGGCATGGCTGGAAGGATTCTTCCGGGGCGGTCGGGAACGGGCTGCGGGAAGACGACGTGACGCTGGACATTGCCGTACGCACAAAGGCCATCCTTGACAAGAACGGCTTCCAGACCTTCCTCTCCCGGACCGGCTACGATACTGTCCACGGGTTGAGCTACGCGGCCGTTGCCATCAACGCCGGCAATCCTGACCTGGCCGTGTCGATCCATGCCAACAGCAGCAAAGGCACGACCGGCGATGGCACGGAAGCATGTTACATGATGAACACCCAGTGGGACAAGCAGAGTAAGAGCCTGGCAGACCTGCTGGCAGCTTCCGTCTCCAGCGAGCTGGGATTGAGAAACCGCGGGATATTTCCAGAGAATGCCGGAGACCGCTGTGCGAGATCGAACACCACAGGCTGGACGCAGCTCTATTTCCACAACTTCAATGCGCCTGCCGCGCTGATCGAGACGGCATTCCTCTCCAATCCGGTTGAAGCGGACATGCTGAATCGCCGGAGCCAGGATTTCGCCCAGGCGATCGCCGATGCGATCATGGCCTACGTGCGGAATGCAGGAACACCTGGCGACGTTCCGTCGGGAACGAGTGTGGTGGCATCCACGCCGGTGGTGGTTGCGGGGGGCACGCCCACGAACACCG
>DASSUO010000096.1:0-3733 GCA_035706925.1 Moraxellaceae bacterium
CACCAGCGTATAGTTGAGGCCGCCGTTGCCGTCGTTCAGCGTGAATCCGCTGTTGACGTTGATCGCGCTGCCATTCGTTCCGAGCACATTCTTCGACACATAGCTTTCGGTCAGGCCACTGACCGAATCGGCTCCAAACAGTCCGGTGACACCGACGGTGCCGGTGGCGCTGGTCGTGCCGTCGTAAACCTTCGTGTTGCCGGACGCACTCAGGGTCAGGGTCGCCGGCGTAATGGTACCCAGCGCCGTATTGGTCAGAATCGTGTAGTTGAGGCCGCCGTTGCCGTCCGTGAGCGTATAGCCACCATTCACGACCAGGGTGCTGCCGTTCGTTCCCAGTACGTTCTTCGAGAGATAACTCTCCGTCAGGCCCGTGAGCGTATCGGTACCGGCCAGCCCGCTCACCCCTACGGCCGCCGACGCACTGGTCGTACCGTCAAACACCTTGGTATTGCTCGTCGCGCTCAGTGTCAGTGTCGCCGGGGTGATGGTGCCAAGTGCGGTGTTGGTCACGACGTTATAATTGAGACCGCCATTGCCGTCGTTCAACAGGTAGCCGCCGTTGACCGTCAAGGTGCTGCCGTTGGTTCCGAGCACATTCTTGGAGACATAGCTTTCGGTCAACCCGGAGATCGCATCCGTGCCGAGGAGGCCGCTGACGCCCACGACGCCGGTCGCACTGGTGCCTCCGTCATAGACCTTGGTGTTACCGGACGCGCTCAACGTCAGTGTGGCCGGCGTGATCGTGCCAAGCGCGGTGTTGGTGAGTACGGTGTAATTGAGGCCCCCATTGCCGTCATTCAGCAGGTAGCCCCCGTTGACCGCCAGCGTGCTGCCGTTGGTACCCAGGACATTCTTGGAGAGATAGCTCTCGGTCAGACCGGAAATCGAATCCGTTCCCAGAAGGCCGCTGACACCCACCACGCCGGCGGCGGACGTTCCCCCGTCATAGACCTTCGTGTTGGTAACCGCGTTAAGTGTCAGCGTGGCTGGCGTGATGGTGCCGAGCGCCGTATTGGTCACGACGGTATAATTGAGGCCGCCATTGCCATCGCTCAGCAGATAGCCGCCGTTGACTGCCAGCGTACTGCCATTGGTGCCCAGGACATTTTTGGAGAGATAACTCTCGGTCAGTCCGGAAATCGAGTCTGTCCCCTGCAAGCCGCTGACGCCCACCGCGGCAGCCGCACTCGTCAATCCGTCGTACGTTTTCGAGTTGGTGGCAGCGGTCAGCGTGAGTGTGGCCTTGTTGATGGTCAATGTGCCCGTGGCATACGCAATGTCATAACCGAGCTGACTGGAATACAGACCGGACACATTCAATGCATACGTGCCGGCATTTTGACCCGTCCCGGCATATACGGGTGCGCCGAGAATCTGAGTGAGATCGGGTGACACGGAATAGGTCAGCGTGCCGGTATTGCCCTGGGTCGCCGCGTTGTAGACTGTCGTGAACGTGGGAGTGACCGTAATGGGCGTCAGCAAGCCCGTGAGCAATGGCATGGTGCTGCCATCATAAATGCGCCAGGTCGAGCCGCCACCGCCGACCGTGGACAGACTCCAACCGGTAAAGCTGGAAGCCTGCCTGATCTGTGTATCGGTGAGGCCGAGCCCGCCGAAACTGGTCAGCAACCCTGACGTAACCGTATCCCAGAAGCTGCCGGTTACCGTTCCACCGCTCAAGCCACCCAACAGACCGCCGATATTCAGGCTGAGGGTCGACACCGCGCCGGTCGCGTAGGAGTTGGAAATCTGGCCCAGCGTCTGCAAACCCACCAGGCCACCGACATAAGCGGCCGGACCAGAGACGGCACCCACTGCATACGTATTGGCGATCGTCCCGTTATTGAGCCCGACGAGTCCGCCGGCTTCAACGCCCGTGACAAGTGACACTGCACCGGAGGCAAAGGATCCGTTGATGGTGCCGTTGTTGTTCCAGCCGGCCAGCCCGCCCGCCACGCTTGACGCCGCAGTGACGGTGGCTGACGACCAGGAATTGCTGATGGTCCCCTGGTTCATGCCGACGAGGCCGCCCACGTTCGACGACAGCAGGCCGCTCGCATTCACGACGCCGGTTGAAAACACATTGCTGAGCGTTCCGCTACTCGCCCCGGCAATGGCGCCGTAATAGCTTCCCGCCCCGAGGATGGACGCCGCGACAAGTCCGACATCCCTGACGGCCGAGCCGGACTGCAGGACACCGAAAAAGCCTTCGTCGTCCGGATCACGATTGACCTTCAGCCCGGTGATTGTATGTCCGAGGCCTTCTAACACGCCTGAAAATGGCGTCGACGAGCCACCGATCGGAGCAAAGCCTGCGCCGCTGTTCCAGGTGCTGGTGGCACTCGCGTCGATATTCGCCCCCAGCGCGTAATGTCCACCGAGATTGCCCTGCATGCCCTGGAGGGTCGTTCCGGAGGAATCGCCGGCGGCGCCCAGTGTGGTGATGATGACGTAAGGCGTGCCGTTGATGGTGAGCGTATTGCCGCCACCCACAAAGTCGACACGCCCGGTGAATCCCGATCCGTTCAACGCGACGTTGATGGTGCCGCCCGACACGGCACTCTGACCGCCATTGGCCGTTGCCGGGTTGAGCGCCAGTCCGGCCGTGCCGCCCGCGGTCATGACGGCGTTGATGTTGATGTTGTCGGCCGCCGTGAGCGTCAGCGTGTTCGCCGTCCAGTTCACGGCATCGTTCACGTTGACGCTGCCGGTGCCGCCCGGGTTCAGCGTACCGCCACTGCTCAGGATGGTGACGTTGCCGCTGCCCAGGCTACTGCTCAACGTCGAGCCGCTGATATCGCCGCCGGAGGGGGCGATCGTGAAATCTTCCGGGTCGATGATCCAGGTCCCGTTTGCGCCGCCCGGTGCCAGTGTCGTGACGACCGTTCCGTCCGCCACTTGTACGCGGGCGCCCGACGTTTCAATTTGCCCGCCGTTGCCGCCCTGCGGCGCGCTCGCGTCCAGGGTTCCCGATACCGTGACGTCGCCATTGGACATGTCGGCCAGCAAGCGGATCGTTCCACCCTGGTTGGAGACCGTCTGTGCCTCGATGACGCCGTCGTTGTTGACGACGGCTTTGGCAAGCTGGTCGACGGCTTCCGCCGTCAGCAACACCTGTCCTCCGTTTGCCTGGATGAGACCGTGATTGGACGCGAGCGCGTCCACCGCACCCTGATCGACCGTCAGTCCGACGAGACTGCCGTTGTTGAGGGTCAGGGTGACCTGCTGCCCTGCTGCAAGACTGACATTGCCCATGGGCGCCGCCATTTGCCCGGCATTCGTGACCGTGACCCCCAACAGCGCAATGTATCCGCCGCTCGCTGCCTGGAGTGAGCCTGCGTTGCTGACGGAGGCCGTACTCGTGCCGCTGAAGCGGTAGTTGCCGGCGAGAAAATCACTGTCCCCGAGACCCAGTGTCGTGGCCACGAGACCGCCGACACTCACCTGTGCCGTCGAACCGAACAGGACGCCATTGGGATTGATGAGGAATACCTGGCCGTTCGACTGCAGGCTACCCATGATCTCGCTGGCGTTCTGCCCCACGACGCGGTTGAGTGCGATCGCGCTGACGCCAGGTTGATTGAAAATTACGGATTCATTGGCGCCGATGCTGAAATCCTGCCAGTTGATCGACAGGTTCTGGCTGGTTTGCGTGACGTTGAGCTGCGATCCACTGGTGGCGATCTGCCCCGTTCCTGCGCTGACCTGCCCGCCAGAGGGAAGCGCCCAG
>DASSUO010000097.1:0-7744 GCA_035706925.1 Moraxellaceae bacterium
CGCCTTCAATGTCGACAGGGAACGTTGGCCCAATGAGGCCCGTCGGGTCAGACTGGCCTACCGCCTGGATATCAACGAATTCCGGGGCAGCCGGACACTGCAGCTCATGGTCGAGTACCTGGAGCCGGCAACCTGAGTCAACGCCCGGGCGGCCACGACGTTGGATAGTGTCGTGGTACCTCACATCAGATAAAAAGGGATTCAATCATGAAGAATGTGCAAAAGCTGGCCCTGGTCCTCGCCATTTCCGCTGCGCCGCTCGCGGCCTTTGCCGCCGAAGGCGGTGCCGCGATGCCGCCGGGCCAGGCCCAGGCCTCGGGCGCGGCCCAGGGGCAGGACAACCGGATGGAGTTGCGGGAGGACAGCAAGGACATCCGCGGCGACCGTCGCGACCTGCGTCAGGACCGCCGTGAGCGCCGTGCAGACAGGCAGGAACGTCGCAACGACATGCATGACATGCATCAGGACCACCAGGAGTTGATGCACGACAAGGCGGTCGGCGACAAGGCCGCGGCGGCACAGGACCGTCGTGATCTGCGCCAGGATCACCGTGACGTAAAGGCTGACAACGCGGACCTCCGCCAGGATCGTCGCGACATGCGGGGAGATCGCCGGGATCTCCGTCAGGACCGCCGCGAGCGTCGCCGTGACCGCCAGCATACGCCGCCGCAGGGCGCTACCCCTGCCACACCGGCCGTTCCGGGCGGCCCTGGCATGCCGGCAACCCCGGCCGTCCCTGCCACCCCCGCGTCGCCCGCCCGCTGAGTCTGCAAGACACTGCGCTAACGCCGGGATGCAAGCGCATCCCGGCTCCGGTAGAATACGCGACCTTTTCCCAAGGCCGCGTTTTCCCCATGGAAATCAATCCCTACCTGAACCGTATCAAGGACCTTACCGAGCGCTCCCAGTCGCTCAGGGGGTACCTTTGACTACGATCTGAAAAAAGAGCGCCTCGAAGAGGTTCTGCGAGAGCTCGAAGATCCCACGCTCTGGAATGATCCCGAAAAGGCACAGGCCATCGGCAAGGAGCGAGTCGAGCTGGAAGGGGTTGTCCTTGGTCTTGACCGTATCGCCTCTGGCCTCGTCGACGTAAAGGAACTGCTGGATCTCGCCGTCGAAGAAAACGACGAGGGTACGCTGGAAGACGTCACTGCCGAGCTCGACGGACTCGAAAAGGTGGTGGCCGACCTCGAATTCCGCCGCATGTTCTCCGGCAAGATGGATGCGTCCAGCTGCTTCGTGGACATCCAGGCGGGCGCTGGCGGCACTGAGGCCCAGGACTGGGCCGGCATGCTGTTCCGCATGTACATGCGCTGGGCCGACCGCCATGGCTTCAAGGTGGAGGTGCTGGAGGAGTCCGAGGGCGAAGTCGCGGGCCTGAAGTCCGCCAGCATCCGTATCGAAGGCTCCTACGCCTTCGGCTGGTTGCGGACCGAGACCGGTGTTCACCGCCTCGTGCGCAAATCACCGTTCGACTCCGGCAATCGCCGTCATACGTCGTTCTCCGCCGTTTTCGTGTCCCCCGAAGTCGACGACAATATCGAGATCGAGATCAATCCGGCCGATGTGCGCACCGACACCTATCGCTCTTCGGGCGCGGGCGGTCAGCATGTGAACAAGACTGATTCGGCCGTTCGCCTCACGCACATCCCTACCAACACGGTGGTGGCCTGCCAGAATGAACGCTCGCAGCATGCGAACCGCGACCGCGCCTGGAAGATGCTGCGCGCCAAGCTCTACGAGCTGGAAGTGCTGAAGCGCAATGCCGAGAAGCAGGCGCTGGAAGACACCAAGTCGGATGTGGGCTGGGGTCACCAGATCCGCTCCTACGTGCTCGACCAGTCGCGTGTGAAGGACCTGCGCAGCAATGTGGAAAATTCCAACCCGACCGCGGTGCTGGATGGCGACCTCGATGAATTCATCGAGGCCTCGCTGAAAATGGGGCTTTGATGTCTCTTCACCTGTCCCGGTGAAGATGAGCCGAGGGAGAGCCTGCCTTGCCCGATTCCGTGATTCGTCCCGAGTGTGAATCACGGAGAAGGTCAGGGCAGGAGTCCTGATGAGGGGGAGGGGTAGCCCTCGGGTTGACCGCCAAGGCGGGCCTGAGCGGTGACTTTCCCGGGTCCTCTCCTGAAGGGGAGACGGAACAACACCAGTGAGAATCAAGATGAGCGAACAGCAGAACACGGAACTTCAGGTCGATGTCAACAAGCTGATGGCCGAGCGCAAGCAAAAGCTCGCGGAGCTCCGTGCTGCCGAGAAAATCGCCTTCCCGAATGATTTCAAGCGCGATGCGGTGGCGGCGGACCTGCACAAGACCTTTGGCGAGCAGGAAAACGACGCGCTGGAAGCCACGCGGCATTACTTCCTCATCGCCGGCCGCATCATGCTCAAGCGCATCATGGGCAAGGCGAGCTTCACCACGATCCAGGACATGTCGGGCCGCATCCAGCTCTACATCTCGAAGGAAGCGGTGGGCGAGGACGTCTACAACAGCTTCAGGAAGTGGGACATCGGTGACATCGTCGGTGCCCGCGGCTATGTCTTCAAGACCAAGACCGGTGAGCTTTCGCTGCACGTCGAAGAACTGCGCCTGCTGACCAAGGCCCTGCGCCCGCTGCCGGACAAGTTCCACGGCATCGCCGACCAGGAAATGAAGTACCGCCAGCGCTACGTCGACCTCATCATGAGCGAGGACACCCGTCGTTCCTTCATGGTGCGCTCGCAGGTCATCGAGGGTATTCGCCGCTTCATGTCCGGCCGTGGCTTCATGGAAGTGGAAACGCCCATGATGCACGTGATTCCCGGCGGCGCCGCGGCCAAGCCGTTTACTACGCACCACAATGCCCTGGACATGCCGCTCTTCCTGCGCATTGCACCAGAGCTTTACCTCAAGCGCCTGGTGGTGGGCGGTTTCGAGCGCGTGTTCGAGATCAACCGCAACTTCCGCAATGAAGGGGTGTCTGCGCGTCACAATCCCGAGTTCACCATGATCGAGTTCTACATGGCGTATGCGGATTTTCGTGACCTCATGGATCTCACCGAAGACATGCTGCGTACGCTGGCAGAAGACATCCTCGGCAAAACGACCGTCGATTACCAGGGCGAGACGTTCGATTTCGGTTCGCCTTTTGCGCGTCTCTCCATGGTGGACGCCATCCTGCAGCACAACCCTGAACTGACCCGCGAGATGCTCTGGGACATGGAGCAGGCCGCGTCGGTAGTGCGCAACAAGCTGAAGATGGACGTGAAGTCCACCTGGGGTATCGGCAAGTTGCAGACCCTGATCTTTGAAGAGACGGTGGAAACGCAGCTCCGCCAGCCGACATTCATCACGGAATATCCGGCGGAAGTCTCCCCGCTGGCCCGTCGCAACGACGACAACCCCTTCATCACCGACCGCTTCGAGTTCTTCATTGGCGGCCGTGAAATCGCCAACGGTTTCTCCGAGCTCAACGATCCGGAGGACCAGGCCGAACGCTTCATGCAGCAGGTGCGCGAGAAGGAAGGCGGGGATGACGAGGCGATGCACTACGACGCCGACTATATCCGTGCGCTGGAGTACGGCCTGCCACCGACGGCGGGTGAGGGGATCGGCATCGACCGCCTGGTGATGCTGTTTGCCGATGCGCCGAGCATCCGTGACGTCATCCTGTTCCCGCACATGCGCCCGGAGGCTTGAGGGCCCATTGCGCACTGATGAAGGCGGCCTCCGGGCCGCCTTTTTCTTTCAGCGCGTCCTGTATTCCCGCCCGTTTCAAGGGGCGGAGAGAGTCGGTCTGGCATGCCAGAGTCATCCCTTTGATGCATGCACAGGACCTTCAGTACATGGCAGCATGGTGCCTGTCGGTGAAGCCGGGCACTGATTGAAGTCGCCGGGACTGGCGTAGTCCCGCTTGCCGCTGCGCCCACGGTGGCGGTCAGCCGGGTCAAGCCGCCGCCCTCCATCGTCCCTAAGATGGGGTGACGCCGACTGGTGTAACGATGTCTTGCGAGGAAAAAATGACAACACGCCTCCTGTCCCACGCTTTTTTCCGTGTCGCCGCTGCCGGCCTTTTGTTGGCCAGTACAGGGGTGAGTGCGGAGACCAAGTCCACCGTTAACGGAGTCATGCTGTCGCTGCCGACGGCGGACGAGTTTGCCAAGGCCACGGGCATCAAGCCGCTGGACAAGCCGCTCAATGTGAAGGTCTGCATCTTCGATCCGGTGGGCAACAACGGTCCCGCCATCCAGTATGCCAAGGACCTGGTGCTGCAGGCCCGGCGCTGGAATGTGTTCCTTGATATCCAGCCCTTCACCGATGAACGCGTTGCCGCAGAGGATTTCAAGGCCGGGCAGTGTGACGCGGTGGCGCTGTCGACATTCCGTGCCAAGCAGTTCAACAAGTTCATGGGCAGCTTCGATGCTGTGGGCGCCTTGCAGGATTACTCCCAGGTCCGCACGGCCATGAATGTGCTGTATACCAACCCCAAGGTGGCGCCCTACATGATTGAAGGGCCGTACCAGGTCGGCGGCATAGTGCCGATTGGTGCGGTCTACGTGATGGTGAACGACCGCAGCATCAATTCCATCGAGAAGGCGGCCGGCAAGAAGGTGGCCGTGCTGGACTTCGACAAGTCGCAGGCAAAGATGGTGCAGCAGCTCGGCGCGGAGCCCGTGCCGTCCGACATTACGAACTTTGCCGGGAAATTCAACAACGGCCAGGTCGACATCATTGCCGCGCCGGCGGTTGTCTTCCGTCCCCTCGAGCTGTACCGCGGCTTGGGCGACAAGGGCGGGATTTTCCGTATTCCCCTGGTGAACATGACAGGCTCGGTGGTCTTTCGTCGTGAAAAATTCCTGAAGGAAGTGCCGGACCTGGACGACAAGATCCAGAAGATCCGCAACTTCGCGATCACGTATCTGGATCAGGCGTATGCGCTTATCGACTCGGTGGAGAAGGACATTCCCGAGCGCTACTGGATGGATCTTTCGCCGGACGAGAGGGACAAGTATTTCCGCATGATGCGCGAAGCGCGTCTGCAACTCCTGCAGGATGGCACCTACGACCCGCGCATGTTGGGCCTGCTGAAGAAGGTGCGCTGCAAGCACAATCCGTCCAGCTTTGAGTGCGCACTCAAGGACGAATGATCAGGCGATCATCGTCGGTTGCGTTCCGCCGCGATGGCGGTAGTCATGTAAAAAGCAAACGCCCCGGCATGGGGCGTTTGCTTTTGGGGGGCGTGATGGGGCGTGTCTGCCGTCACGGCCCCGTTTGCAGGCGTGCTGTGGTCAGGTGGGCAGGCCGAGTCGCCGGTACACGAAGTTCAGCAGCCAGATCGGACCTACCAGCAGGAACTGCAGATCCTTGAAGAAGGAGGGCTTCTTGCCTTCCACCCGGTGTCCGATGAACTGGAATATCCAGGCCACGACGAACAGCAGGACGGCGACCCACATTACCTGCGGAATATGGGGAATGGCGGCCAGCATGGCCACGGTCAGAACCAGCATTCCGAGCGCCAGTCGCGGCGATACCGGCACATAGAAGGCGAGTGCGACGGCGAGTCCACCCCAGGCCGCCCAGGGATGAACGCTCCAGAGCAGAGCGAACACGCAGAAATAGATGACGGGGACACAGATCCAGTGGATGGCCTTGTTGACGGGGTTTTGATGCGATTCGCCGTAGTCGGCCAGCCATTCGTTCAGGGTCTTCATCATGCCTCCTTGTTGTTGTCGCAGGCCCCGGATCGGGACGACTGCAAAAGTGCCCGGCTGCGGCAGTCAAATCAAGTACGATCGTGCCAATTTATGTCCCGGGCGACCGGTGGCAGGGTCAGACCTCAGCGCTGGCGGCTCACCATCAGGACGCCACCGAGTACAAAGGCCGTGCCTGCCGCCTGTATCCAGCCCAGTGTTTCTCCCAGGACCACATAGCCGAGATAGAGCGTGGCGACCGGACCTACCGCGCCAATGAGGGCGGCCCGGGGCGCCCCGATGTGTCGCATGCCGTTGGTCAGAAGAGTGGCAGGCAGCACGGTGCAGACGACGGCCAGGATGACGCCGAGACCCCAGGCGTGGGCACTGAGGCCGCCGAGGGCAGACAGGGAATGGCTGGACAGGAACTGCAGTCCGCCGGCGGTGCAGGCCACGCTGAGCGCGATGCCGGTGAAACGGTTGGCACCCAGTCGGGGAATCATTTCGCCGGAGCCCACCAGATAGAGGGCGTAGGTCAGCGAGCTGCCCAACACGAGGGCCATGCCGAGGCCCAGATCGCGTGAGGAGTGCTGCAGGTCAGGCCATACGACGAGGCCCATGCCGAGATAACTGACGGCAATGGCACTCCACGTCCGGCGCGATACCGGGCGCTTGAGCCACAGCGCCGTCATCAGCACCGTGAATGTCGGATACAGGAAAAGCACCAGGCGTTCGAGGCCGGCGCTGATGTATTGAAGGCCGAGGAAATCCAGCAGTGCTGCCAGATAATATCCGCCCACACCCAGCGCAGCGAGGATCCCCCAGTCACGGGCCGTGAGAGTGACCCGGGTCTCGTTGCGACTCGCCCACCACCCCATGAAAAGGAAGAAGGGCAGCGCAAGCACCATGCGTAGCGTCAGCAGGGTGACAGGGTCGACTGCCTCACGGTAGCCCAGCTTGATGAAGATGGACTTGGTCGAAAACAGGACGGCGGAGGCCAGAACCAGCAAGACACCCTTCAGGGTGGGGCGCGGTGACATGGGAGGAAACGGTCAGCGGACGAAAAGCGAATGTTAGCCCAGCCTGACATTCTTGTGGCCCTTTCTGAATGAAGCGGCTGGCGGGTCACGAATTCGGCAGCCGATATGGCCAAAAAAGTCAAAAAAATCGCCGGATTGCTACTCACATTGCCGGATACGCTGCATTACAATCGCCGGCCTTTGTGCCCGATTCGGGTGCAATCCGGCCGGCCGGCCACACGCCAGCCACGGTCCGGGCATCTCCATCTACCTGACAATCCAAGGTGAGGGTTGACCATGCAAATCGGGATTCCAGCCGAAATCCTGGCGGGCGAAACGCGCGTTGCCGCGACACCGGAAACGGTGAAGAAATTCGCTTCGCTGGGCTACAAGCTGGTCGTGCAGAAGGGCGCCGGCCAGGCTTCCAACTGTATCGACAAGGCCTATGAAGAGGCCGGCGCCACCATCGCCGCCACCGCCGCGGACACCTACCGCGATTCGGACGTGGTGCTGAAAGTGGTGGCTCCCACCGCCGAGGAAGTGCCGCTGATCAAGCAGGGTGCCATCGTGCTGGCGGCGTTCGCCCCGCACCAGAACCCCTACCTCGACGCCTATGGCGCCAAGGGCCTCACCTGCGTGGCCATGGAGCTGATCCCGCGCATCACCCGCGCCCAGAGCTCCGACATCCTGTCCTCGCAGGCGTCGCTCGCAGGCTACAAGGCCGTGTTGATGGCGGCCAGCGAGTACCAGGGCATGTTCCCCATGATGATGACCGCCGCCGGCACCATCAAGCCGGCCCGTACGGTCATTCTGGGTGTTGGCGTTGCCGGCCTCCAGGCCATCGCGACCGCCAAGCGCCTGGGCGCCGTAGTGGAAGCCTCCGACATGCGTCCTGCTGCTCGTGAGCAGGTGGAGTCGCTGGGCGGCAAGTGGCTGGACGTCCCCATGTCCGACGAAGAAAAGGCCAAGGCGCTGGGTACGGGCGGCTACGCCTGGGTCCCGAGCCCGGAATACGTGCGTGACCAGGCCGCCGTGGTCGACAAGGCCTGCTC
>DASSUO010000098.1:0-22276 GCA_035706925.1 Moraxellaceae bacterium
AAAGGCGCCGAAACGGCCTGCATCTCTCCAGAGAGGTAACGTCGGGAGTGAAACGGAGGCAGGTGAAAGGGCAAACGGAAGTGGTGAGTCGGGTGGTGCAGGGGTATTGGCGGGGTGATTCACTGCTCGTGAGCGGGTCACGAAGGGGGGCGGCGGAGAAAAAAATCGGGGCGAAAGAACGTCGCCAGAAGTTTTTGAAGAGGTGGAAAATCGCCGCAGAGGGAATTTTCGAGCGCGGTTGGCGAGAAGTTTGTGCGGGAAAAAATCTGCTCGTGATGGAGCGAATCCGGATTCGAGTCAGCAAAAAATCCGTTTTTTTGGTTTTTTTTCAAAAAAAACGCCAAAAAATACACTCAAGTGCTTGTATTTTGTACCAACTGCTTTTTTTTGTGCTAATTTTCTTTTCTGTAGTACACGCGTTTCGCATCTCAAAACTCCAAAGGAGGAGATCCTTAAATGGCTCGTTCCACGAAGAAAGCTGTTGCGAAGAAGCCGGCCCGCAAGCCGGCTGCCCGCCGTGCCGCTCCCGTGACCAGTGCTGCCACTTCCAAGGCCTCTGATGCCGCTGCCAAGGCTGCTGCTGCGCTGAGCGCTGCTGCTGCCGCTGCGAAGTCTGCCAAGACCCCCGCCGCCAAGGCGAAGGCCACTGCCAAGCTGAAGACCGCTCGCGCGGCCTCCCGCGTGGCGAAGGCTGCCCTGGCGAAGGTCAAGGTTCAGGCGGCTGTCGAGAAGGCCAAGGCGTCTGCCGATGCTCGCGTTGCCAAGCTCGCTGCTTCTCTCGAGAAGAAGCGCGCTGCAGCGGTTGCCAAGGCAGCCAAGGCGGCTGAAGTCCGTATCGCCAAGGCAGATGCTGCCAAGGTGAAGGCGGCGGCGAAGAAGGCTTCTGCCAAGGTGAAGCTGGCTGCCAAAAAGGCTGCCGCGAAGCTGAAGGCGATTGCCAAGCGCGAAGCCGCTCGTGCCAAGGCGGCTGAAAAGGCTGCGGCCAAGAAGGCCGCTGCTGCTGCCAAGCGTGCGGCGAAGAAGGCTGCCAAGCCCGCCAAGCGTGCTGCGGCTCGCAAGCCGGCTGCCCGCAAGGCAGCGGCTCGCAAACCGGCTGCCAAGCCGGCTGCCCGCAAGGCGGCCAAGCCGCGCGCTCGTCGCGCTGCAAAGCCGAAAGCAGCGCCCGCTCCGGCTGCTTGAGTGAGAAAGACCCCGCTTCGGCGGGGTTTTTTCTTTGCGCCCCCCCGCGTACGGGGCGGTGACTTCGCAACAAGGCCATCTGCCCGGCACGGGTGGATAGCGTTCATGGTGCCTCCATCGCATGGGTGGCAGCGTCATTCCTTCGTGCCCACCCACTGCGCAGTGGCAGGGGACCGTCGCCCGTCTGCCTGACGTTCCCGACCCCGTCCTGCCGGCGGAATTGCGCTCGCACCACAAACTTTGACGATCCGGACTGGTAGAATCGCGCTTTACCCAGGTCCCGGTGCGCAATGCCTTCATCTTTCGACAGCCAGGCCATCCTCGGCGAGCGTGGACGGCTGGCCGAGCACATTCCCGGCTTCCGGTCCCGCGCCGCCCAGCTCGAGATGGCGGGAGCGGTGGCAGATGCGCTGGCCGACAAACGCATTCTCATGGTCGAGGCGGGCACTGGTACCGGCAAGACGTACGCCTATCTGGCGCCGGCGCTCCTGTCGGGCGAGAAGGTCATCGTTTCCACGGGCACACGCAATCTCCAGGACCAGCTCTTCCACCGTGACCTGCCCACGGTGCTGGCGGGTCTCGGCGTCAATGTCCGAACTGCCCTGCTGAAGGGGCGCGCGAATTATCTCTGTCCCTATCGTCTGCAGATCCACCAGGACGACGGTCGCTTCGAGAGCAAGCAGACCGTGCATGAGTTGCAGAAGGTGGCCGAGTGGGCGATTACCACCAAGAGCGGCGATATCGGCGAGCTGGCGGATTTGCCGGAGGACGCAAGCGTCTGGCCGCTGGTGACCAGCACGGCGGACAACTGTCTGGGACAGGACTGCCCGCTGCTGGACGAGTGTCCGCTGATGCGCGCCCGCCAGAAGGCCAGTGAAGCGGAGCTGGTCGTGGTGAACCATCACCTGTTCTTTGCCGACATTGCCATTCGTGAAGAGGGATTCGGCGAGCTGCTGCCCGACGCGTCGGCAGTGATCTTCGACGAAGCGCACCAGCTTCCCGAAATCGCCTCCATGTTCTTTGGCGAGAGTCTCTCGTCCCGGCAATTGCATGATCTGTCGCAGGATGCCGTGAGTGAAATGCTGCAAACAGCGGGTGAGATGCGCTCGATTCTCGATGCGGCAACGGCGCTGGACAATCGTGTAGCGGACATGCGACTGGCCTTCGGCGACGAAAGTCGCAAGGGTACCTGGGACGAAGTGAGTGCGCGCGAGTCGATGGCGCCAGCCATTCTTGCCGTGAAAAAGGCCCTGGGTGAGCTGTCGAATTGCCTCGATGCGGCGAGTGCGCGCAGCAAGGGGCTGGAAAATTGCCACCGTCGCGCCGAGGAACTGCTCGCCGTTTTCGAGAAGCTGACGGGGCCGACGCCCGCGGACCAGGTGCACTGGTTCGAGACGTTCCGAAAGGGGTTCGTGATCCAGTGGACGCCGCTTGATGTGGCCAAGCCCTTTCGTGATGTGGTGGGCAGCCGCAAGTCGGCCTGGGTGTTCACGTCCGCGACGCTGGCCGTGCAGGATGATTTCCGGCATTTTGCGATGCAACTCGGCCTCGACGATCTCGTCTCCCTGCAGTTACCCAGTCCGTTTGCTTACGAAAAGCAGGCGCTCTTCTATGTGCCGCGCGGGTTGCCCGATACGTCGGATCCTCGCTACACGCAGTCGGTGCTGGAAGCAGCACTGCCTGTGCTGGAAGCCAGCCGTGGACGTGCCTTTGTATTGTTCACCAGTCACCGGGCCCTCAAGGAGGCCACCGAGTGGTTCCGGGGGCGGCTGGAGTACCCGATCCTGGTGCAGGGCAGCATGGCCAAGGGCGAGTTGCTGCGCCGGTTCCGCGAGCATGGCAACGCGGTGCTCCTGGCAACGGGCTCGTTCTGGGAGGGTGTCGACGTGCGGGGGGAGGCGCTTTCCTGCGTGATCATCGACAAGCTGCCCTTCGCCTCGCCGGGCGAGCCCGTGGTGGCGGCCCGTATCGACGCGTACAAGGCGCGCGGCCGCAATGCCTTTGCGAGTTATCAGTTGCCCGGCGCCATTATCGCCATGAAGCAGGGCGCCGGCCGCCTGATCCGCGATGAAGCCGATACCGGTGTGCTGATGATTTGCGATCCAAGACTGGTTGGCCGGCCGTATGGCCAGCTCTTCCTGCGCAGCTTGCCCCCTATGCGCCGTACCCGTGCACTGAGTGAGGTGCGCGATTTTTTTGCCCTGCTCGATTCCATGAAGGACGCTGCCACCGATGAAACTGCTCGCGCTTGAGACGTCGACCGAAGCGTGTTCCGTCGCCCTCGCCATCGACGGGCGCGTGATCTCGCGATTCCGGCATGCGCCCCGACTGCAGACCGATTTATTGCTGCCGATGGCGGATGAGGTGCTGGCCGAGGCGGGCGTCCCGCTCGGTGATCTCGACGTGCTGGCGTACAGCCGCGGTCCGGGCGCCTTCACCGGCGTGCGTATCGCCGCTGCCGCTGTGCAGGCCTTTGCATTTGCGCGCGATTTGCCCGTGGTGGCGGTCTCCAGCTTGCAGACGCTGGCGCAGGGTACCTGGCGTGTCCATGGTGCGGAGCGGGTGCTCAGTGTGTTCGATGCCCGCATGGACGAAGTGTACGCGGGCGGCTATGTGCGGCAAGGTGCGCTGATGCAGCCGGTGGGTGACGAGGTGCTGTGTGCGCCGGCGGAATTGCCGGCCGTGCTGAAGGGCGAGTGGTTCGCGGCAGGCAACGGCGTGGCGGCGTACGAGGCGGTGCTGCGACAGCAGTGCATGCTCACGGGCTGCGATGCGACGCTGTTTCCCTCGGCCGAAGACGTCGTGCCGCTGGCGCTGGAGCGCTTTGCCCGGGAAGGCGGGCAACCCGCCGAGCTGGCGCTGCCTGTTTATCTGCGTGATGAAGTCTGGAAGAAACTGCCGGGGCGCTGAGCAACGCCACGCGGTGACTTGCGCGAGTCAGAAGAAGGATGACGGATACGATGACCGAGATTGCCTGGGACTTCCCTGATCCCCATATCAAGCGAGTGCACGTGCAGTCGGGTGACATCGACCTGATGCGCCATACCAATAATGTCGTGTACCTGCGCTGGCTTGAGGACATTGCCTGGGATCACTCCCGGCACCTCGGGCTGGACGAAGCGGCTTACGAACGTCTGGGGTATGGCATGGTGGCCCGTCGGCACGAGCTCGACTATCTCCTGCCGACTTTCCTGGATGACGAGATCTGGCTGGGCACCTGGATCCTGAAGTCGGACAAGCTGTCGATCCGGCGTGCCTACCAGTTCGTCCGTCCCGCGGACGGGCAGACCGTTTTTCGCGGCCGTACCCTGTGGGTATGTGTCGATATCGCAGAGGGCCGCGTCCGGCGCATGCCCCCTGAATTCCTGGCGGCCTACCGGTCGCCCCTGCAAATCGAGGAACACTGATCGATGGATATGTTGTTGCTGTTCAAGGCCCTGATCATGGGGCTGGTCGAGGGCATTACGGAGTTTCTGCCGGTCTCGAGTACGGGCCACCTCATCGTCACCGGTTCGCTGATCAATTTCTGGACCAAGGAAAAGCGGGATGTATTCGAGGTGGCCATCCAGCTGGGGGCCATTTTGTCTGTCTGCTATGAGTACCGTGTCCGCTTGTTCGGCGTGGCAAGGGGCGTGCTGGCCGAACGCAACGCGCAACGATTCACCACCAACCTGTTTGTGGCCTTCCTCCCGGCCGCCATTGTCGGAGTGACGTTTCTCAAGCCGATCAAGGAGTATCTGTTCCAGCCGTCCGTCGTGGCCGTGGCATTGATCGTGGGTGGCATCCTCATCCTCTGGGCCGAGCGGCGCCAGCATGTGGTGAAGGCGGAGTCTGTCGATGACATGGACTGGCGCATGGCGCTCAAGGTCGGACTGGCACAATGCCTTGCGTTGATTCCGGGCACGTCACGTTCCGGTGCCACCATTATCGGCGGCCTGTTTGTCGGTCTTTCGCGGCAGACGGCAGCGGAATTTTCGTTCTTCCTGGCCATTCCCGTGATGTTCGCGGCGACGTTGCTCGATGTGGTCAAGAATCGCCACTCCTTTGTCGCGGCCGACCTGCCGGTGTTCAGTGTCGGCTTCGTTGTGTCCTTCCTCTCGGCGCTTGTCGTGATTCGCGCGCTGATCCGGTTTGTTTCGCGCCATGATTTCTCGGCCTTTGCGTGGTACCGCATCGGCTTCGGCTCCTTCATCCTGCTGACAGCCTGGTCCGGCATGATTAACTGGTCACACTGATGGGATCGCTGCACCTGATCGTATGCCAGGAGCGGATTGGCGAGGGAGAGGCCCTTGCTGCCCGTCTTGGCGTGCCGCTGGCGCCCTACGAGGGCGCGCTGAAGGAGGCATTGCGTGCGCTGCCCGCTGAAGGGGCGGCGCTGGTGCTGGAGCCGTCGGGGCTCGGCCTTTATGCCCTTGATGTGCCGGGCTCTGGTGCCGTGCGTGTGGATCTTGACGAAGGCTCGCTGGGCTTCCGGCTTTCCGCCGAACGCGCCCGCCACGAGGCGGTGGTGAAAGCCTGCGGACTGCTCAAGTCGCCTGTTCCACTGGTGGTGTTCGATGCCACGGCCGGGCTGCTGCGCGATGCTTGCGTGCTGGCGGCCGCAGGCGCGGACGTATGGGTTGGCGAGCGCTCGCCCGTGATCGCGGCACTTGTCGAGGATGGTCTGCAGCGAGCGGTCGGGGATCCGGCGCTGGCGCCGCTGTTGAGCCATCTGCATTTTCAGCCGGGGGATTCCCGCGAACGGCTCGAGGCACTTGCCGCGAGTGTGGATCGTCCCGCCGTGGTCTACCTCGATCCCATGTTTCCCCATCGCGACAAAAGTGCGCTCGTGAAAAAGGAAATGCGCGTGTTCCGCACCGTGGTGGGGGAGGATGTCGACGCCGACCTGCTGTTGGCGCCAGCCTTGCGTGCTGCCACGAAGCGGGTCGTGGTCAAGCGTCCGCGCCATGCGCCGTGGCTGGCGGGGCGCAAGCCGTCGCTGGCGCAAGAGGGCAAGAGTTCCCGCTTCGACATTTATCTCGTGCCGGCGCCCCCCGCCTGAGCCGCAGGATTCCTGCCCCGAAGGGGCGACGCGTCGTGCCGCGATCCGCTTCTATACTGGAAAGGATTTGCCCTCACCCCGAGGGCACAGACGGGCAAAGGAGCGATCCATGGCGCACATCACCCTTCGGGGCAACACGGTCGACACCATTGGTGAGCTGCCGGCACCGGGCACGCAGGCACCGGCGTTCTCGCTGGTAAAGAGCGATCTCACCGAGGTCGGTCTGGGTGATTTCCCGGGCCGGCGTGTTGTCCTGAACATCTTTCCAAGCGTGGATACCGCGACGTGTGCCATGTCGGTCCGCACCTTCAACCAGGAGGCCTCCCGTCTGCACAATACGGTGGTCCTCTGCGTATCGGCCGACCTGCCGTTTGCAATGAGCCGTTTCTGCGGTGCCGAAGGGCTGGAAAACGTGGTGTCGGGGTCGGTGTTTCGCTCGCCGGCGTTCGGCCGGGATTATGGGGTGCTGATCACCAGTGGGCCGCTCAAGGGCCTCTTGTCGCGCGCGGTTGTGGTCATCGACGAGGCCGGCAAGGTGATTTACCGGCAGCAGGTGGCCGAGATTTCGGAAGAGCCGGATTATCAGGGGGCGCTCAACGCCCTGGGTTGAAAGTAAAAAGGCCCGGTCATCACTGGCCGGGCCTCTTCCTGTGGTTCGACGCCGCATGCCCCGTCAGGCGGGCGCTTTCTCCTTGCGCCGTTCCTTCTTTTCCTTCTCGGCCAGTGCGGCCTCGATTTCCTGATCGGTGATGCGGGTGATCTGCTGGATGCCGTGGCGGATTTCCGCGCCGAGAATCAGGCGTGATTCGGCGGCGATCGTGATCAGACGGTCGTCGAAGCGCAGGTGGTCGCGCTCATCGACCGTGACGACGCCGGTATCCCGCAGCGTCTGGACGAAGTTGCGGAACAGGGCCTTGTCGGAAAATTCCGGCGCGCTGAATTCATGCAGCACGGACAGACGCTGGGCCAGCAGATGGCAGAGTTCTTCCAGCCGCTTGGGGGAAATGCGGCCCGAGCCCAGCTGCGTGAGCAGCGATACCGTCATGTAGTAGCGCTCGATGTTCTGGCGCACAGCCTGGGCCAGCACGTTGAGCTCGGCGTAGGACTCGCTCGAGGCGCTGGCGCAGATGAGATGCTCGGCGTCGCGGGCGATGAGCAGTCCTTGTGCAGTGAAGGCGGTCAGCCACTGGTCGATGACGCTTTCCACTGACTCCAGACACCAGGGAAGGAACAGCTCGGACTGCAGGAAGCGGTAGATGCTGCGCACCATGCGCACGATCTCGCTGCGGGTCAGTTCGCCGTTGTGCTGCATGAGGCAGGCGATCAGCGAGGGCAGGATGATCAGGTGCAGCACGTTGTTGCGGAAGTAGGTCAGCAGCATGGCCTGCTCGTCGTTGACCCCGATGAGGTCGCCGAGCGGATGGCGAATGCGGTGCAGGATTCGCAGCTGTTCACCGTAGGCAATGATCTCGCGTGCGCCCATGGTCGTGACCACGAGCTCGTTGCTGTAGGGCACGGCCTTCAGCAGACGGCGATAGAGGTCGATCTGCGCAATGAGGGCATCCTCGTCCATCGCGTGCTTGGGTGTCGACAGCAGCACCATGGCCAGCAGGTTGACCGGATTCACGGCCGCAGCGGCATTGATGCGCGTGTTGATCTGGGTGGCCAGTCGATTGACGGTGTTGTTCATCCACGGCGTCTTTTCGTCTTCACCCACAGGGGTCTCGCGCCAGGCCGGGAACTCCTCGTCGAGCAACTTCTGCAGGTAGATCGGCTCGCCAAAGCTCAGTTGGACCTTGCCAAAGGTCTTCTGGATCTTGCGCACGGCCGTGATCAGGCCCCACACGGTTTCCTTCTGCTTGGGCTTGCCGGCCAGCTCGCCGACATAGGTCTTTCCCTCCATCAACTTTTCATAGCCGATGTAGGCGGGGATGAAGACGATAGGACGGGCATGGTCGCGCAGGTGGCCGCGCAGGGTCATGGACAGCATGCCGGCGCGGGGTGCCAGGAGGCGGCCGGTGCGGCTGCGGCCGCCTTCGATGAAGTACTCGATCGAGTATCCCTTGATGGTGATCTGATGGAGGTACTCGTTGAACACCGCCCCGTAGAGGAAATTGCCCTTGAAGCTGCGGCGCAGGAAGAAGGCGCCGGCCCGGCGCAGCAGTGAGCCCACCACAGGCATGTTGAGATTGGCGCCGGCGGCGATGTGCGGGGTCATCAGGCCGCGGTGGAAGATCACGTACGACAGCAGCAGATAGTCGATGTGGCTACGGTGGCAGGGCACATAGACGATTTCGTGGTCCTGCGCCGCTGCACGCACCTTGTCGAAATGGTGCACTTCCACCCCGTCGTAAAGGCGGGTCCACAGCCAGGTGAGGAAGATGTCGAAGATGCGGATGACGGGGTAGGAATAGTCCGCGGAGATTTCATTGACGTAGGCCAGCGCCTTTTCCGTGGCCTTGTCGCGGCTGATGCCCTTTTCCGTCATTTCGCGCTCGATGGACTGCTGCACCGAGGGCGCGGTGAGGATGGCCTGCACCAGGATGCGGCGGTGTGACAGGTCGGGGCCGATGGCGACTTCGCGCTGCCGGCGGAAGTGGACACGCAACACGCGGGACAGCTTGCGCAGTGTGATTTCGGCAGACTGGTCCTCTTCGATCATGCTGCGCGCGGAAATGGGGGCGCTGAACTTGAGGAAGGTCTGACGGCCGTGAAGCAGGATGGTGATGAGCTGCTTCAGCATGCCCGGTGTGGCCCAGGAGTCCGCGAAGAGGATTTTGAAGATGGAGTTTTCCTTGTCGGGCGAGCGGCCCCACAGGATGGTCACCGGCACGAGTTGTACGTCGAGCTCGGGATTTTCGCGCACGGCATCCATGAGCCGGACAAAGCGGGGCGAGTACGCGAAACGATTGCGCTGCAGCGGTGAGGGATTGTCGCTGCGCGTCAGGAAGAAGAAGGAACGGTTTTCACGCAGATGCGAACTGCGCATCGGCTTGAACGCGCGCGGAAGCCCGGCTTTGCGCGTTTCGGTTTCCAGCACGAGCAGATTGGACAGGAAGCGGGTCTGCATCACGTAGCAGACGGGCTTGTCCGGATCGATCTGAAGGGACTTGAGGTCCTCCGGCAGGATCGTTGTTCGCACGAAAAGGTAGAGGAATTTGCGTGCAAGCAGCAGGAGGAAATTGCTAAGCCAGCGGGGCATGCGTGTAAGCCTTTGAGTGGGCAGGAGAAACCGGCGCAATGGTAACAAACGCCCCGGGACCGGTTGGTCATGGGGGGCCATGTGAATGTAACAAAAGGTGTGAGGTGGGTCTTGGGGGAGGGGGGTGAGTGGTCGCAGCTGACGCCGCTCCCGGGGGGCGGGGAGGCGGAGGGAGGCGTAGGGGTAGGGGGAGTCCCCGCCGGTATGGCGGGGATGGGAGGGTTAGCGGGTGACGTCCTTGATGAAGTCGGCCATCTGCGCGATGGCTTTGCGGCCTTCAGGGAGGATGAGGTGGAAAAGGGGGAAGACGTGGGGCATTTCCTTCCACTCGCGGTAGACGAGGCGGACGCCGGCGCGCTTGGCGTTGCGCTTGATGGCGCGGGCATCGTCGAGAAGGATTTCGGTGGTGCCGACGTGCACCATCAGGGGCGGCAAGCCCCCGAGATCGGCGTGAGCCGGGGAAATCAGCGGGTGTCTGGGGTCGCGGGCACCGATATGACGCAGGCCGAGGGCCTTGAGTCCGGGCGGATTCAGCATGGCCTCGTGGTGCGCATTGAAGGTGTGGGACTTGTAGCTGCAGGTGAGGTCGGTCCATGGCGACAGGCAGACGGCGCCCGCCGGCATGGGCAGATTCAGTTCGCGCAGGCGGAGCAGTGTCACCAGGGTCAGGTTGCCACCGGCGGAGTCGCCGGCGATGACGATGCGGTTCGGCGTGTAGCCTTCGTCCAGCAGTTGGCGATAGGCACCGACGGCGTCGTCCATCCAGGCGGGGAATTCGTGCTTGGGAGCCTGCCGGTAATCCAGCGCCAGTACGCGGGCGCCGCTCTGGCGGGCGAGCTCGGCCGTCAGCGGACGGTGGGTGCGCGGGGAGCCGGAAATGTAGGCCCCTCCGTGCAGGTAAAGGATGACGGCGGGGCCGGGATTGTCCGCCTCGACCCATTCGCCACGGAGCTTGCGGTGGGGCGAGATACTGGCGCGAGGCACGGGGACGAGTCCGGCGGAGACTTCGAGCGCCAGCGCGGACAGTCCCATGCGCGTCGGCGTCGGGCGGCCGGAAAACATGAGGTTTTTGAGGGTGCCTCTCAGCACCCGGGTCAGTACGCGGCCTTGCCAGCTCATTGCTCGTACCCAGGGTCGTATGGTCGTCAAAAATCGGTAGCAGAGGTACGCGATGCGCCGGCATTTGTCCAGACCCGGTGACGGGTCAGGAGGAACAGCGCCGGGATCCGGGCCGCTGCGGTGCGCCGGGGGCAGGCGCTCTGCTATGGTTCGGCGATGACCCCGGCGGCCGCGAGGCCGCCGGCGGGGAGAGATAGCGAAGGCCCGCTGCCCTGCGGGCAAAGGAGTGTGGATGAGCGTCGTCAATTGTGCGGTGTACAGCCGCGCCTCGGGTCACAAGCTGACCGACATTCCCCTGGATCAGGTCAGCGAGGCGCTGGCCGAGAACAGCGATCATTTTGTCTGGGTGGGATTGCATGAGCCCGATGCGGTGGAAATGAAAGTGGTGGTGGACGAGTTCGGCCTCCACGAGCTGGCGGTCGAGGATGCGACGCGGCCGCAGCACCGTTCCAAGATCGAAGCCTACGGTGAAACGTTGTTCGTGGTGGTGCGCACCGCACGGCTGGAGAGCGAGGACATCGTGCTGGGCCACACCTCGATCTTTGTCGGTCCGCATTATGTGCTCACCGTTCGCACCGGGGCGTCGCTGAGCTATGCGCCTGTCCGCCAGCGCTGCGAGCGCACGCCGGAAATGATGCGCTTTGGACCGGGCTATGTGCTGTATGCCTTGCTGGACTTTGTGGTGGACAACTTCTATCCGGTAATGGAGGGGTTGAACCAGCACATGCGCGACATTGAAAAGGACATCTTCGGCAGCACGTTCCGCCGCAAGACCGTCCGTCATCTCTACGAGCTCAAGCATGAGCTGGTCGACATGAAGCTGGCCGTGGGGCCGATGCAGGATGTCTGCGCCTACCTTCTTCGCGGGGAGGACCGCCATATGCCGCGCGCGCTGTTTCCGTATGTGCGTGACATCAATGACCACGTGTTGCGCATCAATGATGTGGTGAATGCGCAGAGTGAAATGGTGAAGGTGGCGATGGATGTGAACATGGCCATGGTCACGGTGGGGCAGAACGAGATCGTGAAGCGACTGGCGGCCTGGGCTGCCATCCTGGCCTTGCCGACGATGATTGCGAGCTTTTACGGCATGAATTTCGAATACATGCCGGAGTTGAAGTGGCATTACGGCTATCCGACGGCGCTGGCGGTGATGGGCGCCGGGTGCGTGTACCTGTGGCAGCGGTTGCGGCGGTCAGGGTGGTTGTAGGGGCGGGTGTGGGGCGTGTGAGTCGGACGTCAGGCGCGAGTGGCGTTTGTGGGAAATTGTTGGAGGGGAGTGTCGGATCGCCCCTGAAGGAACTCCTGCGGGGGACCGGGCGGTAATGGATGCATGGGGCGGGTGGGCCAGTGGATGGCCCGATTGACTGTTCTGATTGAACAGGGGTCGGGCTAGGCTCCGGCTCCGGTTGCATGAAAAGGGGGGCGCCATGAGCAATGTGATGCAGGAGGTACTCGACCTCCTGAACCTTGAGACCATCGAGAAGGGTATCTACCGTGGTACCAGCCGCAATTTCTTCGGCAAGAACGTCTTTGGCGGCCAGGTGCTGGGCCAGGCCCTCATGGCCGCCGGGCGCACGGTCGAGGGCCGGCTGCCGCACTCGCTGCACGGGTACTTCCTGCGGGCCGGCGATGTCAACGCGCCCATCGTCTACCAGGTCGAGAACATTCGCGACGGCAAGAGCTTCTGTACCCGTAATGTGAAAGGCATCCAGCACGGGGAGAACATCTTCCTGATGTCGGCGTCATTCGCGCTGCCCGAGGAAGGGCTGGAGCATCAGGTGCCCATGCCGTCCGTCGAGGGGCCGGAAGGCGTACCGAGCGAATACGAGTTGCGACTCAAGGTGGCTCCGCTGATTCCGGAGCGAATCCGCGATGTATTCATCCGCGAGCGGCCGGTGGAGTTGCGTCCCATCGATCCGGTCAACCCGTTTGCGCCGGTGAAGAAGGAGCCGCACCGATTTCACTGGATGAAGGCGCAGTCGCGGCTGCCTGACGATCCCCTGCTGCATATGTGCATCCTGGCCTTTGCCTCCGACTACGCGCTGATGAGCACGGCCATGTTGCCGCACGGCGTGTCGTACATGCAGAACAACATGCAGGCCGCGAGCCTGGATCATGCGATGTGGTTCCACCGCGATTTCCGCATTGACGAGTGGCTGCTTTACGACATGGATGCGCCGAATGCCTCGGCGTCCCGCGGCATGAATTTCGGCCGCATCTTCACCCAGGACGGCAAGCTGGTGGCGACAGTGGCGCAGGAAGGATTGATGCGCCTGCGCGAGGTTCCCGAAAAATATTGAGGTGGAGCGCGTAGAAACAGACACTGAAAAGCCGGCTATTGCCGGCTTTTCAGTGTCTTGACGAGCATTATCCTCGCTGCATCAGTTGTTGCTGGCTTCGGCGCGCTTGAATTCGACAACATTGGTGTTGGTGCCGTCTTCCTGCGTGGGCGGGGCCTCGTGGAGACCGAGGAAGCGGCGGATTTCCTCACGTCGGCCGTGGCCGTCGTGGTAGCCGAGCTCCATGAGGTCCTGGCAATACGCGGCTTCGAACAGCAGATACGAGAGCACGCCGGAGCCGGAACGGTGCGTGGCACCGGACCCCTGCACGAACAACCGGATAATGGGGGGCAGCAGGCGCGCATGGCGCATGGCAATGGCGTCCAGGACTTCGGCGGGCGGCGACATCACGAGTACTTCGACCTGTCGCAGCGACGTTTGCGCCGTGCGGACCTCGTCGGGAATGAGGCTGAGTGTGCGGTTGATGCGCGTGAGCCGCTCCACGTCGGCCTCAAGGCTGTCGACGAAGGAGCTGTTCATGATGTGGCTGACCACTTGCGCAATGCTCGGATACGCCACGGTCTTTTCGCGCACTTGCCGGTGTGACTGGCCACCGACACCAATCACCAGCACGCGCTCGGCACCGAGGTGCAGTGCCGGACTCATGGGAGAAAGCTGGCGCAGGGCGCCGTCGCCAAAGAACTCGCGGTTGACGCGGACGGCCGGAAAGAAAATGGGAATGGCCGCGGACGCCATGAGGTGGTCGATGCTGATCTCGGTATTGACGCCAATGCGCCGCGACCGTCGCCAGGTGTCAAGACTGGAAACGCCCTGGAAGAAGCTGACCGACTCCCCGCTCGAATAGCCGGACGCGGTGATGCAGAGCGCCCGGAGGTGGCCACTGTCGATGCCATCCTGCACATTGGACATGGTGAGGCGCTGCTGCAGGAGATCACGCAGCGGGCTGTTGTCGAGCAGCGACACGGGAAGGTCGCGGCGCATGCGGCCGAATACCATTGTCGTGATGAAGCGCCAGGCGCGGGCGAGTACGCCGGCCACGTCTGTGCGATAGACCTGATGCGTGCGGAATTCGCCCCAGACCGATTCCAGCATGGAGACGCCGTCCTGCAGGCAGCAGGCATGGGTCGCCAGCCCGGCGGCATTCAGTCCGCCGGCGGACGTGCCGCAGATGATGTCGAAAGGATTGGGATAGTCGGAGGGAAGCAGGTCGGCGATGGCGCGCAACACGCCGACCTGGTAGGCGGCACGGGCGCCACCGCCGGACAGGACGAGAGCGATGTGTTGTGCGCGGCCGGGATGCATGGCTGTCTCCGTAATGGCGGGAGCCTTGTGGCGCAGTGTAGCGGTTATGGACCCGGGGCGGACTGCAGGACGGTACCAGCGCGAGGTTTGGATGCCCGAGTGGCGCGGCTGCGGTCGCCGCGTTCCTGCGGCCTGCCGACGCCGCGTGACACCCCCGGCCCGGGGGCATGCGGCCGGCAGTAACTCAAGGCAACGCGGGCAGCGCAGGCGAGCTCAACCGGGCCAGTGGATGAGGCCTTCTCCGCTAGCCCCAAGATGCCACCACAGGTCGGGATCATCGCCCTCGTGCCAGCTGCCTGGCGTGGCGCGGACTTCGGTCCGGAAGTGGGCAAAGGCCTCCCGTGCACAGGCCATATCGTCGGGCCAGGGGGTGGCGGGGCTGTCGAACCAGACCGAGGTGAAGCCGGGGGCGGCGTCCTCGATGATCAGCACCGGAATGTCCTTGTCGCCTTCCCGGACCTGGATGCGCCATTGTTTTTTTCCGGCGGGGCGGGCCTTGTTGCCGGCACTGGCGGGAAAACGGGTGGCGAGCCAGTCGAGGATGGCCTGGGCCGGCGTGCTGGCGAGGTAGATTTCGATATCGGGTGTGGGCATGGAAAGCGCCTGTGATGAGTGAAGGGCCGACCGGCGGACAACTGCGACCGTTCCGGAGAAAATTCCTGCGGGGTGGTATTCCTGGGCTAACCTGAACCCAAGGGCGGCTGGCTGGTTTGTGAGGCCTGACCGCGGACAGAGGCGCCGGAGGCAACCATGAGCATTTTTTCCTCTGAGTCCCCTGACGGCAAGGAACTTGTCATCCATGTGAAGGGGCGCTTTGATTTCAGTACCCACCAGGATTTCCGCAGCGCCTACGAGGAGATGCCGGATCCGCCGCAGTCTTATGTCGTCGACTTGCGCGAGGCGACCTATCTCGACAGTTCGGCGCTCGGCATGTTGCTCCTGTTGCGCGATCATGCCGGGGGGGACAGTCACCGTGTACGGATCGTCAACTGTAACCCGGATGTCAAAAAGATACTGACGATTTCCAATTTCGAACAGTTGTTCACGATCCAGTAGCCAGTAGCCAGTAGCCAGTAGCCAGTAGCCGGGAGTAGTCCGGTTCTGCCGCGGATTGCAGTCGTCCGGGAGGCGACTGTCACCTGATGCGAATAACGACCGGAAACCGCAAAGGCCCCGGCCATCTACGGTGCGCCGGAGCGAGGGGCGCCCGGTGGCATGCCGTCGCCACCGGGACGGGAATGACGATCAGGGGAGTAAAGGGATGGGTCAGGCCTCCCTGCATATCCTCATTGCCGAGGACAGCGCCTCCGCGCGGTTATTGCTGCAGTCGCTGCTGGAGCATCTGGGGCACAAGGTCACCGCCGTGGAGAATGGCCGTGAGGCTGTGGCACATTTTCGCCGGCACCGTCCGGACCTTGTGCTGCTCGATGCAATGATGCCCGAAATGGACGGCATCACCGCCGCCCGGGAAATGCGCACGATTGCCGACAATACGCTTGTCCCCATCATTTTCCTGACGTCGCTGACAAGCCCTCATGACCTGGCGGAATGCCTTGCGGCGGGCGGCGACGACTTCCTCACGAAACCGTACAACCCGGTCATCCTCGAGGCCAAGATCCGGGCGTTCGACCGCTTGCGTCGCCTGCATGCCGAAGTCATGACGCAACGCGAACACCTGATCGCCGAGCAGCAGGCGGCCAAGCTGATCTTTGACCGCATTGTCCGCCTGGGGGCGCTGGATGCGCCCTGCATCCGCTACCTGATGTCGCCCATGGCGATTTTTGATGGTGACGTGTTGCTTGCAACGCGCCAGCCGGATGGCGACATGCTGGTGCTGCTCGGCGACTTCACGGGTCATGGCCTGCCGGCGGCAATGGGCATCATGCCCCTCGCCGAAATCTTCTACGGCATGGGAGGCAAGGGTTTTGGCCTGGAGCCGATCCTGCGCGAGGTCAATGCACGCCTGAAGGCGGTGCTGCCGTCATCGGTGTTTTGTTGCGCGACCGCGGTCCACATCAACCACGGTGACCGCAACCTGGAAATCTGGGCTGGCGGCCTGCCCGATGGCGTCCTGTTTAACGCCCGCTCGCACCAGCTGACGCGCATTCCGTCGTCACATGTTCCGCTCGGCATACTGCCGCCTCACCGCTTTGAGTACCGACCACTGGTGGTGGAGCTGGAGGAGGACACCGATCTCTATCTATGGTCTGACGGCATCATCGAGGCGCAGAATGCGACGGGAGAGTTGTTCGGCGAGGAACGGCTGTTGGCCCTTTTCGATCAGCCACAGGAGGACATGTTCGCGCTGATCACCACGCAATTGCGGAACTTTACCGGCACCGATCGCCAGAGCGATGATTATTCGCTGGTCCGGGTTCGTCCGGCGGACGATGTGCTGCCTCTGTCCCGCCAGAATCGCGTGCGGTTTCCGGCCTATGCGCCGGGACAGTGGTCACTCGACTACGAAATCCGCGCGGAGAGCATGAAGACACAGGACCCGGTGCCGCTGCTCATGCACATGCTGATGCAGGTGCCGGGCTTGCGCAGCCACGGCAGCACGCTCGGTACCATCCTGAGCGAGCTCTATGCCAATGCGCTGGAGCATGGTCTCCTGAGGCTGTCGTCGCGACTCAAGGACGATGCTGAAGGATTCCGGCGCTATTACCAGTTGCGTAGTGAGCGACTTCACGAACTGGGCGACGATGCCTCGATCCATCTCCATCTGGAGGTGGAAACACTGGAGCAGGGTGGAATACTTCGATTGCGCATGCGGGATTCCGGCGCCGGGTTCGAGTGTCTGACGCCACCGGGACCGGAAGGTGTGCCTGCCTATTACGGGCGAGGCCTGACCTTGCTGGCCTCCTTGTGCCGCCGGGTCGAGTATTTCTCACCGGGCAATGATGTATTGGTGGAGTTCCACTGGCAGGACTGAACGGGCCGCCGTCGGCGGGAAGGCGCCATGCCTCGCCAACACGGCTGGCGCAGTGCATGATTCGTGGGCGACAGGCACTCTGGGCGACGGGCAACCGGGCGACGGGCAACCGGGCGACGGGCAACCGGGTGTCGGGCCGCGGGGGTGCCGGGAAACGGTGCAAGGGTGGCCGGCAGCCGCTGCCCAAGGACGAACGACGGGAGCACGACGAGATGACTGAACAATACCTGGACGAAGCGCTTTTTGAAGAGCTGCGCAGCATTCTCGACACCGAGTTTCCCACGCTCATCCAGACGTTCATCCATGACTCGTCCGTGCGCGTGGGCGAGCTTCGCGATGCCTTTGGCCGCGGAGACAGTGACGGCGTGCGCAAGGCGGCGCACAGTCTCAAGGGCGCCAGTGCCAACCTGGGCCTGGTCGCACTGGCCGAGGCGTGTCGTGGCCTCGAGGAGTTGGCCCGCGAGGGGCGCATCGCCGGCGAAGACGCGCGGGTCGCTGCCGTTTCCCGTGAACAGGAACGGGCTGTCGTACTCCTTCAATCACGCCTCTAGACGTCATCATCCCTCGCGCTTGCTGGCGTCGATCGCCGGTCGAGCCTTTGCTGTATTTCCTTTCCTTGTTTGTGGACTTCCGGCTTGCTGTTATCCCGATGGCGGAGTTGTGGCTGACGATCACGGCTGAAGCCGCTCCTGCGAGGTGAGAGCAACCGGGGGCAGGAGCGGCTTCCGCCGCGATCCCGCGAGTCCCGCGCCATGCCTTCCTGCGGCCCGCCAGTGGATGCCCTGGCTCAAGCGACGGCACAGTCGCAGTACCGCGTCTATAGTGATTACCGGTACAAGGCCCCGGATTATCCGGCTGTGCGGTCCGTGACGAGCAAGGAGTGCAAGTCCATGGCAAGCTGGCTTGATGTCGTTCTTCCTGGTGAGTCGCCGCGTCGGCATTCACCGTCTCCCGTATCCGAATCCGTCCTGTTGCTGCATGCCCGCGAGGGAACGCGTGAGGAGCGACGACAGGAGTTGCTCGACGGCCTCCTGGCCGAGCGCGCCATGTTGCCTCCGAAGTATTTCTACGATGCGCAAGGGTGTGCGCTCTATCAGGCCATCTGTCAGCTCGACGAATATTATCCGGTCGCGACGGAGGCCGCCCTGTTTGCGCGCGTACGCGACGAAATCGTGGCCTTGCTGCCGCAGCATGCCCAGTGGATTGATCTGGGTTGTGGTGATGGCAACAAGTCGTGGCCCTGGTTGTCTGCCGTCGATGCCGCGCGGTTTGTCGGCGTCGATATTTCGGAAGACTGGCTGCACGCAACACTGCGCGAGGCGAAGCACCGGTTTCCGGACATCGAGCATGAGGGGATCGTGTGTGATTTCACGCGCACGCTGGACCTGCCCTCGGTGCGCGAGGAAAGCGGGAGTCGCCCACCGGTGTTCTTTTATCCCGGCTCCTCGATCAGCAATTTTTCACCGGCGGACACGCTGCACTTTCTCCAGGCAATCTGGCGGCATCTGGGCGAACGTGGCGTACTGCTGATCTGTGTGGATGGTCAGCAGGATCCGGTACGGTTGCGTGCCGCCTATGACGACGCCCTGGGGGTCACGGCAGCATTCAACCGCAACGTTCTCCGTGTCGTGAATCATGCCCTGGGTGCGGACTTCCGGCCTGAGCGGTTTCACCATCGTGCCGTCTTCAATGCGGAGGAGAGCCGTGTCGAGTTGTCGCTGGTGGCAACCGAAGACCATGTGGTGCACCTGGGGGGACATCCGCGCCGGTTCCAAGCCGGCGAATCCATCCTGACCGAGTATTCCTACAAGTATTCCGGACCCGCATTTGCTGCGCTTCTTGAAATCGCGGGATTCGGCAACCTGCATCACTGGCAGTCGTCTGACGCGGGCTACCACGTATTCCTGGCCGGCCGGAGGCCGTTGTCATGACCAGCCACAACGCACGCCACCTGCAGCAGCAGGTGTTGCGCGAGGCCTATGACGGCGTGCGCCGGCAGACGCTGTCACTGGTCGACGGGCTGTCGGCGGAAGACTGTCTGCTGCAGTCGATGGAAGAGGCCAGCCCGGTGAAGTGGCACCTGGCGCATGTCACCTGGTTTTTCGAGCGCTTCGTGCTGTCGCGTGCCGAACCTGCTTTCCGTCCGCATGACCCGGCCTGGGACGATCTCTTCAATTCCTACTATCTGCGCGTGGGCGAGCCGCATCCGCGCGCCCGGCGCGGGCTGTTGTCGCGGCCGTCGCTCGATGACGTACTTGACTGGCGTGCGAATGTCGATGAACGCATGCAGATGTGCCTGGATCGCCCGCTGTCGGTCGAGGTGGCGGCGCTGCTGGAGTTGGGCCTGCAACATGAGGAGCAGCATCAGGAGCTCATCCTCACCGATCTCAAGCACCATTTCTGGTGCAATCCGCTGCTCCCTGCCTACAGGCCCGATCTCGTGCCGGTGGAAGAAGAGGAAGGTCGTCTTCCCGGCAGCATGGGCTGGCATGACGACCCTGGCGGACTGGTGTGTGTCGGGCAGGCAGGCGAAGGGCCCTTGCCGGCGACATGTCATCCGGTCCCGGCCGAATTCAGTTTCGACAACGAGCGGCCCCGCCATGCCGAGTGGCTGCGCCCCCATGCGCTGGCCACGCGTCTTGTGACCAACAGCGAATATCAGGCCTTCATGCTGGATGGCGGCTATGGCCGTCCCGAGCTCTGGCTTTCGGACGGCTGGGCACAATGTCTGCGCGAACGCTGGCATGCGCCGCTGTACTGGTTCCGGCACGAAGACCACTGGTGGCAATTCACGTTGACAGGGTCGCGTCCGGTGCGCATGGACGAGCCTGTGTGTCATGTGAGCTTCTTCGAGGCAGCGGCTTATGCACGCTGGGCCGGGGCGCGTCTGCCGACCGAAGCCGAGTGGGAGTATGCCGTTGCGCGGCAGCGCGAGGCGCATCCGCGGCGCGGCTGGCAATCCGCGCTGGTTCAACCGGGATTCAGCGGCCTGCACCCGGCGCCGGCCGTCCGTCACGACGAGCAGTATTTCGGGGCGGTATGGCAGTGGACCGGCAGCGCCTACCTGCCGTATCCGGGATTCCGCGAGGCGGACGGCGAGATCGGCGAGTACAACGGCAAGTTCATGAGCGGTCAGATGGTGCTGCGGGGGGCGTCGTGCGTGACGCCACCACGGCAATGGCGGGAGACCTACCGGAATTTCTTTCCGCCCGGATCCCGCTGGCAATTCTCGGGGATCCGGCTCGCGCGCGACACCGACTAGACGATGCGCTTGTCGCGCACGCGCTTGGCGGCCTGTTCCAGCGCCTGGACGATGCGGTCCTTGTCGTAGTTCTTGATCTTGTTGATGTCCATGAGCATGGCGAAACCGTCCAGCTCATGTTCGATCCACGTGGTGTGGGCGACATCGGAACGGAAGTCCACCACCTGCCAGACTTGTACCGGTTCGGCGATCCCCTTCAGGCGTACGACGCCTTTCTCGCGACACATGATCTTGTCGCGCACCAGCATGTAGGTGTCGTTGGAGATCAGGATCTCGTCCACTTCGGCGGCATTCTGCAGGCGCGACGCGAGGTTCGCGTCGCGGCCGATGATGGTGTAGTCCATGCGCGACTCGCAGCCGAAGTTGCCCACGTGGCAGTAGCCCGTCGTGATGCCCATGCGCACGTGCAGGGGCATTTCGACGCCCATGCTGACCCACTTCTGGCGCAGCACCTGCATCATCTTGCGCATGTCGATGGCCATGGAGACGCAGGCGACCGCGTCGTCCCGGGCGCCCTTGGTGGTGGGGTCGCCGAAGAAAATGAGGATGGCGTCGCCGATGAACTTGTCGATGGTGCCCCCGTATTTGAGGGCGATCTTGGCCATGTGCTCGAAGTACACGGACAGGATCTCGGTGACGGAGTCCGGGGACATTTCGTCCGTCATCACCGTGAAGTCCTTGATGTCCGAGAAGAACACCGACAGTTTCTTGCGGTTGTTCTGCAGTTTGGCGTCGCGCTTGCCCGAAAAGATGGATTCCCACACCTGTGGCGGCAGGTACTTCACGAGCTTGCGCGACAGCTGGATCGCTTCCTGTTGTTGCTCGAGGATCTTGTTCTTGGCCGCGAGCAGGTGGCGTTGCTGTTCGCGGATATAAAAGGCGGAAAGGCCCACGAAAAGCGTGTAACCGCCGAAGGACACCACCGTCATTATTGCCGGTGTGTCGTTGCCGGCACTCTGGAAGCTGAACAGGAAGCCGCCCAGCAGGCTGCCGAACAGCGTCACGAAGCCGGTCAGCGTGACGAGATAGAGGTTGCCGAAGGCCATGGCTGAGGTAAGCAGCAGGCCAAGGAAGGTCATGGTCGGCACGAGGCTGAAACCGGCCGCCGCCACGCCCAGCCCGGCCGCAAAGCCGTCAGTGAGCATGAGGGTGGCGCCCGCCTGACGGGGATAGCGGGTCTGCAGCCAGTTGAGCAGGAAGCGCTGGCCCCAGGGAATCAGGACGGTCAGGGGAATGATGAGGATGACGTAATTGTCGTAGAAACCCTTGTAGACCCCCGTCGCGAACACGCAGCCGGCCACGATGTAGGCCAGCATGCGCGTATGGAGCGTGGTAACGCGGGAGCGGTGTTCTTGTTCTTGTTGTTCTTCGTTGGACATGAAAATCCTTGCAAGAGCGGCCGCTTGGGCAAATCAGAACGGGATTTTGCCGGTGAGGATGTCCTTGTACATCACGAAATCCCCCCACAGGCTGTAAAACGGGTGCTGAAAGGTCGCCGGACGGTTCTTTTCGAAGCCGAAATGACCCAGCCAGGCAAAACCGTAGCCGGCCACGGGCAGCAACAGCAACATCCACAAGGCGCCGGTCAGTACGGCCGATACGGCAATGGCGATGACCAGTGTAGTCCCCACGAAATGCAGGCGCCGGCACGTCCGGTTGGAGTGCTCCTGCAGATAGTACGGGTAGAAGTCCGCAAAACTGGCAAAGGTCGTGTCGGCCATGTCCGGATCCTGAGTAAGGGAATTGCCGAAGCTTGCCTGCCCGCATGGTCCGGGGCAAGTCTGATGGCGCGCGCATCTTCCTACCCTTGAACAGGGGCGGTCAATGGAGGTAGTACCGTAGGCGGCGCTGGAATTGGCCGTCGATCTCTTTCGGGGCCTTTGTGAGGGAAGCAGCTGAGGCCGCTCCTGCCGGGAGGGCGGCGGGGGCGATTGTG
>DASSUO010000099.1:0-55292 GCA_035706925.1 Moraxellaceae bacterium
TCCTGGTGCCGGTGGTGCAGGCGGAGTTTCAGCTAGTGGAATCATTCGAGGCCAGCGCGCGTGGCGCCGGCGGATTCGGGTCCTCGGGTCGTCATTGAGCCCGGTAACAGAAGTCAGAGAGACGCAACATGGCCACGAAGAAATCGGAAAAGGCGAAGCAGCCGGTCAAGGCCGGAAAGGCCCCGAAGGAAGCCGCGCCCAAGGCGCCGAAGGCTGCCAAGGTCGCCGGTGAAGGTACTCCGCTGAAGGACGGCCTGCCGGCACTGCTGATCATGGTGGTGGTGCTGGCCGTGATTCAGGCCGCGGGCTGGTGGATGGTCTCGCAGGCCGAGCAGACCCGTCGTGACGAGATCGCCGGCGTGTACCGCCAGCATTACGTCGCCATTCTCACGGCGTATTTGCACAGCTATGAAGACGGTCCGAAGTCCGTTCCCGATGCCGAGCTTCTTCCGTTGATGCAGCCGGGTGCCGTGGCGGGCAATGATCTCGTCAAACGCTTCCCGGGGGCGTCGTTTGCGCTTGTAAGCCCGCTCGTGCTCGATCCGGCCGTTCCCAATGGTCTGAGTTTCGCGCAGCAGGACATGCTCGCCCGGGCGGCCAGCGGCAAGGCCATGCATCCCGAGATCAGTTTTTACGACGCCGGTACGGTGAAGGCCCAGGTCGTCACGTATGCGCGCGTTCTGAAAGGCGCCGATGGCCAGCCGGCTGGTGCCTTGCTGGTTGGCTATCCGTTTGCGCCCCTGGCGACTGCCCTGAAGGGGTTTGCTCCCGATGCAGGCGTCGTCGAGCTGACGCAGAAGGTGGGGAATGACAAGGCCTCCATCCTGAAGAGCGGGGCCAGCGATACGCCGCCGACCGACAGCGGCACCACACCGAATCCGGCATGGGAACTTCACTTCACGCCGGCGCCAACACTCGGGCGGAGTCATGAAAGCGGCTTTATCTTGCTGGTGTTCGTGCTGGTCGCTCCGCTCGTGGCCGGGGGGCTGTTCCTCTGGGCCGTGATGCGGATACAGCGCCGTGCACAGGACGACCTCGCGGGCGTTAGCGGCTATTGCGAGAACCTCTTCCATTACGGCAATCGTCAACGGCCCGCGCTGAGCTACGCCATGTCCGCAAAGTTGCTGGGCGAGCTGGATCGTTTTGGCGCGGAACTGCGCGCAGGTCGTGCCGCCGTAAAGCCCGCGTCAGACGAGCTTGGCGAGATCGCCGGTGGCGACGCCTCGGATCTCTTTGGCGCGGCAGCGAAGCCGGCGCGGCGACCAGCGCCGCCCCCTGCCGAGCCCGCTGTGGTCGAGGAAGCGCCAGCGGAGATTGTCGTGGCGCCGGAGATTTTCCGTGCCTATGACGTTCGGGGTGTTGTCGGCAAAGGCCTGAACGCCCAGGTGGCGCGATTGCTAGGACAGGCGATCGGAAGCGAAGCATCCGCACGCGGCGAGCAGACGGTTGTGGTCGGCCGTGACGGCCGCCTTTCCGGTCCCGAGTTGGTCGCGGCCCTTGTCGAGGGGTTGCGTGCCTCCGGCCGTGATGTCATCGATGTCGGCATGGTGCCGACTCCCGTGCTTTATTTTGCTGCCAAAACGATCGGCACCGGCAGTGGCGTAATGGTGACAGGCAGCCACAATCCGGCGGACTACAACGGCTTCAAGATCATGCTGGCGGGCGACACGCTGGCGGGGGACGAGATCCAGTCGCTGCGGACCCGAATCGACGCGCGTGATTTCGTTGCCGGTTCCGGCGCACTGACTCAGACGAATGTGGCCCAGGACTATGTCGATCGCGTGAACCAGGACATCGCACTGGCCCGCCCGCTCAATGTCGTGGTCGATGCCGGCAACGGGGCGGCCGGCCCGATCGCCATGCGCGTGCTGGAGGCCATGGGCTGCAATGTCGTGCCGCTTTTCTGCGAAGTGGACGGACACTTTCCCAATCATCATCCGGATCCGAGCAAGCCCGAAAATCTTGAAGACCTCACCCGCGCCGTGGCCGCCAACAATGCGGACGTCGGCATTGCGTTCGACGGTGACGGTGACCGCATTGGCGTCGTAACCCCTTCCGGGAAGATGATTTTCCCTGATCGCCTCATGATGCTGTATGCCAAGCATGTGCTGACGTCCAATCCGGGGGCGGACATCATCTTCGACGTGAAGTGCACGCGTGATCTTGCTGCGCTGATTTCCCGTCTCGGCGGTCGCCCGGTGATGTGCAAGACGGGGCACTCCTTCATCAAGGGCAAGCTCAAGGAAACCGGCGCCGTGCTGGCTGGCGAAATGAGCGGGCACATTTTTTTCAATGACCGCTGGTTCGGTTTTGACGACGCCGTCTATTCCGCGTCCCGCCTGCTGGAAATCCTGTCACTGGAAACGGGCGATGCCGATGCCGTGTTTGGCGAATTCCCCGAGAATCCCTCGACGCCGGAAATCAACATCCCGGTCGCGGACGACCGCAAGTTCGGGCTGATGGCCGAGCTGCAATCGCGCACGCGCTTCCCGGATGCCAACGTCATCACCATCGATGGCGTGCGCGTCGAATTCGCCGACGGCTGGGGCCTGATCCGGGCCTCCAACACGACGCCCTGCCTGGTGGCGCGTTTTGAAGGCAAGACGCCGGAAGCGCTTGTCGCAGTGCAGGGCAAGTTCAGGGCGCTGCTGGCCAGTGTCGATGCAAACCTCCAGATTCCCTTTTGATTTGACGAGTAGAAAAGATGGCGCTGCCGCGTGATACCGCCCTCAATATCGCCAAGGTGCTGACCGAGGCGCTTCCCTACATCCAGCGCTTCCATGGCAAGACGATTGTCGTGAAGTACGGTGGCAACGCCATGACGGAGCCGGAGCTCGAGAATTCGTTCGCGCGCGACATCGTGCTGCTGAAGACGGTTGGCCTGAACCCGATCGTTGTTCATGGCGGAGGTCCGCAGATTGGCGACATGCTCGCGCGAATCGGCAAGGAATCCCGGTTCATCGACGGCATGCGCGTGACCGACGCCGAGACGATGGATGTTGTTGAAATGATTCTTGGTGGGCAGGTGAACAAGTCCATCGTGAACCTCATCAACCAGAACGGTGGCCGCGCCATCGGCCTGACGGGCAAGGACGGCAACCTGATCCGGGCGAAGAAGATGTATCTCCACAAGCCCAATGAAAAGGGCCAGATGGAAGCCGTGGACATCGGGCAGGTCGGTGAGGTGGCAGGAATCAAGACCGACGTGCTCGAAATGGTGGTCGGTTCGGATTTCATTCCGGTCATCGCGCCGATCGGTGTAGGTGACGCGGGCGAGTCGTACAACATCAATGCGGATCTGGTCGCCGGCAAGGTGGCAGAGGCACTGAAGGCCGAGAAGCTCATCCTGCTGACCAACATTCCCGGCGTGATGGACAAGGAGAAGAATGTTCTCACTGGCCTGAGTACGCAGGATGTCGATGCGCTGATTGCAGACGGAACGATCTACGGCGGCATGCTGCCCAAGATCGGCTGTGCGCTTGAGGCGGTAAAGAACGGCGTCATCAGTGCGCACATCATTGATGGACGCATGCCGCATGCGACGTTGCTGGAAGTCTTCACCGATGCCGGTACCGGCACGCTGATCAGCAACAAGAAAGGCCAGAAGAAACGCCTCCAGCCCTGAGGCTGGTTGCGCCAGGAGTCCACATGACGGCTGCCGAATCCAAAGTCTCGCGTCGTGATCATATCCTGCAGGCGCTTGCCGCCATGCTGGAGTCACAGCCTGGCGCGCGCATCACCACGGCTGCGCTGGCGAAGGAAGTGGGGGTGACGGAGGCGGCGCTGTACCGGCATTTTCCCAGCAAGGCCAAGATGTTCGAAGGGCTCATCGAATTCGTGGAAGACGTGGTGTTTTCCCGGGTGACGGCGATTCTGCAGGAAGAAGGCGATGCCCGGGTGCGATGCGAGAAGATCCTCTCTCTCGTGCTGATCTTCAGTGAGCGGAATCCCGGCATTACCCGCATCCTGAACGGTGATGCCCTCACTGGCGAGCATGAGCGGCTGCAGGCCCGCATCGCGCAATTTTTCGAACGGCTGGAAGCGCAGTTGCGGCAAGTCTTGCGGGATGCGGAGCTCAAGCAGTCTGTCGGCACCGTGATGACCAGTGCCGCTGCGGCCAATCTGATGCTGGTGCTGGTGGAGGGGCATGTCAGTCAGTATGTTCGCTCCGGCTTTCGCCGGAAGCCGACGGAAAACTGGGAGGCCCAATGGGCGTTCCTGCGAACACAGTTGTTTCGCGAGCAAGGCGCCTGACGCTTCTGCCGGTGTGATGTCTCCTTTCGGGTGATGAACCCATGAAAAAGCCGGCATCAGCCGGCTTTTTCTTTTTTACGCGAACGTTGCCGCGATGACCTCTTTGCCGTTTCAGGGCTTGGACTTGGCGGCATTTGCCGGGGCAGGCGCCCACGGTGTGGTGCTGGCCGGTTTGCCGGTCAGCTCGGCAAGGCGCTTGATCACCGGATCAAATTCGCTGTTCACCTTGTCCTGCTCTGCCTTGCGTCCATTGACTTCGGACTCGGCTGCCTGGATTTGCTTGTCAAAATTGGCAATGTTGGCCTTTACGTCGGCGGGAACGGGCTTGCCGGTGCGTTCAAAGGACGCTGCGCGTTGCGCTTCGGCCGCACGGCGCTGGCGCAGGGTGGTCAGCATGTTGTTACTGAAGTCGATGCGAACCTGCAGTGCATCAAGCTGCCGGTTGCGTGCGCGCTCGGCATCGGCGGGGCTGCTGTACAGGCGCAGGATCTGCTTGTCGTCCTTGGCGCGCTGCGCATCTGCATCGCGCTTGGCCCGCATCGCGGCAAGCTCGGCTGCGCTCAGGGCACGTTGCGCATCGACATGGCGGATGAGGCGCATGGAGGCGGTCAGCTCGTCATAGCCGCGGGAGACGTGCTCCGGCGTGACGGTGTCCGTCACGACAGGCTGGTGCTTGTCGTCGTAATAGCGGAACCAGCGGGCGTCTTCGGCATGGGCCAGGGGCAGGGCCAGCATCAGGCCGAGGAACAGGGCGGCGCGTTTCAGCATGGAAAATCTCCGGCGAGCCTGGGGCTCTCATATAATCGCCCCTCATTCTAGGGGAGCAGGTCGGGGGCAGACAGTGATCGGTGTAGTGGTTTTATTCCTTGTCGCGCTTCTTGCCAACACCCTTTCCGCCCTGGCGGGCGGTGGCGCCGGCCTGTTGCAGTTGCCCGCGCTGCTGTTTCTCGGATTGGCGTTTCCGTCGGCTCTGGCTACCCACAAGATTGCGAGTGTGGCACTGGGCGTCGGCGCAACCCTGCGTCACCTCCGGACCGGGCGATTCCGCTGGCGTTTTGCCGCTTACGTCCTGGCCTGCGGTCTGCCGGGGGTGCTGCTCGGAACGCAGCTGATTCTGGCCATTCCCGATCGCCTTGCAGAGCTGGCGCTCGGCATCCTCACCCTGGGCCTTGGCATCTACTCCTGGTGCCGGCCGGCACTCGGGCAGGAAAGCCGGCGGCTGAACCGGGATGTCCGCGGCCTGGTGACAGGGGGATTGGGCCTGTTCGTGATCGGCGCCCTCAATGGCTCGCTGACGTCCGGGACCGGCCTGTTCGTGACGCTCTGGCTGATCCACTGGTATGGCCTGGATTACACGCGCGCCGTGACCTATACGCTGGTTCTGGTCGGACTGTTCTGGAACGGGCTCGGAGCGCTGGCGCTGTCCGTGCAGGCGCCGGTACGGTGGGACTGGCTGCCCGGCCTGTTGGCGGGCTCCCTGGCAGGGGGGTATATCGGGGCGCACTGGGCCCTGTTGAAGGGCAACCGGCTGGTAAAGCGCGCGTTCGAGTTGCTGACGGTGGTGGCCGGAAGCAAGCTCTTGTGGGATGCCCTGGCTCGGGGGTTTGCCTGACCGGGCGCCCCCGGATTCTGTCTTTTGCGGAAACGCGGTGTCTTGCGGGTCCCTTTCCGGTTGCACGGTTCATCCCGGGGTCGCGACCGTGGCGTCGGGCCGATGATGCCGTTCATGCCTGACTTGCAGTATTCCGTCAGAAAAAAGCGCTAAACCGTTGTCCTGCCTTGAATCCTGTCCCGGTTGCCGGCCTTGTGCATATATAGCCGACCCTGTAAAACTGTGTTAAAACGTGGCGGACCTGTCCCTGTCGGCATTATCGGCAGCGGGTGGGTCGTTCCGGTTTCGATTGCCCGAACCAGGCTCAAAAAAGCCTCATTCCTAAGAAGGCTGCTCCAATGTCAGAAGAGAATTTCGACGGTTTGAAAGTCATGGTGATCGACGATTCTAAGACGATTCGTCGCACCGCCGAGACCCTGCTGCAAAAGGCCGGGTGTACCGTAATCACTGCGACAGACGGCTTTGATGCGCTGGCCAAGATCGCCGACTCGAATCCCAGCATCATTTTCGTCGACATCATGATGCCGCGTCTGGATGGCTATCAGACCTGCGCACTGATCAAGAACAATTCCGCGTTCAAATCCACGCCCGTCATCATGCTGTCCTCCAAGGACGGTCTGTTCGACAAGGCCAAGGGACGCATCGTGGGCTCGGACGAATACCTGACCAAGCCTTTCAGCAAAGAAGAACTGCTCGGCGCAATCCGCCAGCACGTGAAGGTCTGAACGCATCACGCATCAGCGGGGAAATACAATGGCACGCATCCTCATTGTCGACGACTCTCCCACGGAAACGTACCGGTTCCGTGAAATCCTCGAGAAGCATGGGCACCAGGTTCTGGAAGCCACCAACGGCGCCGACGGTGTGGCGGTTGCGCGCGCCGAGCAACCTGACCTGGTCCTCATGGACGTCGTCATGCCCGGCCTTAACGGCTTCCAGGCCACCCGCCAGCTCACCAAGGACGAGGACACGGCACACATTCCGGTCGTGATCGTTACGACCAAGGATCAGGAAACCGACCGCGTCTGGGGAAAGCGCCAGGGCGCGCGTGACTACCTGACCAAGCCGGTGGATGAAACCCAGCTCATGCAGACCATCGCCGGCCTCATTGGCGGCAAGTAACGCGTGACATAAGCGATGGCAGCCAAGGGATTCATCAAGCTTCTCGAGATCGCCGAGCGCTCAAAGCAGCGTGCGGTCGGCCTGCCTGCGGGCGGCCAGGCGGCAGAGTTGTGGAGCGGCATCGGGTTCACCCTTGGCGGACAGCATTTCCTGGCGGCCATGGGCGAAGTCAATGAAGTCCTGGCCGTACCCCGCTATACCCATGTGCCGGGGGTCAAGCCCTGGATGAAGGGCATAGCGAATGTGCGCGGCCGTCTCCTGCCCATCACCGACCTGCTGGCGTACTTCAATCGCCGGTCAGAGTTGCAGGAGCATCGTCGCCGCCTGATCGTGATCGACCAGGCGGACGTTTTTGCGGGCCTGGTCGTCGATGACGTGCTGGGCATGCAGCATTTTCCGGTGGCGGACTACGGGTCCGACGCACCGGGAGTGATTCCGGAATTGCAGCCCTTTGTGCAGGGGGCATTCCGGCGTGGAGATACGTACTGGGCCGTGTTCAGTCTGTCACGCCTGGTGGAGGATCCCCAGTTCCTGCAGGCCGCGAACGCCTGACGGAGCGGAGCGGCCGGCTTGTCCGGCCGTTTGTATTAAGAAAACTATAAACATGAGGCCGCTGAGGGCTGATGGTATGAATTCGAATCTGCAGACCGTGCGAGACAAGCTTTCGAACCTCCGGGGGATCGACTGGAAGCGCGTCTTCTCGAAGGAGAGTTTCCGCAACCTGATCCCGCAGGGGACGGCGGACACGGCTGCGCAAACGAAGCCCTGGATGATCGGCCTTGGTGCGTCGCTCGCGGTGCTCGTCATCGCGTTCATGTTCGTGTTCGTGAAGAGCTATCGCGCGACCGCGATGATCAACAATGCCTCCGAGCTCCGCGTGCTCTCGCAGGACATCGCGAAGAACGCCTCGGAAGCCGCCGGCGGCAATCCGGCCGCGTTCGAGCAGCTGAAGCAGTCGCGCGAGCACTTCCAGACCGCCTGGGACGAACTCGTCAGCTACCGCGGCAAGAACGACGCGCAGATCCAGTCTCTCGACAAGGTGTGGAATCCGGTTTCGTCAAATGCCAAGATCGTGCTTGACGGCAGCAAGTCGGTACTGCAGCTGCACGAGCTGGCCCAGACTCTGACGGAGACCGTGCCGGACCTGCAGGCCGAATACGACATCGTCGTTGAGGGGATGCTGCGCACGGGTGCGTCCGCCACGCAGATTTCCATCGCCAAGCAGCAGTCTGTGCTGGCAGAACGTATCCTGCGTTCGGTGAACAAGGTGCTGCAGGGCGGCGCCGATGCCGTCACGTCTGCCGACTCGTTCGGGCGTGACGCCGCGCAGTTCGAGCGCGTCCTCAAGGGGATGCTGGCCGGTGACGAAGCGCTGGGTGTCAAGCAGGTGACTGACCCCGAGGCCCAGGATGCCCTGGCGGCCATCGCCGACTCCTTCGACTCCTCCGTGAAGCAGTCCGCCAACGCCATCCTGGAGACGTCACCGGAGTTGTTCCAGGTGCGCGCCGCCGCCGACTCGATTTTCCGTGACTCCCGCTCGCTGCTGGATGCATCCACGGCACTGTCGGTGGGGGTGGCGCAGACGGCCGACACCTCGATCTATACGTTCGTGGGCATCATCGCCCTGCTGGTCGGCCTGCTCTGTGCCGCCAAGCTGTACTCCATCCGTGCCAACCAGGACCGTATCGCGGCCGAGCATGACCGTCAGGCCGAAGCCGAGCGTGCCGAACAGATCGAATCGGAAAACCGCCGCAACCAGGACGCCATCTTGCGTCTGCTGGACGAACTCGGCGACCTCGCCGACGGTGACCTCACCGTGCAGGCCACCGTGACGGAAGACTTCACGGGTGCCATCGCCGACTCCATCAACTACTCCATTGACCAGCTGCGCGGCCTGGTGGCCACCATCAACTCGACGGCCGTGCAGGTGTCTGCTGCTGCGCAGGAAACGCAGTCCACCGCGATGCATCTCGCTGAAGCGTCCGAGCATCAGGCTCAGGAAATCGCTGGCGCGTCTGCCGCCGTGAACGAAATGGCGGTCTCGATTGACCAGGTGTCGGCCAACGCCGCCGAATCCGCCGCGGTGGCCGAACGCTCTGTGGCCATCGCCCACAAGGGCGCCGAGGTGGTGCAGAACACGATCTCCGGCATGGACACCATCCGTGAGCAGATCCAGGAAACGTCAAAGCGAATCAAGCGTCTCGGTGAATCGTCACAGGAAATCGGCGACATCGTGTCGCTGATCAACGACATCGCCGACCAGACCAACATCCTCGCGCTTAACGCCGCCATTCAGGCGTCCATGGCCGGTGAAGCCGGCCGCGGCTTCGCGGTGGTGGCCGACGAAGTGCAGCGCCTCGCCGAACGCTCTGCCGCGGCTACGAAGCAGATCGAACAGCTGGTGAAGACCATTCAGACCGACACCAATGAAGCCGTTATCTCGATGGAACAGACGACGGCAGAAGTGGTGCGCGGGGCCCGCCTGGCGCAGGACGCCGGTGTGGCCCTCGGCGAGATCGAGAACGTGTCGCGTACCCTCGCTGACCTCATCCAGAACATCTCGAACGCCGCGCGTCAGCAGGCAGCCTCTGCCGGCCACATTTCCAACACCATGAACGTGATTCAGGAAATCACCTCGCAGACGACCGCCGGTACCATCGCAACGGCGCGCTCGATTGGTAACCTTGCGGAAATGGCCAACGAGCTGCGTCACTCGGTAGCCGGCTTCAAGCTGCCCGAGCACGCCTGACCGGCGCTGCTCCAGGGCAGCTGACCGGAGGCGAGCATGTACAGGACAACCGATGTGGCCACTGACCGCTGGGGCATCAAGACGCTTTCGCCGATCTCGGACGAGCAGTTCGAGCTCTGGCAGACGCTGATCGAAGCGCGCACCGGCATGACCATCGGCGTGGCACGCCGGTCGTTCCTGGAGACCAATCTCGGCATTCGCATGCGCGAGATCGGCATCAACGATTACGAAACCTACTACGAGCAGCTCATGGCCGGCCCGGTGGCCGAGCGTGAATGGGCCGTGCTCGTGGATCGCCTGACGGTTCAGGAAACCTCTTTTTTCCGCCACCCGAGTTCCTTTGCGCTGGTCAGGCAGCATGTGTCGGAGTTGCTGCTGAAAGAGCCGGCGCGCAAGTCCCTCAATCTGTGGAGCGTAGGGTGCTCGACGGGGGAAGAACCTTACTCGCTGGCGATGCAAACCGATGCGCAGATTGCCGAGCTCAAGCGCAAGGTGTTCTTCGGGGTCACGGCAACCGATATCAGCCTCCCGACATTGGGGCGTGCGCGGACGGGCATCTATGGCGATCGTCGTTTGCATAACGTACCCGCTGCGTGGAAGGAAAAATATTTCAAGCCCGTCGTCGGGCGAAAGGAGTGGCAGGTCACTGACGATCTGAAAAAGCGCGTCGCCTTTGTGCAGCTCAACATCATGGAGCTGGATCGCGCGCCGCTTTCCGGAATGGACGTGATTTTTTGCCAGAACGTACTGATTTATTTCCGTCGCTTCCGCAAGCGCGACATCCTCACCAATCTTGCCGTGCGTCTTGCACCGGGCGGGTTGATGGTGCTGGGGCTTGGCGAGGCGATGGATTGGGCGCATCCGCAATTGGTGCGGGTCGACTACCCCGACACGATGGCATTTCGTCGCAAGACGTGAGTGCCAGGCGGGGCGGCAGATTTCGAAGAAGCAGTGGCCAGGGCGGATGCCTGCGGCCACTGATGCAGACGGGTCGGGCCAAGGCCCGGTTCTGGCAGTGGCAGGCAACAGGCGTAGACCTTTGCATGGAAGAAAATCGGGTTCGAACCCGACCGGCGATAAAAATTAATGGCCCGGCCTTGCCGGGCACGACCGACGCGATGAGGCCCCTGAGGGCATAGAACGATGAGTGACAATCACAGCTTCCTGGCGCTGGACTGGGTCAAGGGCGAAATCGAGGAAACGCTGAAGCAGGCGCGTCAGGCGCTGGAAGCCTTCGTGGAGAATCCCGAAGACAGCGCGCAGATGCGCTTCTGTCTCGCCTACCTGCACCAGGTGCATGGCACGTTGCAGATCGTCGAGTTCTATGGCGCGGCCCTGCTCGCCGAGGAAATGGAAAAGCTGTGCCTGGCGCTGACCAATGGGCAGGTCGCCCGTGTCGCCGACGGCCAGGAAGTCCTGATGCGGGCAATCCTGCAATTGCCGCCGTACCTGGAGCGTGTAAAGGCATCGCGTCGTGATCTGCCGGTCGTGCTGCTGCCCCTTCTCAATGATTTGCGCGCTGTTCGCGGGGAACCCCTGCTGTCCGAGACGGCGCTGTTCACGCCGGATCTTGGTGCCGGCGAACGGGCGCCCATTCAGGTCAGTCCCGCGGCCGCCACCGGCATCGATCCGGTCATGCTCAAGAAGGTCCGACAGGTCTATCAGCTCGCGCTGGTGGGCTTCATTCGCAATGATGCGGTGGCCGACAACCTCAAGAAGATGATGCAGGTGTTCGTGCGCCTGGAATCGCTGTCCGGTGCGTCGCCCATTCGTGAGTTGTGGCAAGTGGCCGCCGCGATTGTCGAAGGACTGCAAGAGCGCTCCATCGAGGCCGGTACAGCGGTAAAGATGTTGCTCGGTCACGTCGACCGGCAGTTGCGCGAGATCGGTGATGAACCGGGCAAGCGCGCGCCGACGGAGCTGATGAAGAATCTACTTTACTACGTGGCGCGCTCCACGGGTGAAACGACTCGTCTCAAGAGCGTCAAGGATCTTTACCGCCTGCAGGAGGCCCTGCCGGGCGAGGCGCTGGTCAACGAAGAGCGTGCGCGCATGCACGGCCCGGATCGCGAGGCGATGAAGTCGGTCGTGGACGCGCTTTGCGAGGAGTTGGGTCGCGTCAAGGATGCGCTAGACCTCTTTGTTCGCAAGAGCGATGCGGACAAGAACATTGCCGACCTTACCGCACAAGTGCCCGTGCTCAAGCAGGTGGCCGATACGGTCGCCGTGCTGGGGTTGGGCCAGCCGCGGCGCATTCTCCAGGAACAGATCGACGCCATCGATCGCATCGGCACGTCCGGAATGTTGCCGCAGGACGGCACCCTTCTCGATATCGCCGGTGCCCTGCTGTATGTCGAAGCGACACTCATGGGCATGATCGCCGAGAAACCCATGGGCGGTGGTGCGAAGGGGCCCGCTGCCGAATTCTCTGCCTCGGAACAGCTGCTTGATGCGCAGGCGGCCGTGCTGCGCGAATCGCGCAGTGCGCTGGAAAAGGCCAAGGATGCAGTCATCGAGTACATCGCGTCGCAGTGGAATCCGACGCATCTGCAGAGCATTCCCGAACTGATCGAGAGTGTGCGCGGCAGCCTGGTCATGCTGATGCTGCCGCGTCCTGCTGGCGTACTGGCCAGTGCCGCGCGCTATGTCGGCGAACGTCTGCTGGCTGGAGAGCATCGCCCCGACTGGCAGGAAATGGACACGCTGGCCGACGTCATCACGTCGGTCGAGTATTACCTGGAGCGCATCGCCAACGATGCGCAGGGCGGCGAACACATTCTCGACATTGCCGAACGTGGGCTCGGCAAGCTTGGGTACGGGCCGGGTGCCGCGGCGCCTGAGGCGGCGGTGCCGGTGGCCGAAGCGGCAGCTCCGGTGGCGGCGGTTGAATCCGTGTCCGGCGGTGAGTGGCAGGTGGCCGATGTCGCGGCAATCGAGGCCGAAATGGCGGAGGCGGTCAAGCCGCCTGCGCTTGAGGTGCCGGTGGAACGCGAAGAGCACGAGGTGATTGTGCCGGAGGCTGCCGAGGCGCTGGCTCCCCTTTCCGCGAAGGCGGTCGAAGGCGCTGACGAACTGAAGGACATGCAGGAGCGTCTGCATGTGGGCGACTTCGGCGAATTCGAACTCGATGAAGACGCGACGCTGGTCACCAGTGATCTGGAAGACGTGGCGCCCGCGCCGGCAGCGGATGACGGGCTCGCCGCGCTGGAGGCCGAGCTGGGCTTCGGCTCGGGTCTCGAGGAGGGAGCGGAAGCGCTGACGGAGAAGCTGCCGGCACTGGAGCACGAAGAGTTCCCCTCGCTCGAGGCGGCGGATGAGTTCCCGTCGCTCGATGAGGCGTTCGAGGTCGAGACCTTCGGGATGCCGGAGGCCTCTGCGGTTCCGGCCGAGGCGCCGCATGCCGCGCTCGAAGAAAATGTATTCGCGGAACTGGAGGCGGAGTTCGGCCTCGAGGATGTTCCGTCGCTGGAGGCGCTGGCGGAGGAATCGCCCGTTCCCGCCGCAGAACCGGTTGTTTCCCGGCCGGCCGAAGTGCCACCGGCAATTGAGGCCGCCGTCCCGCATGAAGTGGCGGAAGCGCCGGTCACGATCCACGCGCCCGCTCCCGCGGCGGAGCCTGCGCCTGCGGCACCTCCGGCTGCTGCACCATCTGCTGCGGTGGCGGCTGCAGCCGCCGCGACGGAACCGCCCAAGAAGCCCATCCTGCCGGTGTTGACGAACATGCCGGTGGACGACTTCGACTTCGATGAAGAAATCCGCGAAATCTTCGTGGAAGAAGCCGAAGAGGTGATGCAGAACATCAATGAGTATTTCCCCAAGTGGGCGGCCCACTTCGAAGACACCGAGTCGCTGCTGGAGTTTCGTCGCGGATTCCACACGCTGAAGGGCTCGGGTCGCATGGTTGGCGCCAAGGTCGTTGGCGAACTGGCCTGGGCCTTCGAGAACATGCTGAACAAGGTGCGCGACAAGGTGCTCCTGCCGGACCAGGTCATGGTCAACTTGATTTCCGAAGTACTGGCCGTGATTCCCGGGCTGGTAGAGGATTTCTGGAACAAGAGTTTGCCGCGGATCAATACCAGTGCGCTGATGGCGGCGGCGGAAGCGATTTCGCGCGGTGAAAAGCTCAATGCCATGGATGTGGCCCGTGCAGCGGAACAGGCACAGGGCGTGGTGGAGGCCGAAGAAGCGGGCGCGGCCGGTGAAGGAAGCCATGATGACTTTGATGCGCTGGCGGCCAGTCTGGCCCCGGCGGCTACCCCCCCTTTCGCGGAACCGGCGGCGACTGAAGTAGTACCCGAAGCGCCGGCCGGTGATGTATCCGTGGGTCAGTTCGCCGAAACCGGCATGCCGGCATTTGGCGGCGACGATGCCATCCTGGCGGAACTGGCGGGTGATCAGCCTGCGACGTTTGAAGCAGAAGCGACGACTGAAAATCCGTTTGCCGGCCTGGACGACGAGTGGGCATCGCTGGAGTTGGAAGCGGCTGCAACAGCACCAGAGTCGCGCGAGGAAATCATGTCGACCGGGCCGGCAGCGGATTTCACATTCGAGGAGCTGGAGGCAGAGGCCTCGCTCGGCACGGCACCGGACGATCTTGCACGCGAAGACCTGTCCATGGTCGAGGGCGTGGAAGGCACGCCTGTCGTGACGACCTCGGAAGGGATCGAACCGGAAACCCTGACGTTCGCAGACGAGGAACTGGTCGCCGATGAGGCGCCGACGGCGGCCGAGCCGGAAATCGACCCCATGCTGCTGGAGATCTTCAGTGGCGAGGCAGAAATGCATCTGGAGTCGTTGCGTGCCTATCTCGACGGCATCGACCCCGATCGCAACCAGATTCCGATTCCTGACGAAGTGCTGCGGTCGCTGCATACCTTGAAAGGCTCTGCCGGCATGGCGGGGATTGCCCCGGTAGCCGCGATTGCAGCCCCGCTGGAGCATCTCTTCAAGGACCTGCGTAATCAGGTTGGCCACGCACGACGCGAGCACCTGGGCGTCCTGCGGGATGGCCATGCCATGATCAGCGGATGCATCGCGAGCCTGAACAAGGGCGAAAGCATGCATACGGCAGGCGCCGACGCGCTGATTGCCCGTATCCGCCAGCTGGACCAGGAGCGCCTGGCGCATCTCGAGCGTGAACAAGCCGAGCGGCTCGACATCGACACCTCTGCGCTGACGGCGGCCACGGCCGGCCTGGTGGCCAGCTTCATGGAGCTGGGCATTGACCATGTACTCGATGCCCCGTGGGAGCTGGAAGGCTGGTTGCATGGTGCCGAAGCGCCGCATCACATGGCGGTGCTGCAGGACGAACTGTCACGCCTGCAGCATGCGGCCAGCCAGAAGGATGTCGATCCGCTGGCGCGACTGTGCGAGCGGATGGCCGCTGTCTACGCGCGACTGGTGGCGCACACCCTGATGCCGGAAGGCGAGGTCATGAATGACCTTGCGTCGGCGCATGAAGAAATCGTCAACATTTTTGACACGCTGGCAGCCAGTCAGACGGTTGGGGCCAATGACGCACTGCTCACACGTCTGCTTGACCTGATCGAAACCCCTGAGCCGTCCGCTCTCCCGGTGCCGCCACTCAGCGATGAGCCGGCCGTGGTGGCGTTCCAGCCCGAAGAGCAGCCCAGTCTGGGCGAACTCGTCACTGCCGGTGATCAGGCCGGCTGGCAGGAACCAGCGGTGCTGGTTGCCCAGGAAAATGTCGACCCCGAGCTGCTCGAGATTTTCCTGGAAGAAGCCGATGAAGTGCTGGAGGCGGCGCAGGAAGAGCTGGACAGCTGGCGTCGTGACCATGGCAACACGCCGGCGCTGGCGGCCCTGCAGCGTCATCTGCATACGTTGAAGGGCGGCGCGCGGCTGGCCGAGATCCGTACGCTCGGTGATCTCGCGCATGAGCTCGAATTCCTGTACGAAGGACTGGTTGATGGTCGCTATCCTGCAGCCGCCGATCTCGTCGACCTGCTGCAGCGCTGCCACGATCGCCTGGCCGACATGGTGGCCGAGCTGCGTACCACGGGTCGCTGTCCGTCGGGCATCGATCTGGTCAATGCCATTAACGCCTATCGCCGTGACCCTGGTGCCGGTGTGCATCTGGGCGGCGAAATCGCGATTGAGCCGGCCGCCGCAGCCGCTCCGGCCCCGGCCATTGAGGCGCCGGCGGAGGCTGAAGTGCTGCCGGCCGGAATTCATGAAGCAGTGCCCGAAGTGGCCCCTGCACATGACGTGGCGGCGACACCGTCCGGGGACATCGCAATACCCGTTTCGCCGGCCGCGGAACAGCAGGTTGCCGGGACGTCTGGCGCCAGTGACAACGATGCACTGTTCGCCGAGTTTTTCCCGCAGGCCGCCGCTCCTGCACCTTCCGTGGCACCGGCCGTTGAGGAACCGCCTGCAGTGGCGGCAATGGTCCCGGCTCCCCTGGCTGCGCAGGCCGGCGCAGCAGCCCAAGACTTTGATCCGGAGTTGCTCGAGATCTTTCTCGAGGAGGCCGGAGAAATTGTCGATGCCACCAGCGAGCAGCTGGCCGAGTGGAAGCGGGATCCCAACAATACCCTTCCCGTGCAGCAGCTCCAGCGCGGCTTGCACACGCTGAAGGGCGGCGCCCGCATGGCGGAAATCCGCCCGCTTGGCGACCTCGCGCATGAGCTGGAGACGCTGTACGAGCGCGTCTGCGACGGTCTGATGACGCCGACGCCGGTTCTCTTTACGCTGCTGAACCGCTGCCACGACCGGCTGGCCGAGTCGGTCGACATGCTGCGAACCAGCAATACCTGTCCTGACTCCGATGACCTCGTGGCGCAGATTCATGCCTATGCAGCCGATCCGGAACATTTCCAGGACGTGCCGACGGCCGTGACACTGAAGCCTGTGGCGCCGGCCGTCGTTGAGGAAGAGGCGCCTGCCGCGCCGGTCGAGATGCCGCCGCCGCGCGCCATCGAGGCGGCGCCCGTGCCGGAGCATGTGGACGCCGACATCCTCGAAATCTTCGTCGAAGAGTCGGAAGAGCTTGCCGAGGGGATCGAGTCCTCCTTGAACGAGTGGCTGGAAAACCGCGACGCCACCGCGCCGATGGAAGCGCTGCTGCGGCACCTGCACACCCTGAAGGGCGGTGCCCGTCTGGCCGGACTCAAGGCCCTGGGTGATCTCGCGCACGACTGGGAAACCGATCTGGTCGGTATCCAGAGTGGTGCGAAGAAGGCAGACGATGCCTTCTTCAATGGCGTGAATGCGCGGCTGGAGGCCGTGTTGGCCGGGATCAAGGCCGTGCGTGTCCAGGCACAAAGCCTGGCGCCTGCTGCTGCGCCGGCTCCCGAAGCACAAGCGGTGGCGCCGGTGGAAATGCCGGCCGAAACGGTCGCCCCGGTGGCGCCCGTCGTCGAGCCGGCAGGGGCGCTTCCTGCCGTGGCGGCGCCCGCAATGGCGGCTGCCGCTGTGCCGGTGGCCCGCAGTGCGACGCCTCCGTCCATGCTGGGCGGATTCAAGAAGGGGGCGGCGGCAGCCGGTCCGCAGGAAATGATCCGCGTGCCCTCCGACCTGCTGGAAAAATTGCTGAACCTCGCCGGTGAAACGTCGATCACGCGCTCGCGCGTGGAGATGGGCGTACACGGCTTCGCCCAGACGGTGGAAGAAATGGGTTCCACCATTCAGCGTCTGGCCGACCAGCTGCGCCGCATGGACTCGGAAATGGAAACGCAGATCGTCGCGCGCCATAACGAGGAAACCGGCGGCAAGTACGAAGATTTCGACCCGCTGGAAATGGACCAGTACTCGTCACTGAACCAGCTTTCCAAGGCGCTCGCCGAATCCGCCTCCGACTTGCTCGACCTGAAGTCGACGCTGATCGACAAGGCGCGCGATACGGAAACGCTGCTGTTGCAGCAGGCGCGCATCAATACCGAACTGCAGGAAGGCCTGATGCGTTCCCGCATGGTGCCGTTCTCGCGCCTGGTGCCACGTCTCAAGCGCATCGTGCGCCAGACCGGTCAGGAAGTGGGCAAGCCCGCGGATCTGGACGTCATCAATCCCGAAGGCGAAATGGACCGCACGTTGCTCGAACGCATCGTCGCGCCGCTGGAGCACATGCTTCGCAACGCCGTTGACCACGGTCTCGAAGACGCGGCCGGGCGCGCGGCAGCGGGCAAGCCGGCGCAAGGCCGTGTCACCCTGACGCTGGCCCGCGAAGGTGGCGAAGTGGTGCTGACGCTGGCTGACGACGGTCGTGGCATCAACATTGCGGCCGTACGGAAAAAGGCGCTGGAGCGCGGGCTCATCACTGAAGGTCAGGACATTGCCGATCAGGATGTCATCCAGTTCATTTTCCACGCCGGTTTCTCGACCGCGGCCAAAGTGACGCAGGTGTCCGGTCGTGGTGTGGGCATGGACGTAGTGCAGTCCGAAATCAAGCAAATGGGCGGCGTGATTGCCATCCACTCGGCGGCGGGCCAGGGCACCACGTTCGTGATCCGCCTGCCGTTCACCGTGGCGGTAAACCGCGCCCTGATGGTTCGCATCGGCGAGGACAGCTATGCGATTCCGCTGGCGCAGATCGAAGGTATCGTGCGCGCCAGCCCCTACGAGCTGGATACCTACTACGGTCCCGATGCGCCGCTCTTCGAATACGCCGGTGTGACCTACAAACTCTCCTATCTCGGTGAGTTCGTCCATGGCGTGAAGTCACCCAATCTGGTCGGTCAGACCATGCCGCTCCCGGTGTTGCTCATCCGCGGTGGCGAGCAGCGTGTGGCGATCCAGGTTGACCAGCTCATTGGCTCCCGTGAAATCGTCGTGAAGTCGGTGGGATCGCAGTTGGCGACGGTTGCCGGCATTTCCGGCGCCACCATCCTTGGTGACGGCTCCGTGGTCATCATCCTTGACGTGACCGCGATGCTGCGCGCCGCCGCGGTGGTGCAGCCGCTCATCTTCATCGGTGGCGGAGCTGAAGCCGCGCTGCCGGTGCCCGAGGCGAAGCGGACGCGCCAGGTCATGGTGGTCGACGACTCGGTGACGGTGCGCAAGGTGACGTCGCGCCTGCTCGAGCGCCATGGCTACGAAGTGCTGCTCGCAAAGGACGGCATGGATGCCATTGCCAAGCTCGAGGATGCGCGTCCGGACGTCATGCTGCTCGACATTGAAATGCCGCGCATGGACGGTTTCGAAGTGGCGACGCTGGTACGCCACAACCCCAATCTGGAAAACCTGCCTATCATCATGATCACGTCACGTACTGGCGAAAAGCATCGCGAGCGTGCGTTCCAGATCGGCGTAAACTGCTATATGGGCAAGCCCTTCCAGGAAGAGCAACTGTTGGAAACCATTGCCGAGCTGCTGGCAGCGTCGACGGTGAAGTGAGGATACGGCATGGATGAGCGTCGCAATCCGCGCGTCGGTGTAGTAAGCGACTCCAATCTGCAACGTCTGGCACTGGCTCAGGCGGTGAAAGGGCACGGCTATGAGCTGTGCTTCAACACGTCACCCGACAAGCTCGACGAGTCGGCGCTTGACAGCGCCGAGCTCGACGTCTGGGTGGTCGACATGCAGGATGAGGACGACGAGTTCCTTGACCGGCTGCTGGATCATTCGGCGGCGCCCATCCTGTTCGGTCTTGAACAGGCACCGGTTCAGGGAACGCGCGACTATCCGCGCTGGGAGCGGCGCGTCTTCGTGAAGCTGAAGGAGACCGTTGGCGAACCGGTGGCTGACGAGTCGCTCGACGGCCTTGAGCAGGCGGCACCGATTGCAGCCCAGGTGGTGGAGTTGCCGCCTGAATTGTCCGCCCACCACGCCGACGGGCTGGAGCTCGTGGTGGTGTTGGCGGCATCGCTTGGCGGACCGGCCGCGGTAAAGGAGTTTCTCGACAGCTTGCCGAAAGGTTTGCCGGTGGCATTCGTACTGGCGCAGCATATCGATGTCCGCATGCAGCAAACGCTTACGCGCGTACTGGTGCGGCACAACGGCATGCCCTGCAAGGTCGCCGAGGCGGGTGACCACCTGCGGCACGGCGAATTGCTGATCGCGCCGGTTGAAAGCGAGATTGATTTTGATGAAACCGGTGGCGTCATCGTGCGCGGAATGGAGTGGGACGGCCCTTATTCGCCCTCGATCGACCAGATGATCGCCAATGTGACGCGACGCTTTGGCAATCGTGCCGGTGCGCTCATCTTCAGCGGCATGGGCGGCGACGGTTCCATATCCGGTCCGCAGCTTGTGGAGGCGGGTGGCTTCATCTGGGGCCAGACCGCCGAAACCTGTGCCTGTTCCAGCCAGCCGGACTCCATGCGTGCCACCGGTGTGGTGACTTTCAACGGGTCGCCTGCCGAGCTGGCGGCCCACCTTGTTGAACATGTACGCAGCCGCGTTTCCGCGGCCGCCTGAGACCCATTCCGACATGGCCACAACCCAGCTCACGCTTAACCAGACTACGCTGCTTGGCGCGACGACAGGCACCATTTCCTGCCTGCTCACGCCGGTTACCGGCAAGCAGCTTTTGTTGCCCAATGTCACCGTCGCCGAAGTAGTCGCCGCCACCGAACTTCAGCCGCCTCCGGCCGGCGCGCCAGACTGGCATCGGGGTTTCCTGATGTGGAAGGATCAGGCCATTCCGGTGGTGGCATTCGAAACGTTGAACGGGGAGGGTGCTCCGCGCGAAGTCGAGCGCGTTGCCATCCTGTCCGGCATACGAACCCAGCGTGAGTTGCCGTACTACGGCCTTGTCGTGCAGGGCATTCCCGGATCGGCCCGGGTAAAGATTGCCCAGCTGGAAGATCTCGAAGGCGCGCCGACCGGCCCCATGGAATTCCTCAAAGTGCGCTATCTGGGTGAGCTGGCCGTCATTCCGGATCTCGATGCACTGGAATCGGCAATACTGGGCTGATCTGCGGTCTTTAAGGCCGGCATGTCACGACCCGGAAGCCACGTGTCAGCCGCGTGCCAGAATAGGGATATCGACGCTGGGAGAGTGACGCCATGTCATTACGCAATTCGACTACTTCCTGGGGCCTCGTCGCCCGTCTGCTGCATTGGCTCTTTCTTGTCCTGATCATCGGTGCGTGGCTGGCCATCGAGGTGCATGAAGACTTTCCCAAAGGGTCGCCCGAGCGCGCGCAGTGGATGCGCGTGCACTTCTCCATCGGTATCACGATCTTTGTACTGATCTGGGTCCGGCTGGGCTGGCGACTGTCCGGAACGAGCCCCGATCCCGTCCCTGGTCCGCGCTGGCAGCAGCAGGCGGCGTCGCTGGTCCATCTGGCGCTTTACGGGGTCCTCATCGCCATGCCGGTGGCCGGTTTGCTGACAATGCAGTTCAGCAATCGCGTGGTGGCGTGGTTCGGCATGGTGGATATTCCCGTTGTCCTGGGGCCGAACAAGGCGGCCGCCGAGCTCATGGAGGAAATCCATACGGACGTGCTGTGGCCTCTGCTCCTGACGTTGGTGGCAGTGCACGCTGCCGCGGCGCTTTGGCATCACTTCCGCCTGAAGGACGACACGCTGCGGCGAATGACGTTCCCTCGTGACTGAATCTCCCCGGTCGGGCTGAGGCCGCCTGAGGACGGTCGGCGGAAGCCGCAGACCGGGGGACGATTGCCCGCCAACCCCAACCCCAACGCCGGGTTGTTCCCCCCTTTTAGTCGACCATCACGGCGGCGCGTTTACACGTCTTCCATCAATCATTCCGGCACCATACGGGTATCCTTGCGCGCGCGGAACGCTACCCCTGTCGGGGGCGTATCTCGCAGAGGTGTGATGACGGGATGGATGGCGTGACGAAGACGACAACTGACGGCCGAAAGGCCTGGCCGCCGGAAACGGTGTTGCTGCTCGTGGCGGGCCTCCTGGCCCTTCCCTGTAACCTGACCTTGTGGTCCCGGGCCATGGCGGCCCAGCCTCCGGTCGGGCTCCATGGATACCTCTTCTACCTGGCAGGCCTGGCCCTGCTCACAGCGGCGTTCTTCCTGGTGCTGGCAATACTGCCGTTGCGCTATCCCGGCCGCATCCTGCTGTCCGTACTGCTGCCGCTTTCGGCGCTCACCGTCTATTTCATGCACCAGTATGGCGTGGCGGTCGACGATCGCATGGTCCAGAGTGTTTTCGAGACCGATCATGCCGAGGTATGGCAGTTGGTGTCGCTGAAAATGCTTTTTTACGTCGTCATGCTGGGTGTTGCGCCGGTGATTCTGCTCTGGCGAACGCCTCTGGTGGATCGTCCGCTCCTGCCGGCAGTTCGTGCCCGCCTGATGGCGATGGGGACGGCATCGCTCGTCATCGTGCTGGTAGCGATCTTCTTTTACCAGGGATTTGCATCGCTGTTCCGCAATCACCGCGAGTTGCGCTTTTATCTCGTGCCCAATAATTTCATCAGCGGATTGCGTCACTATGCCTTTGAACGGGCGAGTAGCACGGGGCCGCTCAGTGCAGTCGGACTCGATGCCCATCGTGTCACCAAGGCGGTGCGTCATCGACCCGTCGTGGTCGTCCTGGTCATTGGCGAAACGGCGCGCGCCGACCACTTCTCGCTGCTGGGATACGATCGCCTCACCAATCCCGAGCTGTCGAAAGAGCGGGGGCTGATCACCTTCACGGATGTCCATTCCTGTGGAACCGAAACAGCCGTGTCACTGCCCTGCATGCTTTCCGGTCTTGGGCGCGCGGATTTCTCGCCGGCCAAAGCGGCTACGCGCGAGAATCTGCTGGACGTCGTCCGGCATACCGGCGTTGATGTAGTCTGGATCGAGAACCAGTCGGGCTGCAAGCGGACCTGTGACCGCGTCACTCGCATCAATACGCCGGACTTGCAGTTGCCGGAGTATTGTCATGGCGGCGAGTGTCATGACGAAATCCTGATCGAGGCGCTGAAGCGTCAGCTTGCGAGTCTTCAGCGCGACACGCTGGTCGTGCTGCACCAGATGGGCAGTCATGGTCCGGACTATTACCTCCGCTATCCGGCGCCCGCGTTCGAGTCATTCACCCCGGTTTGCCGGACCAATTTGCTCGATCAATGTACGCATGACCAGATCGTCAATGCGTACGACAACACCATCCTGTATACGGATCATGTTCTTGCCGGGCTGATCGATACCCTTCGCAGTGATTCGCACGTCGATAGTGCATTTTACTATCTCTCCGATCACGGCGAATCGCTTGGCGAATACGGCCTCTATCTCCACGGGGCTCCACGACTTGTCGCACCCGAGGCGCAGATCCATATTCCGATGCTGGCGTGGCTCTCCGACGGATTCCAGCGCAGGACCGGGATTCAGCGCTCCTGTGTGGCGGCGCGGCGGCAGGATCCGGTCACGCAGGACAATCTGTTCCATTCGGTATTGGGCCTGCTGAATGTCCGTACGCTGGAATACGATTCCGATCTCGACCTGTTCCGGCGCTGTGCGGCATCGAGGGGCTAGCGGCCGTTATTGCGGAGGCAGCAGACGGACAGGGTCGCGCTTGCTCCAGGCCGATTGCAGCGGCGGCTAGAAGCCGCTTGCCTTGCCTTCCCGCCGCGGATCCGCAGCCCCTTCCAGCGTGTCTGCTTCGCGCGCGATCACGGCAAGCCCGCTGTTGAGGTCGCCTGGTTGGAAATGCTGCCCATGGATCGCAAGGCTGTCGCGCAGGGAGGCGGGCAGGTCCTGATCGATCTCGGTGGGACCGTTTCGCGAGAGAATCAGTGGCGTTGCGACCGTTGCGCCGGGGGAGAGACCCTGGTCCAGACTCGCGACCAGGGCGCGCAGCACATACCCGATGATGCGACTGCCGCCGGGCGAACCGACGGCGAGACGCGGCTGTCCGGCCGCGTCCAGCACGATGACGGGCGACATCGCGCTGCGGGGGCGTTTGCCGGGAGCAACGGCGTTGGCGAGCGGGTGCCCGTTTTCGGTCGGCAGGAAGCTGAAGTCGGTCAACTGGTTGTTGAACAGCATGCCGCCGGCCATGAGTCGACTGCCAAAAGCGTCTTCGATCGAACTCGTCATGCTGACCCACTGTCCTTGCGGGTCGGCAATCACGAGATGGGTCGTGCCGTGTTCCCGCAGCTGTCCGTCGTCGCCCCAGGGTGGCGCGAGTCCCGGCGGAACGCCGGCAGGCGCGGTGTTCATGCTTTGCTCACTGATCATGGCGCGGCGTGTGGCGAGATAGCCGTCGTCGAGCAGTCCGGTAAGGGGAACGGGAATCTGTGAGGGATCCGCACTGTAGCGTTGGCGATCGGCGAACGAGAGGCGCTCGGCTTCCAGCAGGTGATGCAGGTGGAGGGGCAGGTCACCGGTGTAGGGAAATCCGTCAAGGATCCGCAATGTCTGCAATACGGTCCAGCCGCCCGAGGGTGGCGGCGCCGTGCAAACATTCCATTGCCGGTAGGGGGCGCACAGGGCAGGACTGACGCGGGCGCGATAGGCGCTCCAGTCGGAAGGCGCAAGATCGCTTCCGCCCTCGCGCAGAATCCGGATCAGCGCCTGGGCCTCGGGCCCCCTGTAAAATGCAGTCGGGCCTTTGCGCGCCAACCACAGTAGCGTGTGCGCGTAATCCGGATTGCGAAGCCGGTGGCCGACGGGCCAGGCGTTACCGTCCTGATCATAAAAATAGGTGCGGGACGCGGGATGCTCCCGAAGCAGAGCGTCCCGTTCGAGCAGCGCATGCAGTCGCGGTGACACGAGAAAACCCTGCCGGGCCAGCGTGATGGCGGGAGTGAACAAGGTGCGCCAGGGGAGCCGGCCGCTGGCCCGGTGTGCCGCGGCGAGTGCTGCCACAACGCCAGGTACGCCGACAGCGCGACCGCTGCCCACCGCCGCATGGAACGCCAGCGGCTGCCCCTGCTTGTCCAGAAAGCGGTCGGGGCGGGCGCTGGCCGGGGCCGTTTCGCGTCCGTCATAGCTCATGACCTGCTTGCCGTCACGCAGCACGAGAAAAAGACCGCCACCGAAGCCGGACGACTGCGGCTCGACCAGGCCAAGCACGGCTTGCGCGGCGATCGCGGCATCGATGGCGCTGCCGCCGCGGCGCATTATGGCGAGCGCTGCGTCGGTAGCATGCGGATTGGCCGTGACAACAAGGGCGTGTTGCGCACGCGCGGACGACAGCGGGTAGCGACCTGTGTCACCTTCCGGCGTAACGGGTGCAATGCTGACCGAAGGACTGCTGGCACCGGCGGGAGCGGCAAGCGCGCCCTGCAGCGCGATTGCCAACAGCAGGGCTAGCGGGAACCAGCGTTGCATCCCTGTCTCCTTGTATGGCGCTACAGGTCCCCGAAGCGGGCCTGCAGCAACGCCAGCGCCGCAACGGGCGCCGTCTCGGTCCGCATGATGCGGGGGCCCAGCTGCCAGGGGCGAAAGCCCTGCCCGCGGACGGCCGCGATTTCGGTGTCACTGAGCCCGCCTTCCGGACCAATCAGCAATGCCACGGACTGGACGTGGGCGTCGGGCAGTGCCCCCTCCACTGACGGGGCAAGGACAAGCCGGAGATCGGCCTTCACGGTGGCGCTCCACGCCGACAGCGCCTCGGGTTCGTGAATGCGGGGGGGGATACTCCGTCCGCATTGTTCGCAGGCACTGATCGCAATGCGTCGCCAGTGTTCGAGCTTCTTGTCGGCGCGTTCTTCACCGCGCAGACGCAACTCGCAGCGCTCACTGGTGAGTGGAGTGATGTCGGTAACGCCGAGTTCCGTGGCTTTCTGGATGGCGTAGTCCATGCGGTCACCTTTCGACATCACCTGGCCCAGATGAGTGGCCAGTGGCGACTGCCGGCTATCCGCCGTGTGCGCCAGCAGGCGGGCGACGGCAGACTTCTTGCCGACCTCCACCAGCTCGGCCTCCCAGGTGCCGCCGTCCCCGTTGAACAGTGCCAGCCGGGTGCCGGCTTCCGCGCGAAGGACGCGTACGAGGTGATGGGCGACGTCATCGGGAAGCGGAATTTCGCAGCCATCGGCGAGAGGGAGGGGGACGTAGAAACGCATGGCGGCGGCAGATGTCCAGGGGGCAGGAATGAGGTGTCGGCGCAGTGCCCGGCCCGCCCAGTATAGCGGAGACAAAGGGTGTGGCGATTCGCCTGTCAGGGGATGGCCAGGGTATCACTGCCGCCAAGGCGTGGCTGGCCGCGCACGGCGTGATCCAGTGCCTCTGCCGCTGTCGACACCATGAAACGGATTTCATCCGGGGTAATTACGTAGGGAGGCAGAAAGTAGAGGACATTGCCGATGGGCCGCAGCAGGACCCCGCGCGCCAGTGCGTGCCGGAAGAGGGCCAGTCCGCGCCGTTCGCGCCAGTCGAACGGCGTTCGGTTCGCTTTGTCGCGCACGAATTCGACGGCCGCGATCATGCCCGTCTGGCGGACGTCGACGACATTCGGGTGATCGGCCAGGGGCGCCAGTGCGTCCTGCATGACGCCGGCAAGCTCCCGGTTACGCGTCAGCACATCGTCACTCTCGAAAATATCCAGTGACGCCAGGGCCGCGCGAGCGGCGAGCGCGTTGCCTGTGTAGCTGTGCGAGTGCAGAAATCCCTTCAGCGTTTCGTAACGGTCATAGAAGGCGTCGTACACGGTTTCTGTCGTCATCACGACGGACATCGGCAGGTAGCCGGCGGTCAGCCCCTTCGACAGGCAAAGAAAGTCCGGTGTGATGCCGGCCTGTTCGCAGGCAAAGAGCGTCCCGGTGCGTCCGAATCCGACGGCAATTTCGTCGGCAATCAGATGCACGCCATAGCGGTCGCACGCGTCCCGCAACAGCGTGAGGTACACCGGATGGTACATCTTCATGCCGGCAGCACCTTGCACCAGCGGTTCGACGATGACGGCGCAGACCTCCTGATGATGCTTCTCGAGGAGGGATTCCATATGCGTGAACTGCCGCCGCGAGTGGCTTTCCCAGCTCTCTCCGGGCTCACGGACCGAGCAGTCGGGGCTCGGTGCCCGTAGCTGGTCTTTGAGGAGGGGCGCGTACGTGGCCGAGAACAGGGGAATGTCCGTGACGGAGAGCGCGCCGAGTGTCTCGCCGTGATAACCGTTTTCCAGGCTGATGAACCGCGTTTTTTCCGGCTTTCCGGTATTGCGCCAGAAATGCAGGCTCATCTTGAGCGCAATCTCGATCGCGGCCGAGCCGTTGTCGCCGTAAAAACAGCGGGTCAGTCCCTGCGGCGCGAGCGACACCAGTCGTTCGGACAATTCGACAATGGGCGCGTGGGTGAAGCCGGCCAGGATCACGTGCTCGAGTGCGTCGAGCTGTTCTTTCAGCGCGGCATTGATGCGCGGATTCGCATGGCCGAAGAGGTTGACCCACCAGGAGCTGACGGCATCGAGAAAACGGTTGCCATCGAAATCATGAAGCCAGACACCTTCGCCGCGCTGAACGGGCACCAGAGGCAGAGTCTCGTGCTCCTGCATCTGTGTGCAGGGGTGCCAGACATGCCGGAGGTCGCGCTGCATCCAGTCGCGGTTATTCATCTGATCCATGAATCCTGCGGGTTAGTGGTGGAGGCCGAGGTTGCGCCACAGCGCCAGTGTGGGTTCGGCGTGATTCATGGTGTAGAAGTGCAGTCCGGGGGCGCCGCCGTTGAGGAGCTGCGCGCACAGGTCGGTCACGACATGCTCGCCGAAGCGCTGGATGCTGGCCACGTCGTCACCATATGCGGCGACCTGTTTGCGGATCCAGCGTGGAATTTCGGCGCCGCAGGCATCCGAGAAGCGGATGAGGTTGGCAAAGTTGGTGATCGGCATGATGCCGGGAATGATGGGAATGTCCACGCCCTGGCGGTGTACTTCCTGCACGAAGTGAAAATAGCTGTCGGCATTGAAGAAGTACTGGGTAATGGCCGAGTTCGCGCCCTGTTCCACCTTGTGGATGAAGTTGCGGATGTCCTGGCCCAGGTGGGCGGCCTGCGGATGGCACTCCGGGTAGGCAGCCACCTCGATATGAAAATGGTCGCCGTGGCGTTCACGGATGAAGCGCACGAGATCAGCTGCATAAGCGAGTTCGCCGGCGCCATAGCCGTGGCCCGACGGCAGGTCGCCGCGCAGGGCGACGATGTGACGAATGCCGTTGTCCTTGTAGGTGTCGAGCAGTTCGGCCAGTTCGTCACGGGTGTCGCCAATGCAGGACAAGTGCGGGGCCGCCGGGCGGCCGGAGTCCCGCTGGATCTCGAGCACGGTGCCGAGCGACCGTTCGCGCGTCGAGCCACCGGCGCCGTAGGTCACGGAAAAGTACTCCGGCTTGAGGGGCGCGAGGGTCTTGTAGACCTCGCGCAGCTTGGCGACGCCCACGTCGGTCTTGGGCGGAAAGAATTCGAACGAAAAATGTTTGCTCATGTCAGATGTCCTGGCACCAATGCCTCATGTAGGAGCGGCTTCAGCCGCAAATACCGCCGCGATGTCCGTCACGAATCAGTCGCGAAGACCGCGAAGAATTACCCGCCAGGTCCACCGGAGGGCAGATGTTGGCAGCGAAGTTCGCGGCTGAAGCCGCTCCTGCGGGAGCGGGGTGGTTCTCAGTACTTGTAGTGTTCCGGCTTGAAGGGGCCGTCGGCGTTCACGCCGATGTATCTCGCCTGGTCGTCGGTAAGGCGCGTGATCACCCCGCCGAAGCCGGCCACCATCGCCGCTGCAACTTCTTCGTCAAGCTTCTTGGGCAGCACTTCCACCTTCAGCATGCGTTCCTGCACCGCCGGTGAATGGTCGGCGAATTTCTGGTCATACAGGTACATCTGTGCGAGCACCTGGTTGGCGAAGGAGCCATCCATGATGCGCGACGGGTGGCCCGTGGCATTGCCGAGGTTCACGAGGCGGCCTTCCGACAACAGGATCAGGTAGTCGGGATCGGAGGGATTCACGTTGGAGCCCCTGGTCGTGCGGTAGACCTTGTGTACCTGCGGCTTCACTTCTTCCCAGTGCCAGTTGCTGCGCATGTAGGCGGTGTCGATCTCGGTGTCGAAGTGGCCGATGTTGCAGACCACCGCGCCGTTCTTGAGCGCGCGCAGCATGTTGGCATCGCACACGTTGGTGTTGCCGGTGGTGGTCACGATGAGGTCGGTCTCGCCCAGCAGGCGCGCGTCAATGTCTTCGAACCTGCCGGTGTTGAGGCCGTTCTTGTACGGGGACACGACTTCGTAGCCGTCCATGCAGGCCTGCATGGCACAGATCGGGTCGATTTCGGTGACGCGCACGATCATGCCTTCCTGGCGCAGCGACTGCGCGGATCCCTTGCCCACGTCACCGTAGCCGATGACGAGCGCGCGCCGGCCGGCCATGAGCATGTCCACCCCGCGCTTGATGGCGTCGTTCAGCGAGTGGCGGCAACCGTACTTGTTGTCGTTCTTGCTCTTGGTGACCGAGTCGTTGACGTTGATCGCCGGCACGCGCAGCTCGCCGCTGGCGAGCATCTCCACCAGACGGTGGACGCCGGTGGTGGTTTCCTCGGTGATGCCGTGGATCTTCTTGAGCATCTCCGGGTATTTGTCATGCACGACCTGGGTCAGGTCGCCGCCATCGTCCAGGATCATGTTGGCATCCCAGGGCTGGCCGTCCTTGCAGATGGTCTTCTCGATGCACCACCAGAATTCTTCTTCGGTTTCGCCCTTCCAGGCGAACACGGGCACACCCGCTGCCGCGATGGCGGCCGCTGCATGATCCTGGGTCGAAAAAATGTTGCAGGACGACCAGCGTACGTCGGCACCGAGCTCTACCAGCGTCTCGATCAGCACGGCGGTCTGGATGGTCATGTGGATGCAGCCCATGATCCGGGCGCCCTTGAGGGGCTTCTGGGCAGCGTATTTGCGACGCAAGCCCATGAGGGCGGGCATCTCGGTCTCGGCCAGGATGATTTCCTTGCGGCCCCAGTCGGCCAGGGAAATATCGGCGACCTTGTAGTCGGTGAAGTTATTGAGATCGACTTTGGCAGTCATGGCGTCTTTCCTCGTTGGAAGCAGAAAAAGACGCGGCGGGAGATCGCACAGGAGGGCTCGCCAACCGCATCGGGGTTCAGCGAGCGCCGTTGTCACCGGCCGGAGCCGGAGAGGGGCCCGAGCCTGGCGGAAAGGGATCCGTTGCAGCGCTCCTCGGGCGGGGGATTATTTAGCCATAAATCCCGCGGTCCCGGAAGGTCCGGTGCCCGGAAGGGCGCGCCGGGGTCAGGAGGTGGGGCCGGACGAGACCCGCGTGTCGGTGCTCCCCGCCTTGGGCAGCCAGCGCTCCAGGCACTGCCGGAGGGCGACCAGTTCCACCGGCTTGGCAATGAAATCGTCCATGCCGGCCGCCAGGCAGTGTTCGACGTCACCGGCCAGGGCGCTCGCGGTCACGGCAATGACCGGTGTCCGGGGCAGACCCTGTTCCGCCTCGATTCGCCGGATGTGGCGGACCAGTGTCAGGCCGTCCATTTCGGGCATCTGCACGTCGCTCAGGATGAGGCCGATGCGCCGTTCCTGCCACAGTGCCAGCGCCTCGATGCCGTTGCCGGCGAGCAGGCAGGGGTGTCCCAGCCAGGCCAGCTGCCGCCGCGCAACGTGCTGGTTCACCAGATTGTCTTCGACCAGGAGGATGAGGCGTCCCTGGGCTTCCGCGACATCGGCATCCTCCTGACGCTGGCGCTGGATCGGCGGAGTGCTGGGGCGGGTGGCGGGAACGAGGCCCGGAATCTCGGCCAGTGCGAGAGTCAGTTGCACCGCAAAGTCGCTGCCCTGGCCCGGCACGCTCTCGACGGTGATCACTCCGCCCATGAGATCGACCAGGCGCTTGCAGATGGACAGGCCGAGGCCCGAACCCCCGAAGCGGCGGGTGATGGTGCTGTCGGCCTGGGTGAAGGGCTGGAACAGTCGCGACTGCGCGTCCCGGTCCATTCCGATGCCGCGGTCCTTTACCCGGAGGATGAGGCGCAGGGCATCGTGCAACTGGTCCGTGATTTCCAGGGCGACCAGGACGTCGCAGCCGGGCTCGGCACGTGCCTGCGTGAACTTGATCGCATTGCTGACGAGGTTGTGCAGCACCTGGCGCAGGCGGCCGGGATCGCCAAGCAGCATGGGCAGGGGCGCCTGGCCGCCGTCGTAACAGAGGCGCAGTCCTTTGCCCACGGCGCCGGGCGTGAGGGTGGTGACGACGCCGCGCATCACCTGGTCGAGGTCAAAGGGGATGCGCTCCAGCAGAAAGCGGCCGGATTCGATGCGCGAGAAGTCCAGAATGTCATCGAGGATCTGCAACAGCGTGTGGGCCGAGTCGCGGGCCGCATTCACCATCTGCTGCTGTTCGCCCGGCAGGGACTCCTGCTGCAGCAGCTCCAGCAGGCCGATGATGCCGTTCATGGGCGTCCGGATTTCATGGCTCATCGTGGCAAGGAACAGGCTCTTGGCGGCGCTGGCGGCCTCGGCCGTCCCTTTGGCCTCGGCCAGCTCGGTCGTGCGGGCCTGTACGCGGGCGTCGAGTTCGCGATTGGCCAGTGCAAGCTGTGCTGCCGTGAGCTGGCGCTGGCGGTTGCGGTAGAGCAGCACGCCGATGATGCCAAGCAGAACGATGGTGAGGATGACGCTGCCGTCCAGCACGTGACGATGCAGCTCATAGAAGGTCGGCGGGCGGAAGAACAGCCGGCTACCGGGTGGCAGGCGGGACAGGTCGATGTTGAACTCCCGCAGCAGGCGGTAGTCAAACTGCGGCGTGAAGTCGGACTTGGGCTGGATCGGAATGCGGTCGGCCGGCGTACCGTTCAGGACGCGCAGGGCCACCTCGGCGGCGGCATGGCCATGCTGATGAGGATCGTTCATCAGCCCGCCGATGGCTCCGTTCCCTACCATCAGGGCGCCCCACATTCCGTACACCGGCGCCCGCGCATGGGCGCCCACGAGCGGAAGATGCTCGGCAAAAGAGAAGTAGCGTCCGTCCCGGGTCTGGTGGATGGCCAGCATCAACACGGCACTGTGCGGAGGGAGCTCATCGAGCCGGTGCCACAGTTCGTCCTGCGTGTAGTTGTCCCAGAGCTCCAGTCGGGGGCCGGGCGGGCGGGCGGACTTGCGGAGGGCCTGGACACGGCGCGCCTCGCTGGCCATGCGTTCGCCGAACGTGGTGCGATCGGCAAGCATCACGATGCGTTCCACGTCCGGTTGCAGGCGCTGTATCAGGTCGAGGTTGCCCTCGATTTCCATCCCTTCCAGCAGGCCGGTGAAGTGTTTCTTGCCAACGAGACGGGAGGGATCGAAGACATTGACGCCACAAAAGACGACAGGCGTGTCCGGGCCGAACAGCTCGTCGCGCGAGGTCACGACGAGGTCATAGGCATAGTCGTCACTGGCAATGACCACATCCGGCTTGAAGCGCGCGTATTTGTACTTGAGCAGGGCCTTGAGTTTTACGAGGTATTCCGGGTCGTCCACCATGCGGCGGCCGTCCAGGTATTCGACATGCAGGTTTTCTGGCGGAATCTTGCCCTCGAACGCCTCCTGCACCCCTTGGGTAAGCTGGGCGGCCCAGGCAAACTGGGGATGGTAGGAGTTGAGCAGGAGGACACGGGGAGCGCCCAGGGCCGGGAGGGCAACCAGGCAAAAGCTGAGCAGGGCGGCGAGGCGCAAAGCCAGCCACCCATGGCGACGCGGGGTGCATCCTGCATGGGAATCGTGAAACACGCCCACTCTCCGGAGGGTCAGTGGCAGTCCATTAAAGAGGGCGTCAGCGGTGGCGGTCCTTTTTCCGCTACCCCGGATGTCGGGGTCTTGCGCCCGTCCTTTCACGGTCACCGGAAAGCCCGGCGCCATGATAATCATGCTTCAAGTTAAGCATTCAGCGCCGTACTCACCGTCTACCGCCTCCGAATTCTTGACCTGGCTCAGCGGAAAGGCGACGAAAGGCACTACTATGGTCAAGAATAGACGATGCAGACGGGGCGCCGTCGTCACCAGTCCGAACAGGAGGGCATCATGGGCCAGGACCGGGAGCAGAAGGGGAGCGTGATCGATCAACTGGAGGCCGTCAGGGCCGCCGTGCGCGAAGAGACCATGACTCCCGAGAGGCGGGCCGAAATGGAGGCTGCCCTTTCCGGCCTGGAGCGGGAGCTGATGGTGGCCATGCCGGTCGATGCAGCGCCCCTCGTGGCGCTATTGCAGGGGTGGGAGGCACGCCTTGAGGCCGAGCATCCGGTACTCGCCAGTGTGGTCGGCGACGCCCTCCAGAAGCTGTCATCCATGGGAATATGACTGCCCGAGCACCGAACGCCGGTGTTCATTCGGGGGGGCGCTACCCTGCAAAGGGGCGGCTGCGCATGGCCTCGACCCCGGATGGCATGCTTTGCCGTTTGCGGGCGGCATGACGGGGAGAAGGCGCCGGTCTTGTAGCAGGCGCGCTTGCAGGGCTCAGGGGTCTGGACAGCCCGAGTGATGCGGACCCGAAAAAAAGCCCGGCGGTGCCGGGCTTTTTCACGCCACACGTCCATCCGTGACAAGGACGCTTACTTCCCGGCGGCAGCGCGCAGCGCCTCGGCCTTGTCGGTCTTCTCCCAGGTGAACGCGGTAGCCTTCTGGGAGCGGGTGACGATCTTGCCCGCCTCCTTTACCTCATAGTGATACTCGCGCTCGAAGGGGTTGCGGCCGAAATGGCCGTAGGCCGAGGTCGGTCCGTAGATCGGGTGCAGCAGGTCGAGCTGCTTCACGAGGCCATAGGGGCGCAGGTCGAAGATTTCGCGGACCAGTGCCACCAGGCGCTCGTCACTGACCTTGCCGGTGCCGAAGGTATTGATGGAGATGGACGTCGGTTCCGCCACGCCGATGGCATAGCTGACCTGGATCTCGCAACGGTCGGCGAGGCCGGACGCGACAATGTTCTTCGCCACGTAGCGGCCGGCATAGGCGGCCGAGCGGTCCACCTTGGAGGGATCCTTGCCGGAGAAGGCGCCGCCGCCGTGGCGGGCCATGCCGCCGTAGCTGTCGACGATGATCTTGCGGCCGGTCAGGCCGCAGTCGCCCATGGGGCCGCCAATCTCGAAGCGGCCGGTGGGGTTGATGAAGTACTTGGTTTCCTTCGTCAGCCATTCGGCCGGCAGCACCTGCTTGATGATGAGTTCCCGCACGCCTTCCTCGATGGTCTTGTCGCTGACATCGCGGCTGTGCTGTGTGGAGAGGACAACGGCATCGACAGCCACGGGCTTGCCGTCCTCGTAGCGGAACGTGACCTGCGACTTGGCGTCAGGCCGCAGCCAGGAGAGCGTACCGTCCTTGCGCAGCTGTGCCTGCCGCTCGACCAGGCGGTGCGAGTAGAGGATGGGTGCCGGCATCAGCACGTCGGTTTCGCTGGCGGCATAGCCGAACATCAGACCCTGGTCACCGGCGCCCTGGTCTTCGGGGCGGGCGCGGTCAACGCCCTGGGCGATGTCGGGCGACTGCTGGCCGATCAGGTTCAGGACGCCGCAGGTGCGGCCGTCGAAGTAGACGTCGGAGGAGTCGTAGCCGATGTCGAGGATGACCTGCCGGATGATCTTCTCGTAGTCGATCGTGGCCGTGGTCGTGATTTCGCCGGCGACGATGGCGACGCCGGTCTTGACCAGGGTCTCGCACGCCACTCGTGCATATTTGTCCTGCGCGATGATGGCGTCGAGGATGGCGTCGGAGATCTGGTCGGCCATCTTGTCCGGATGGCCTTCGGACACGGACTCGGAGGTGAAAACGGAATATTCAGACATTGTTAGTGTCTCCTTTGGTCGACGCCAGGAGCGGCGCCTGGGAGGGTCGGCCCGCGCGGCCGAAGGAGCCAAAGCCGGCGGGGTGAGCGGCAGATCATACCGGGAGCGCCCGGTCTTTATAAGTCGGACAAAAGCGGGGAAGGCAGCGGTTTGTCCGCGATGGAAGGTGGCGGACCTCCCGGGCGGGCAGTAGGAAGGAGGCACGCCCCGTTCCTGTCAGCGGTCTGAAGACCCGGATGGCAGGACGCCGCCGACCGGACGGGTTGGTGGTTTCAACCGTCTCCCCTTTCGGGGACAATATGCGCTCTTTTTTTCGGGCCCCCCGCCGGGGCCCGACGTAGCCAGTACGGAGAACCCGATGCCCGCCGCTCCCCTGCCTGAACGCCGTCTTGCCAATGCCATCCGTGCCCTTGCCATGGATGCCGTGCAAAAGGCCAACTCCGGCCACCCCGGCGCCCCCATGGGCATGGCCGACATCGCCGAGGTGCTGTGGCGGGGACCGTTCCGTCACAATCCGGGCAATCCCCGCTGGGCCAACCGTGACCGCTTTGTCCTGTCGAATGGCCACGGCTCCATGCTGCAGTACGCGCTGCTGCACCTGACGGGATACGACGTCACACTGGACGACATCAAGAATTTTCGTCAGCTCCACAGCAAGACGCCCGGACATCCCGAATACGGCTACACGCCCGGCGTCGAGACAACGACCGGACCTCTTGGCCAGGGTGTCGCCAATGCAGTGGGCATGGCCATCGCCGAAAAGACGCTGGCGGCGCAGTTCAATCGCGACGGTTTCTCCGTTGTCGATCACTACACTTACTGTTTCCTGGGTGATGGCTGCCTCATGGAAGGCATCTCGCACGAGGTGTGTTCCCTGGCTGGCACGCTGGGACTCGGCAAGCTCATTGCCTTTTACGACGACAACGGCATTTCCATCGACGGTGAAGTGGAAGGCTGGTTCACCGACGACACCCGCAAGCGCTTCGAAGCGTATGGTTGGCAGGTGATCGGCCGCATCGACGGCCACGACAGCGCAGCGATCCGCGACGCGATCAAGCAGGCCCATGCCGAGACGGACAAGCCGACCCTCATCATCTGCCGCACTGTCATCGGTGCCGGCTCGCCCAACAAGCAGGGCAAGGAAGACTGTCACGGCGCGCCGCTTGGCGATGCCGAAATCGCGCTCACCCGCGAAGCGCTGGGCTGGCATTACGCGCCGTTCGAGATTCCGCAAGATGTCTACGAGGCCTGGGACGGTCGTGCGCGCGGCGATGCGCTCGAGCAGCAGTGGAACTCGCTCTTCACCTCCTATCGCAGTGCGTATCCCGAACTGGCGTCCGAATTGCTGCGTCGCATCGAGGGCTCCCTGCCCGCGGGATTTGCGCAGAAGGCGGATGCGTACATTCACGCTTGCGCCGAGAAGGGCGAAACCATTGCATCGCGCAAGGCGTCGCAGAATACGCTGAACGCTTTCGGCCCGCTGTTGCCGGAACTGCTCGGCGGCTCGGCCGATCTCGCCGGTTCCAACCTGACATTGTGGAAGGGCTGTCACGGCATCCAGGAACAGGCTGACGGCAATTACATTTTCTACGGTGTGCGCGAGTTCGGCATGAGCGCCATCATGAATGGCATCGCGCTGCACGGGGGCTTCATTCCCTACGGCGCCACCTTCCTGATCTTCATGGAATACGCGCGTAATGCCGTGCGCATGGCGGCGCTCATGAAGCAGCGTGCCATCCACGTCTACACGCACGACTCCATCGGCCTCGGTGAAGACGGCCCGACGCACCAGCCCATCGAGCAGCTCGCGAGCCTGCGCGGCACGCCCAACATGAGCGTGTGGCGTCCGGCCGACACCGTGGAGACGGCGGTGTCCTGGAAGGCAGCGCTTGAACGTCACGACGGCCCGACTGCGCTCGTCTTCTCGCGCCAGAACCTCCCGCACCAGCCGCGCAGCGCCCAGCAGATTGCCGACGTGGCGCGCGGAGGCTATGTGCTGGTGAAAGAATCCGGCAGTGCACCAGAGGCGATCATCATCGCCACTGGCTCCGAAGTGGCCCTGGCGGTGGAAGCGCAGAAGACGCTGGCGGCCGCGGGTCGCTCCGTCCGCGTCGTGTCCTTGCCCTCCACCGATGTGTTCATGGCGCAGGATGCTGCGTACCGCGAGGCGGTGCTGCCGGCAGCCGTGCGTGCGCGTGTGGCCGTTGAGGCCTCGCACGCCGATTACTGGTGGAAATTCGTTGGCCTCGACGGCCGCGTGATCGGCATGACCACGTTTGGCGAATCCGCACCGGCCGGCAAGCTCTTCGCCGAATTCGGCATCACGACCGAGGCAGTCGTCGCGGCCGTCAATGCGATGGTCTGAACCGGAATGACGGTGTTCCGCGCGGGTGAATCGCCGGCGCAGTGATGCCGAAAGGAACCGGCCCCGTCCATTGCGGGGCCGGCAACAAAGGGGAGGACGTCCTCCCCGGCCCGGCCTGTCCGGCGCGGCAAGAGAGCGAACCCATGACATTACGCGTTGCCATCAACGGATACGGCCGCATCGGTCGCAATGTCCTGCGCGCGTATTTCGAGAATGGCGCCAATCCGGCGATAGAGTTCGTCGCCATCAATGATCTCGGCACGCCGGAGGCGCTCGCGCACCTGACGCGGCATGACAGCACCCATGGCCGCTTTGCCGGCCAGGTCGTGCTGGCCGACGGCACGATGACCATTACGCCGGCGGACTGCGGCTGGACCAGTTGTGGCCGGCATGTGCCGGTGGAGACTGCAGTGGCCGATGGCGCGGTCGTCGGGCGCGGGCGTGCATCGGCTCGACCGGTTCGCCTGTTTTCCGAGCCGGCACCCGACAAGCTTCCCTGGGCCGACCTGAACGTGGATGTCGTGCTGGAGTGTACCGGGCAGTTTCGCGCGCGCCGTGAGGCAGAGCGTCATCTCGCCGCCGGTGCGCAGCGGGTGATCATCGGGGCGGCGCCGTTCGACAGCGTGGACGCCATGGTGGTCTACGGGGTGAATCATGAGTCGTTGCGGCCCTCGGATCGCGTGCTCTCGAGCGTGTCCTGCACCACGCATGCGCTCGTGCCGCTGGTGAAGATTCTTGACGAAGCCTTTGGCGTGGAATCCGGCCTGATGACGGAAATCCATGCGGTGACCTCGGACCAGGTGCCGCTGGATCACACGCATCGCGACTTGCGCCGGGGGCGTGCCGCGGGGAGCAACATCATTCCCACCACGTCGAGCAGTATCGGCGCGTTGCGTCATGTGTTGCCCGGGGTTGGCGCGAACATCGATGGCTATTCGCTGCGGGTGCCCACGCAGAACGTGGCGGCCATCGATTTCAGTTTCGTGGCGCGTCGCCCCGTAACGGTCGATGCGATCAATGCGGTGTTTGCCCGCGAAGCCGCCGGGTCGTATCGCCACATCCTCTCGTGTTGCGATGAGTTGCTGGTGTCGAGCGATTTCAATCATTCGCCGTGGTCGCTGGTATTCGATGCCACCGAGACGCGAGTAGTCGGCCGCCAGGCCAAGGTCCTGGCCTGGTACGACAATGAGTGGGGGTATGCCAATCGTCTGCTCGACCTGTGTCTCTACCTGGCGAAGCAATGACGTGTCGCCGTCAGTGCGCTGGGCACGTCGTTCGGCAATGGCAGGGAACGTTTTGTGGGTGCGGTCGGTCGGCGGGGCAACGCCACGACGGCTGCAGGAATTTTTGAAAAAGAGGTGAAAGACATGTCCGTTATCAAGATGGCCGACCTGGATCTCAAGGGCAAGCGGGTCCTGATCCGCGAAGACCTGAACGTGCCGGTGAAGAACGGCAAGGTGGCCAGTGATGCCCGTATCGTGGCGTCCCTGCCCACCATCAAGCTTGCGCTGGAGAAGGGCGCTGCGGTGATGGTGTGCTCGCACCTCGGGCGCCCCACCGAAGGCGAATTCTCCGAAGAGAACTCCCTGCGTCCGGTGGCCGACTATCTCGGCAAGGCCCTCGGCCGTGACGTGGCGCTCGTGAAGGACTACCTCGGTGGCGTGGATGTGCAGCCGGGCCAGGTCGTGCTGTTCGAGAATGTGCGCTTCAACAAGGGCGAAAAGAAGAATGCAGACGAGCTGGCGCAGAAGTATGCCGCCCTCTGCGACGTGTTCGTGATGGACGCCTTCGGAACCGCCCACCGTGCAGAAGGATCCACCCACGGCGTCGCGAAGTTCGCGAAGGTCGCCTGTGCCGGCCCGCTGCTCGCTGCCGAACTCGATGCACTGGAAAAGGCGCTGGCCAAGCCCGTGCGCCCCATGGTCGCCATCGTGGCGGGCTCCAAGGTGTCGACCAAGCTCGACGTGCTCACGTCGCTCTCCACAATCTGCGACCAGCTCATCGTCGGCGGCGGCATCGCCAATACCTTCCTCGCCGCGGCGGGCTACAAGGTGGGCAAGAGCCTTTGCGAGCATGATCTGGTCGATACCGCCAGGGCCATTGCCGCCAAGGTTGATGTGCCCCTGCCGGACGATGTCGTCGTGGCGGAAATCACCGGCCCCATCGACGATTTCATGGCCTTCGTGAACAACGCCACGCCGGTGGTGAAGGATGTGAAGGACGTGGGCGACAATGACATGATCCTCGATGTCGGTCCGAAAACGGCGGCGAAATTCGCGGCGCTGCTGGCTTCCGCGAAGACCATTCTCTGGAATGGCCCGGTCGGCGTGTTTGAAGTCGACGCCTTCGGCAAGGGCACGGAAGTGCTTTCGCGTGCCGTCGCCGCTTCCGATGCGTTCTCCATTGCCGGCGGCGGTGACACCCTGGCGGCCATCGACAAGTACGGCGTCAGCGACAGGATTTCCTATATCTCCACCGGTGGCGGTGCCTTCCTCGAATTCGTCGAAGGCAAGAAGCTGCCGGCCGTGGCCGCGCTTGAAGAAGCCGCGGCAAAGGCACAGTAATTCTCAACGGAGTTCTCAGAACATGGCCCTTATCAGCCTGCGTCAGCTGCTGGATCACGCCGCCGAAAACGGTTACGGCGTTCCGGCGTTCAACGTCAACAACCTCGAGCAAATGCGCGCCATCATGGAGGCGGCCGACAAGACCGACTCCCCGGTGATCGTGCAGGCCTCTGCCGGCGCGCGCAAATACGCCGGTGCTCCCTTCCTGCGCCACCTCATCCTGGCGGCCATCGAAGAATTTCCGCATATTCCGGTGGTGATGCACCAGGACCACGGCACGGCGCCCGGTGTCTGCCAGCGCTCCATCCAGCTCGGATTTTCCTCCGTGATGATGGACGGCTCGCTGGGTGAAGACGGCAAGACGCCGACCGACTACGACTACAACGTCCGTGTGACCAGGACGGTGGTCGACTTTTCGCATGCCTGTGGCGTGTCGGTGGAAGGCGAGATCGGCTGTCTGGGTTCGCTTGAAACCGGCATGGCCGGCGAGGAAGACGGTGTCGGTGCCGAAGGCGTGCTGGATCACTCCCAGTTGCTGACTGATCCGGAAGAGGCCGCGCAGTTCGTACGTGACACCGGTGTGGATGCCCTGGCCATCGCCATCGGCACCAGCCACGGCGCCTACAAGTTCACGCGTCCGCCCACGGGCGACATTCTCGCCATCGAACGTGTGAAGGCCATTCACGCGCGCATTCCCAACACGCACCTGGTGATGCACGGGTCGTCGAGCGTGCCGCAGGAGTGGCTGAAGATCATCAACGAGCATGGCGGCGCCATCAAGGAAACCTACGGCGTGCCGGTCGAGCAAATTGTCGAGGCCATCAAGCACGGCGTGCGCAAGGTGAACATTGACACCGACCTGCGTCTGGCTTCCACCGGCGCCATCCGCCGGTTCCTGGCCAAGGATCCGGCGGAGTTCGATCCGCGCAAGTACTTCAAGGAAACCATCACGGCCATGCGCGACGTGTGTGTCGACCGCTACCAGGCGTTTGGTACGGCCGGCCAGGCCAGCAAGATCAAGCCCCTGTCGCTGGACGCCATGGCGACCCGCTATGCCAGGGGCGAGCTGAGCCAGCAGGTGAAGTAAGACTCACCTTGCGTAGACAAAGGGCGCCTTTCGGCGCCCTTTGCATTTTGACGATCGCCCCTCCCCCCTGTTCGAATGCCTTTGTGCGCGGGGGAGTGACCCGGACGGGTTGCCGCCGATGCCGTGCCGGCGTCCGCTGGCGGGTTTGCCCGGACAGGGATGCATTGCCGGGTCAGGGGTCGGCCGCGTACGCTTGGGTGTATCGCAGAGGGGCGCAGGCCCGCAGGATCAGGGATGGCAGAACGATACCGACTGGTTTACCGAGGAAAGCTCCTGCCCGGCATGAGTCCTCCGCTCGTGGCCGCAAATCTCTCGAACATGTTCGGCATTGCCCCTGAGCAGGCGACAGAGCTCGTTTCCACGTTCCCCGGCGTCGTCCGCACCGACCTCGATGTTGATCAGGGCAACCGCTTTCAGGCGGCCCTGGCCAATGCCGGTCTCATTACTCATCTGGAGCCGGCCTATGATGCGTCCGGTGAGTCGCTACCCCTGACCTGGGACGGCGTGGAGCGCCGCGCGGGCGGAGACCGCCGCTCGGGCCTTGAGCGGCGCGCCCTGAAGCGGGAGACGTCCATGCGCCCCGACCGGCGACAAGGACGGGGCCGTCGCAAGTCCGACAAGGACTGACCGGCGTCGCCACTCCCATGCCCCCGCAGGGCGTCACCGGGTCCAGATGGCGTCCTGACTGCTTCGCATCAACCCGCTGCCGGGGCGGAGCGCTATCATGAGGGCAAGATTCCTGCCCTGCCTGGATGCCCGTGCATGGACCCGCAACCCCGTTTCCACCTGTGGTACTTCGCTTTTGCCGCCCTTGCCATCCTCCTGTTCCAGGACTGGTGGCAGGAACGCTACGGCATGGCGGTGATTCCCTACAGCGAATTCGAGCAGCGCCTCGATCATGGCGGCATTGCGGAAATCGACATTGCCCAGGACGCGATCTACGGCACATTCGTGCAGCCCGTGAACGGGAAGTCCACGTTCATGACGGTTCGCGTCGACCCGGTGCTGGCCGACAAGCTTCAGGGACATAACGTGCGCTTCGCCGGCGTGCGCGAAAGCACCTTTCTGCGCGACGTCCTGTCCTGGGTCATTCCTGCCCTGGTGTTTTTTGCCCTGTGGTCGTTCCTGTTGCGACGCATGGGTGAAAAGGGCGGCCTCGGCGGCCTGACGACGATCGGAAAGAGTCGCGCGAAGGTGTACGTCGAGACGGACACCAAGGTGACCTTTCGCGATGTGGCGGGAGTGGACGAAGCCGAGGCCGAGCTTCAGGAAATCGTGGAATTCCTCAAGGCACCACAGATCTACGGTCGACTGGGGGCGCGCATTCCCAAGGGTGTCTTGCTGGTGGGCCCGCCGGGCACGGGCAAGACGCTGCTGGCGCGTGCCGTGGCGGGCGAGGCCGGCGTGCCCTTCTACTCCATCAATGGCTCCGAGTTCGTGGAGATGTTCGTGGGCGTGGGTGCCGCCCGCGTGCGCGATCTCTTCGAGCAGGCGCGCGAGCATGCGCCGGCCATCATCTTCATCGACGAGCTTGATGCGCTGGGCCGGGCCCGCGGAGCGTTTCCCGGCATCGGCGGGCATGACGAGCGTGAGCAGACGCTGAACCAGCTGTTGTCCGAGCTTGATGGTTTCGATACGCGCGCGGGACTTGTGTTGCTGGCCGCGACCAACCGGCCGGAGATTCTGGATCCGGCCCTGCTGCGCGCCGGCCGCTTTGACCGGCAGATCCTGGTGGACCGACCCGACCGCAAGGGACGTGTCGATATCCTCCGCGTCGACCTCACAAAGATCCACGTGGCCACCGATGTTGATATCGAGCAGGTGGCGGCACTCACCACCGGCTTTACCGGCGCGGATCTCGCCAATCTGGTGAACGAGGCGGCTACGGTCGCCACGCGGCGAAAAGGCGAGCAGGTGACGCTCGCGGATTTCACCGTGGCCATTGAGCGCATCACCGCAGGACTGGAAAAGAAGAACCGCTTGCTCAATCCGCATGAACGCAAGGTGGTGGCTTATCACGAGATGGGCCATGCACTGGTGGCGCTTTCATTGCCCGGCGCTGACGTGGCCGTGCACAAGGTGTCGATCATTCCGCGCGGCATAGGGGCGCTGGGGTACACGATCCAGCGACCCACCGAGGACCGCTATCTGATGAGTCGCGAAGAACTGGAAGACAAGATTGCCGTGCTGCTGGGCGGTCGCGCGGCCGAAGTTCTTGTGTTCGGTGCGTTGTCGACCGGTGCGGCGGATGATCTTGCCAAGGCGACGGACATCGCGCGCGCGATGGTGATGCGCTACGGCATGGATGAAGGCATGGGCTGCGTGATTCATGACAAGGAGCGGGGCAGTTTCCTTGGGCAGGAGGAATTTTTCCCGACAGCGCGCCCCTACAGCGAGGCGACGGCGCAGGCCATCGACGCGGCGGTGCGCGGCATCATGCAGAAGGTGTTCGATCGCACCGTCGCGCTGTTGCGCGAGCGCCGATCGGTGCTGGAGGCCGGAGCAGGGCGCCTGCTGGAAATCGAAACGCTGGACGAGGCGGCGCTGCAGGACCTCATGAAGGGAATGGCGCCAGCGCCGTGACGGGCGCTTTTGCGGAGCGGAAGTGAGGTCGCATTTACAGCGCGGGAGACGGCGGAGGAGGGACATGGCCTGCCGGCGACAGGAGCTCGTCGACCAGGGCGGGTACGACGACCGAAGCGGGCCCGTAGCGGTGCTCATGGAAGGAGGTCTGCGTCAGTGACGGCTCCAGATTGAGTTCGATGGTATGCGCCCCGGCGTGGCGCGCGCTCGCCACGAATCCCGCGGCCGGGTAGACGTTGCCGGAGGTGCCGATGCTGAGGAACAGGGTGCAGCGCGACAGGGCCTGCTCTATTTCGTCCAGGTGATAGGGCATCTCGCCAAACCACACGATGTCCGGACGCAACGTCCCGGTCTCGCCACAACACGCGCAGCGCATTGAGGGCGTAATGTCATCCTCGATGCGAAAGCGCTTGCCGGTCCGGGTGCAGAACATGGAAAAGAGCTCGCCGTGCATGTGCAGCAAGCGCCGGCTGCCCGCCCGCTCGTGAAGATCGTCCACGTTCTGCGTCACGATCAGGACCTCGCCGCCATACGCCTGTTCCAGCCGTGCCAGCGCCACATGAGCGGCGTTGGGGCGTATGCCTGCCTCGCGCAGACGGGCACGACGAGCGTTGTAAAATCGCTGCACGAGGGCGGGATCACGCGCGAAGCCCTCGGGCGTGGCCACGTCCTCGATGCGGTGTTCTTCCCAGAGGCCGTCGCTGGCGCGGAAGGTACGGATGCCGCTTTCTGCAGAGATGCCGGCACCGGTCAGGACGACGATGCGATGAGGAGGACGTCGCGGTGGGGACATTCGGGGCTCCTGCTGCCGGTCCCGGCACGGCGGCACCGGGTCTGCCATGTTATAACCCCCTCAAAATGCCTGTCACGGAGCATCCATGCCGCACTCCTCTCCGGCCCTCGACATCGCCGCCGTCCAGCGCGACCTGCGGCGACTGGATCTCGATGTCTACGCGCCCCTGACGGGGGTGCTGGCGGACTACGTACGCTTCTACCATCTCGACCTCGAGTCTGAATTCCCGGGTCTCCGGCAATTTCTTGGCTGGGTGGATGCCTACGGCTATCGCGTGGTGGCGCATGTGTTCCTGCCGGCAGATGCGCGGGGGAGCGTGTTCATCCTTCATGGCTATCTGGATCATTCCGGTCTCTATCGCCACATCATCCGCGACTGCCTGACACGCGGTTTCGCCGTGTTCATCTTTGACCTGCCCGGACACGGTCTGTCCAGCGGCAAGCGCATTGATATCGCCGACTTCGCGCATTACCAGGAGGTGCTGGCGGAGATACTCGCGGCGCACGGCCCGGCCTTGCCGCAGCCATTCTATGGTGTCGGGCAAAGTACTGGTGCGGCCATCCTGATGGATCACGTGCTCACTCGCTGTGCCAACCGGCAGGCGCCTGCCTTCGCCTGTGTCCTGCTCCTCGCTCCGCTGGTTCGCCCGGCGCAGTGGCTGAAGATCCGGTTGGGCTGGTGGCTGGTCCACCATTTCCAGAAGGGGGTGCCGCGCATTTTCCGCCGCAACACCAGCGACGACGCCTTCCTTCGCTTTGTGGCCGAGACGGACCCGCTGCAGGATGACCTGGTCCCCATGGGCTGGATCGGTGCACTGAAGCAGTGGGTGGCGCGCATTCACGACCTGCCTGCCTGCGACCACCCCGTGCTGCTGGTGCAGGGGGGGCGCGACGAAACAGTGGAGTGGCGCTACAACAACGAATTCGTTCGCTCGCGATTCCGTGTCGAGCATGAACATTTCGAGCCGGAGGCATCGCACCAGCTGGCCAATGAGCGCGATGACCTGCGCGAACCCGTGCATGCCGCGCTGGCAAAAATGCTGGAGAGCAAGGGCGGCCGCACCGGAATGTGACAGACCGGTTGCGGCATGGCCGGGCGGCCGGAATTCGTGACCGGGCTCCTGTCAGAAACACTGGTCCGGGGCAGGGTGCCGGTGGCATAGTCGTCGGGTTTGCCGGGCCCGGTGGCCCCGGTGATTGCTGACAGGAAGCTCGCATGACCACATTGCCCCATCGCTGGCGCTTTTTCCGCGCCGGTGGCTTCGACCAGGTCCAGATCGATACCCCCGCCGACCTCGCCAATCTCAAGCACCTTGACCAGAAGCTCTGGGCGGCGCTGGCCTGCCCGGTCGCCGATCTCGAATTCGACAAGCGCACGCTCGAATACCTCGATCTCGATCATGACGGTCGCATTCGTGCGCCGGAGCTCCTGGCCGCCATCGACTGGACGCTGTCGCGTCTTCGCGACCCCGGCGTGCTGTTCCGCGCGGAGCCGTTGCCGCTGTCGGCATTGGGCGAGGACGAAGCCGGCAAGCTGCTGGCGGCCGCGTCACGGCACCTCCTGTCCATCGTCGGTCGCGCCGGGGACGACAAGGTGTCGGTGGCCGACACGGACGATCTGAAACGCCTCTTTCCGGCCAACGAGGCCAACGGCGACGGTCTGGTGCCGGCGACGTTCACCGATGACGAATCGCTGAAAGCCGTGATTGCGGATGTGATCGCCGTTCTTGGTGCCGAGACCGACCGCAGTGGCGAGCCGGCCGTGTCCGAAGACAAGATCAAGGAATTTTTCACGCAGGCCGAGACGGTGCGTGCGTGGAAGGCCCGTGGCGCCGAGACCGCGCTGCAGCCCTTCGGCGACGCAACCGCGGCCGCGCTGGACGCCGTTGCCGCATTGCGGGAAAAAATCGACGACTATTTCCACCGCGTGGCGCTGGCCGCCTTCGACGCGCGGGCCGGTGCGCTCATGAACGGCGAGGAAGCCGAGCTGGTGAAACTCGCCGCCCGCAATCTGGCGAATGTGGAGGAAACCGCTGGCCTGCCGCTGGCGGATATCGGTCACGGCGAATCACTGCCGCTGGCGCGGGGACTCAATCCTGCCTGGGCGGCTGCCGTTGCCACCTTCCGCGAGACGGTGGTGGTTCCGCTGCTGGGCGCGCGTGAATCGCTTTCGCCTGAGGACTGGCGTCTGATCAAGGAAAAGTGTGCGCCCTGCGTCGCCTGGCAGGCCGAAAAGCCGGCACTCGCCATTCTCGGCCCGATTGCCGAGGACCGTATCGAGTGGCTGGCCGGCAGTGATGCGCAGGAGCGACTGCTGGCGCTGGTGGCGGCGGATCGCGCGGTCAGTGGCGAAGCAGACAGTCTGCTGGACCTCGACAAGCTGTTGCGCATGCAGCAGTACCTCGTGCCACTGCTCAACAACTTCATCGCCCTGCGTGATTTCTATGCGCGGCGCGACAAGGCCGTGTTCCAGGCCGGCACCCTCTACATCGATGGCAAGAGCTGCGACCTCGTCGTGCGAATTGGCAAGATCGACGATCACGCCCGCCTGGCAAGTCCGAGTGGCAGCTTCCTGTTGTATTGCGAATGCGTGCGACGCACGCCTGATGCCACGGGCACGCGCGAGCGCATGAATATCGTGGCCGCCGTCACGGCAGGCGACGAAGGCAACCTGATGGTGGGTCGTAACGGGGTGTTTTACGACCGGCAGGGCCGTGACTGGGATGCGCAGGTCATGAAGATGGTGCAGAACGCCATCAGCGTGCGCGAGGCGTTCTGGCTGCCCTACCGCCGCATCGGCCGCATGATCTCGGAGCAGGTCCAGAAGTTTGCGGCGAGTCGCGACCAGGCCGTGACCGCACACGCCGGGGATCTGGTGAGCAAGGGCGCCGAAAGCACGAGCTCCACCCTCACCGCGCCGCCACCGGCGGCACCGGCCGCGGCAGCCGCCGCACCGGCCAAGGCGCCATTCGATATTGCCCGTTTCGCCGGTATCTTCGCTGCCATCGGCCTCGCATTGGGCGCAATCGGCACTGCCTTCGCGGCAGTGGTCGGCAGCTTCCTTGCCCTCAAGTGGTGGCAGATGCCGCTGGCACTGGTGGGGACAATGCTCCTGCTCTCCGGGCCGGCAATGCTGCTCGCGTGGTTCAAGCTGCGTCGCCGCAATCTGGCACCGATCCTCGATGCGAATGGTTGGGCCGTGAACACCCAGGCCCGCCTGTCCATCGGCTTTGGCACAGAGCTCACGCGTATCGCAGCGTTGCCGGAAGGCGCAGAGCGCTCCCTTCGCGATCCTTATGCGCCGAAGGCGCCGCTGTGGCCCTGGTTGCTGATCGTCGCCGTATTGCTGGCGGGCTGGTGGGCGTTCCTCCATGGCTGGCTGTCGCTCGGCAAGCACTGACGCTTTCGCCATGAAAAAAAGGGCAGGTCATCGACCTGCCCTTTTCTTTTGCGGTGCGCACCCACCCGGGGCGCTCATGCCGCCACGCTTCGTCGTCAACCGCCGATAAAGCTCTTCTTCCGGGTCTTGCGGATTTCCTTCTCGGACTGGAATTCCACGAGGCCGGTCTCAAGGTTGGTGAGCTTGAGCGTGAACTTGTAGTAGACGTCGCGCGTGGAGCCCGCCGATTTCACGATGGACGAGAAGTTGCCGTAGAGCATGTACTGCGCGCCCACCTGGCGACCCATCTTCACGGACTTGGCTTCGTCGACCATGCCGCTGTTGGCCTGGTAGTCCAGTTCGCGGGCAATGGCGTCGACCTTGGTACGATCCACGAAACGGAACCGGCCCGAGTTCAGCAGCTTGGTGCTGATGGTGTCGGTAATGGATTCGGTATCGATGTGCTCCAGCGTCTTGTTCTTGATGGTATCGACGAACAGGATGGGGCGCTTGCCACTCGGGGCGATATCGGCCATGGCAGGGGCGGCGAGCAGGTCATCGACCATCTTCTCGGCAATCATCTGCAGGTCGGTTGAGCCGAAATCGGTGTTGACGGTCTCGACAGCGGTGGCATCGCCATATTGCACCTGATTGGCGCAGCCGGACAGGCCAAGGGCGGCGGCCGCAAGCAGCGGCAGGGCGATCAGGGAACGATTCATTACGGGGTCACTCCTTTCGGGGCACGGATCTGGATCTGGAAGCGGCGGGCCTTGTCGTTCGGGCCGGTGCCGGAAATGGTCATCTCGTCACGACCGGGAATGGTAGCGGAATGCCAGGGCCGTTCGTTGTCGTCGACGGGCATGTCGTTCTTGTCGAACCACACGAATTTGTATTCGAACTTCTGGGTGGTACCGGCGTCATTGGCGAGGATGACCTTGGCTTGCGGAAGGCCGCCTTCGGCCAGGTCGACCGTGGAGCGTTTCACTTCGATGACGCCCTTCATTTCGCCGCCACGGTAATTGACGAGCTTGTCGGATGAGGGGCCCGTCGCGCAGGCGGCGAGCAGCAGCGTTCCGCCCAGCAGGCTGATGAGGGACAGGCGTTTCATGTGGTTCTCCTTTTGATGTCCGTTTCCGCGTAGGGCGTCCGGAGGGACGAGGCAGCCCCGCCGGGCACACCTGTTCTCAACTCGTTCAGCGTTTTTGCGGCCGGCGGGTTGACCGGTCGCACAACCCGTTCGTCCTATAGTGCGTAAGTCTGACTGTAGGTCTTCCCCGGCACGACCACCAGATGCACGAGCGTGGGTCGGCCGGCCTTGATCGCCACATCCTGTGGCGTCATGCCCGGCAACGACATCTGATGAACGCCGGCGGTCAGCGGAATGCGCACGACCTGGCCGCTTCCCGGCAACGTCAGCCAGGAGCGCAGGTCCGGCTGTTCCGCGACGAGGCTGTAGACGGTGGTGAACAGCCCGAACAGTCCGGTGCTGTCTGCCTCTCGTGCCTGTCGCTGCACGGTCTGCCGGGTGAGCAGGCGGATGAAAGAGCGTGCCAGCATCGCAGGCACCTCGTCCTTCAGGCTGCGAACGGCGAGTGCCCGTGTGTCCACCAGCAAGGCGGCCGGCAGCGATTGTCCGTCGACCTGAACCGTCAGCAGGTGGGGGGGTGTTGCGTCCTTGTAGACCGGGAAGCTCACGTTGTTGACTGTTTTTGACGTCCAGATGGGAATGCTGACGGGTACTTTGGAAGGCACGTAGCCTTCTTCGAGGTAAACGACCAGCTCGCCTTCATCCTTGTGCGGTGCGATCTGCACCGGCCCGAGGGCGCGCGCCAGCGTGCGGATTTCGTCGAGCCCGGTTTTCTGTCCGGTCCGCACCACGTCACGCTGCAGATAGGGGTTGTCGGGGACCAGTTCCAGCGCCTTGCGATAGTCGATGAAGGCATCGTTGACCGCCCCGGTCGCCTCATAAATGAGTCCGGACAAATAGAAAGTGGCGGCGTTCTGGAAGCCGCTCTTTACACGACCGGCCGCGACGTCCATGGAGCTGAAATAGCCGTTGTAACGATTGGCGTCAAAGCCCTTGGACTCGGCCTCCTGTCGGGCACTGTCGACCTGGTTTTCTTTTGCGTGCAGCGCGTCTACCTGCACCTGATTGGCGCGACGGACCTCTACCAGCGCGCCCTGCTCATCGCCCGAGGCCAGGTAGTTGAGCGCCTGGTACTGGTGGACGAATACCCGCTCGTACGTCCGGCCATCATAGGGACGGGCATTGTCATTGGTGAGCAGGCTGGCTCCCGACGCAGCGTAACGCGACGCCGATATCGTGGCGCGATCGTCCTGGGCCTGCAGGCGTGTTATGGCCTGGTCGAACGCGTCGCGACTCACGTCGGTCTGGTGGGCCAGCTGCGCTACACGGCCTTTTTCCATGAGGTAGAGCGTGGCATCGGCAGAGGTGGTCTTGTGCCCGATATGGGCGATGGCCGCGTCCGGCGACCCGGCGTCCAGGGCCGCGCGGTACTGCGCTGCCTGCCCGGGGTAGGGGGAAAACACGGACGTCGAGGCGCAGCCGCCGAGGATGGCGGGTACACACAACAAGGCAGCCAGGCGGAAGGGCGACATCGGCGGGTCCTTGTTACCAGCGGGGGCCAGGGGGGAGGTCGGCAGGCGCCGCCGCGGGGGCGGGCACCGGTTCGGCGGGGCGCAGCCGCATGCCTTCGTGGATGGAGGAGGCGTTGCCGGTCACCTCCGCTTCACTGTAGCGCGCGTTCACGGCGGTGACGGTGGCGCGGGCCACCTCGGAATCCGCCGTGCCGATGTCTTCCCCGGTATCGCTGTCGCGCAGGGGGGCGCCCTGCGCGAGAACCGCCAGCGTGTCGCCGGGCCGCAGGCTGCCGTCGTTGCCACGATTGATGAAGAGGCGGGAGCCCTCGATCCGCGCCACGCGCAGCGGGAAAACGGAATCCATGATGCGGCCGACCGTGTCCTGGGCGGCACGTTCCACCAGGCGCTTGCCGATGCTGTTGCTGTCACGTGCATCGCGCAGCCGGGCTTCGCTGGCAAACTTTTCGGCGGCGACGATACGGCCGGTGCGCGCATCGACGATGCGCAGGTACATCTCGATGCGGGCACGTTGCAGCACGTAAGTGCGGGAGCTGTATGGCAGGGACTTTTCTTCGCTGGATCCGGACAGGTCTTCGATGCGCCCGACCACCAGGTAGTCAGCGCCCAGGAGCTTGGCCAGCCTGGGGGCTTCTTCCGGCGCGGCATAGTCGCCGTGGGCGAGATCCTTTTCGGCCAGTATGTCGTCGAGCCGTGCGCGCTCCAGCACATCAAACTTGTGCGTCGCCACGAGTTGCTGAATCAGCTCATTGCTGAGCAGCGGTGTCTGGTCTTCGATCGTGGCAGTGAAGGCATTGTGGCCGTCGCGAACCACGACGTCCTTGTCGATGCTGAAGGGCAGGACGGCGATCGTGGGCCTGGCCGCCAGGGCCACGGGCGCAAACAGTGAAGCGGCCATGGCGAGGGCGCCGGCCAGGCGCAGGGACAAACGCATGACTCCTCCTGAGACAGAGACGGATGTGGCCCCACGGGCCATGAACTGACGGTCGAGTCTAAAAGGCGGCACGTTCATAGGAAAGCGCCGCGATGATTTACAGGACTCCAACAAATGGCTCCCCGGCACGCCGCCTCGCGGTTGCAGCGCCGGGCGCCACTCCTCACCTGCCGCTTGATCTGGCACAAGGGGCTGGGGCATTGCGATGGCCGGAGCGGCCGGGCTGAGGCAGACTCGGGCTTTCTCCGGAATCCCGACATGTCGCCTGGATTGAATCGCTCGCTGAGCCTGTTCCAGCTCACCGTTTATGGTGTGGGGACCATCGTGGGCGCGGGCATTTATTCCGTTCTTGGCGCCGCTGCCGGCATGGTGGGCAATGGCGTATGGGTCAGTCTTGTCCTCGCCGGCGTGGCAGCACTGCTCACCGGCCTCTCCTATGCGGAGCTCATTTCGCGGTTTCCGCGTGCCGGTGCCGAGTACCACTTCCTCAAGGAAGCCTTTCCGGCCTGGCCTCTGTTGTCCTCCATGGCGGGCATGCTCATGGCGCTGAATGCTGCGGCCACCTGTGCAACCGTCTCACTGGCCTTTGGGGGCTATCTGCGCGTCTTTGCGGACATTCCCGTCATGATGTCCGCGCCGGGCTTGCTGGCGCTGTGTACGCTGATCAATCTCGCCGGCATCCGGCAGGCCACCTGGGCCAGCACGGTCGTCGTCACCGTTGAAGTGGGCGGCTTGCTATTGCTCATCGCGGCCGGGTTCTGGCGCGTGGACGTGCTGTCCCTGGTGAGTCTGCCGCCGGTCACGGCGACGCCCGCCGTGCTCGCGGGCGCCGCGCTCATGTTCTTCGTGTATATCGGTTTCGAGGAAGTGGCCAATCTGGCTGAAGAAGCGCGAACACCGCATCGCGATGTGGCGCATGCCGTGCTGCTCAGCATCGTGCTGACGTCGGGAATCTATCTGCTGGTGGCCTGGGTGGTGCTGGCGCTGGTGCCGACGGCGACCCTGGCGGGGAGTGCCTCGCCGCTCACCACGGCGGCGGCAGTGGTGGCGCCCGGGCTGGGTCCGGTTCTCGCCGTATCCGCATTATTCTCGACCGCCAGTACGGCACTGATCTCCCTGGTGGCCGTGAGCCGGCTTCTCTATGGCATGGCGCGCGACGGGGCGCTGCCGGCGGAACTCGCCCGGCTCTCGACCCGGCGTCAGACCCCGTGGGTGGCCGGCCTGTTGCTGTTCGCCGTGTCATGCGCCCTGTTGCCGCTGGGTGATGTCGCCATTGTGGCCAGTGTGGCGTCGCTGGGTGTCCTGGCGGTATTTGTCCTGGTGCATGCCGCCGTCATTCGGCTTCGTTTCACGGCGCCCCCTGACGGACGGGCCTTCCTGGTTCCGTTACACGTCGGGCGTTGGCCGGTACTTCCGGTGCTGGGTCTCGCGATCGCACTTGCCCTGATGACGCAATTCGAAACGAGGGTTTACGTGATTGCGGGCGTGGTGCTGGCGGCAGGACTCGCCTTGCGCGGCCTGGCGCTGATCTCCCGTCATCGTCGGGCAGGATGAGGCGCCGCTGTCAGGTCGATGGCGGGGAGGCGGCCTGCCCGTCAGTGGCCGGGCGCAGCGCCGTGGGGCTGACCTGATGCAGCAAACGGAAGGTCAGACCGAAGAGGATGGCATCGTTGCGAATGTCTCCCGTGGTCTCGAGCCGCGTCGTGGGCAGAACCGGATCGTTGGTGTGTTCAAGGTGGAAGCGCATCTGCTGATAACGGTATTCGCTGAAAAGCGATATGGCGGGATTCAGCCGCCACTCCAGGCCGAGTGAGGCGCTGGCGCCCAGTCGGCCTCCGCGTCCGGACCAGGTGTTGTCGTTCACGCTCGACACAATCGGGCCGGCCCTCACAAAGCCATCTACCGCGGTGACGACGAAGCCCACCATGCCGATGGGATGCAGCGATCCGTATGAGCCCCGCGCCAGCGTCAGGTCCGACGGTAGCGTCACGCCCAGCGTCACCGGAAGCAGCCGCAAGTCGGCGCGCGGGTCATGGACATGTGTATAGCCGAAGTCGATTCCGAAGCCGAACGGGATGGGCGTGGTATCCACACGCAGGCGCAATCCGTTCATGGGGCGCAGGTTCGGATCAAAGTCGAAGTGAGCGGCGTTGTCGGCACTGAGCAGGTTGTCCTGGTACAGGCTGAGGGTGCCTGTTTCGTGACTGACGTGGCCTCCATAGGCATCCAGCCACAAATCGGTATCGGCAAGGGCGGGGCTTGCGACAAGGAGCAGGGGCAGGGTCAGTCGTTTCATGGCCGTTCTCGCTGGCGGATTTGGTCCGGATGCCGGAAAGGGCGCCGTCGCACCTGTGTTGAAGCGTAGCCGTCCGGGCGGGAAACGTCTTGCGCCGGATCAGATGCGCGAGCGATCGCGTCTCGAGGCTCCGGGTCTTGCAGGCCCGGCCCGCGAAGCCCGCCGTTTCCCCTTCCGGGCGCGCTCCGGTAATGTCGCATCCGTGACAGTAGCAGGAGAATGACATGGAGAAGGGCCGGCTCGAAGCCTTCAGTGATGGCGTGTTCGCCATCATCATCACCATCATGGTGCTTGAGATGAAAGTGCCGCACGGCGAAGACCTTGCCGCACTTGCGCCGCTGCTGCCGGTATTCCTGAGCTATGTGCTCAGCTTTGTCTATGTCGGCATCTACTGGAACAACCATCATCACATGCTGCAGGCCAGCTGCCGCGTGACGGGCCCTGTGCTCTGGGCCAATCTTCACCTGCTGTTCTGGCTGTCGCTCTTTCCCTTTGCCACAGGCTGGATGGGCGAGAACCATTTTGCCCCGCTGCCCACGGCATTCTACGGAGGGGTGCTGTTGATGGCCGCGATTGCCTACTGGATCCTGCAGACGGTGATCGTGCGCGGCGAGGGCGAGGACTCCCTGCTGGGGCGCGCGCTGGGCAATGACCGCAAGGGAAAGTCCTCGCCGCTGCTCTATGCCGTTTCCATTGGTGTTGCGTTGTGGTCGCCGGCCTTGGCGCAGGTCATCTTTGTGGGCGTGGCGCTGCTCTGGCTGGTGCCGGACCGGCGTATCGAGCACGCAATGCGCGAGCGTGACGAGAGCGCCGATGGTGGTGGCTGAGTGGTAGCCAGGGGCCCGCCCGACGAGGTGGCGTAATAAATAAAAAAGGCCGGGATCACCGGCCTTTTTTTAGTGACACGCGCCGCAGGGGCGCGGTCGTTCAGAACAGCACGCGGGAACGGATCGTACCGTCGACCTGTTGGAGCTTTTCCAGTGCGACGCTGGAGTATTCCTTGTCGACATCCATTACCAGGTAGCCGATGGCCTCGTTGGTCATCAGGCTCTGCGAAGCGATGTTGATGTTGTTCTCGGCGAACACGCGGTTGATGTTGGCCAGCACGCCCGGCACGTTGCGGTGGATGTGCAGCAGGCGGTGCTTGCCCGGCTGCAGCGGCACGGCCACTTCCGGGAAGTTCACGGCCGACAGTGTGGTGCCGGAGTCGGAGTAGCGCACGAACTTCTCGCCGACTTCAAGGCCGATGTTGGCCTGCGCCTCGAGTGTGGAACCGCCGATGTGCGGGGTCAGGATGACGTTCTCGAGGCCGCGCAGCGCGGATTCGAAGATTTCATCGTTGGCCTTGGGCTCCTTGGGGAACACGTCGATGGCAGCGCCGTTCAGGTGCTTGGTCTTGATGGCCTCGGCCAGTGCCTCGATGTCCACGCAGGTGCCGCGCGCGGCGTTGATGAAGATGGCGCCCTTCTTCATTTTGGCGAAGTGCTCGGCCCGCATCATGTTCTTGGTGGAGGGCAGCTCGGGCACGTGCAGGGTGACGACGTCGGCCGTGCTGAGCAGCTCGTCCATGGACGTGACCTGGCGGGCATTACCCAGCGGCAGCTTGGTAACGACGTCGTAGTAGATCACCTGCATGCCGAGGGATTCGGCCAGCACGGAGAGCTGCGAACCGATGCTGCCGTAGCCGACGATGCCGAGCGTCTTGCCACGGGTTTCCCAGGAGCCTTCTGCCGACTTGGACCAGCCGCCGCGGTGCACCAGAAAGTTCTTTTCGGGAATGCCGCGCAGCAGGAGGATCAGTTCGCCAAGGACCAGTTCCGCCACGGAACGGGTGTTGGAGTAAGGCGCGTTGAAAACGGGAATGCCCTTTTCCATCGCGGCCTTGAGCTTTACCTGGTTGGTGCCGATGCAGAAGCAGCCGATGGCGATCAGCTTGTTCGCGGCATCCAGTACGCGCTCGGTGACCTGGGTGCGGGAACGGATGCCGAGGAAGTGGGCGTCCTTGACCTTCTCGACCAGGGCGTCTTCGTCGAGGGCCGTCTTCAGGTACTCGATGTTGGTGTAGCCGTTGGCCTTGAGCACGTCCAGGGCGTTCTGGTGCACGCCTTCCAGGAGAAGGAAACGGATCTTGGACTTGTCGAGAGAGAATTGGCTCATGGGCATCCCCGTACGTCTGGCCCCGGCGTCGGGGCTGAAAAAGAGCCGCGTATGCTACCATGCCAGCCCCGGCCAGCCAGCCTCCCTGCCGTTCCTTTCCGGCGGAATCGGCCCTGTCCGGTTCCGTTTTTCGCGCCCGTGCCCGGACTTGCCCGGA
>DASSUO010000100.1:0-26231 GCA_035706925.1 Moraxellaceae bacterium
ACAAATCGGAAATGCCCAGCGTTTCGCCGACACGATTCGTCAGTCCCACACCACCCGCACCGGTCGCCCCGAGCTTGATGGCTGCCGCCGCCGCCGTGAGGCTGCCGCCGCCATCCGGGCGCCCCGAGGTGTCCAGCGGGCGACCCAGTACGAGATAGGAGACCATCTCTTCCTGCGACATCGGCGTATCGGAGAAGAGCGTCGCCTCCGGCTGGTTGGCCCGTCCTTCCACGCGCACACCCACCACCTTGTCATCCACCGTGCGGATGGCCTCCACGTCGAGACCCGGCTGGGTGAGATTACCGGCAAAGATGAGGCGGCCACGACGGATCTGGAGGCGCTGGCCGTAGGCCTCGTAGCGGGACTCCTTGTCGAGCGCCACCTCGCCCGAGGCTTCAAGGCCGCGTCGCCCCTCCTGGAGGATGCGAAGCCCGCCCTCCAGCCGGCCCGTGACGCCGAACCCCTGAAAGTAGACATCATCGCCCAGCAGTAGGCGGATATCGGCGTTGATACTCCAGTCCTGCACCTGACCCGTTACCTGCACTGCCTCGCGATCACTCGCACGGACCAGTCGAACGTCCGTCGACAAGGGCACCGCGCGATCGGTCAGGCGCTTGAGATTGAGCCGCCCGGTCGGAACCGTCACGCTGCCCGTCAGGTCGACACGATGCGGAGCCACGGCGAGCGCCAGGTCCGGATTGACCTCGGCCTGCAACTCCGGCGGCTGACTCAACTGGAAGCGCTGGCCCTTGAGGGTGAGTGCCAGTCGGGGATCCGCCGCCCAGTCCGCCGTGCCAGCCAGCGTGGCACCCCCGTTGCCGCTCTTCATGGACCCGTTGATCTCGGCGCTGGTCCCGTGGACATCGATGCGCGTCACCAGGTCGCGCACATGGAGCGGCAACCGGACCATCGCCAGCTCGCCACCATCGATCCTGATTTGCCCCTCGAACGCCGGCCGCTCCAGCACGCCGCCCAGCTGGCCCGCGGCGGACAACTGCCCCGACAGCGTGGCCAGTGCCGGGAAAAAGGGCTGAAACACACCAAGGCGAAATCCGTCGAGACGTACATCGCCCACCAGCGGCTTGCCGGGAGCACGAGGATCGATATGCACGCGGGCCTGTCCCTGCCCCATGTCCGCCGACACAAGGTCGACACCCAGATCCACGGAGGCCAGCCCCGCATCCGTGGTCACGCCGATGCGGTCAAATGTCTGCACGATGGGAGGAAGTCCTTCGTCGCGGAGCAGCCTGACTTGCCCCTTATCGGCCTCGATGCCTGCCTTGAGTGACGGCGTCTGCCCCGGCTCCCAGTCGCCAGCGGCCTGGCCATGAACCTGGCCGGCAACCTCCAGACCCTCGGGCCAGAAGTCGTGCAACCGTTCGAGCGACAACCCTGAAAGCGCCAGACGCAGATGGCCCGCCTCGCCAACGCGGGCTTCCTCTTCATTGCAGAACTTCGCGTCGTCACTGGTCCAGCAATGGGGTGCCAGGGTGAGCTGCCGCGCCATGCCCTGCCAGCGCAGGTCAAAGGGCGCCGCCAGGGTCCATTCAATCCCGGCCACGGTGACGCTGCCGTTATCCATACGCCCCTGCCATCCGTCATCCACCAATGCCCCGGACAACGCTCCGTGTCCCTGCACGGCGTTCTGGTCCAGGCGCCAGTCCAGCGACTGCCGGTCGCGCGTACCGTCGACCGACAGCGATAAACGACCCAGGTCGCGCCCGCCGGACGTGGTCATACCATCAATGGACACCGCGATCTGGCTGGACTTCTCTCCCAGGGATTGCACCGTGGCATCGACGCGCACGTCGTGCGCGGACACTGCTGACGTCGCCAGGTCGGTGCCTGTCAGGTGAACCTGCACGTCGGGCCGCCGCTGCGGCCCGTCCACGGTCAGTTGCCCGTCCACACCACCGGCCACCTCTGGCGCAATGAGTGCGATGTCCGCCAACTGGAACTGCGTCGCGAGATCCCACTGCCCTTCCTTCAGGCCTCCGGTCGCGAAGACATGATCACGCCCCCATTGCAGGGTGAGTCCGCCGCTGTGAACCGAGGGCCAGTCACCTTCCGCCAACTGAACATCCACCGGCCCGTCCAGCCGGAAGGGTTGATCGCGAAGCCCGCCCTCAAGATGGACCGACGACAGGCTGAAGTTACGGCGGCCATTTCCCCATTCACCCTGACCTGTCACTTGGCCTGATAACTGGCCAGACCACTTTGGAAAGAGCCAGCCACTGGCAAAATGGTCCAGCATCAGTTGTCCCGACCACCGGAGGGGCGAGGCAATTTCCAGCTCACCCTGGAATCCCAGTCCGCCGGCATCGCCGCGGTAGTCCAGACGGGGAATCGAGGCTTTGCGCCCCTGACCCTGGAGCGTCGCCACCCATTGTCCGGACGGCAGGCCGCCCCCGCCCACCTGGCCATCCACCTGGGCCTGCCACCGGTCGCGGCTGCCGAAGGCATCGAGGTGCCCACCCTCCGACGCAATGGTACGACCACCATCAAGGGTACGGGTCACTCCTTTCCAGCGCGCTGTGAGTTCCTGACGGGCCCCCATATCCCAGGCCCAGGAAGACGACCGCTGCGTCACCTCCCAGTGCTCGCCACCCGCCAGGGACAGCGCCGCATGGATCTCGGATCCTTTTGCACTGGTCTTACCAGAGAAATCCGTATTGCCGCTGATAACAGGTAGGACCACTCGGGGAACCGGCCACTTGCGTGCCAGGTCGACCCCCTGCATCCGCCCGTGAAGAGCCCAGGAGAGCCCCGCCTGCCACCCGATGTCGCCTGTCACATGCGCCGAGCCGCCGAGACCGGTGAAGTCCAGAGACCCGATCCTGGCGGAGCGCCAATCGGTCTGCGCATCCAGCCGGTACTGCCCGGCAGGCACGTGACGCCCTTCAATCCGCGCCGCACCGCTGCCATGCAGGCCGTTCTTGTTTCCTGCGACGCGAAGGTGCCCCTCATCACTCTGCAGGGATTGGTCCGACCACCAGGGGAGATTCACGCCCCGCCACTTCATTTCCGCCTGGTAGGGTAGCTGCGGTTCAAGAGTCGCAATCCGCCCATGGGCCTCGACGGCGGCCGGACGGGCAAGATGAAGATCAACGCCGAGATCGTCGACCTGACGGGACAGGGATACCTCGACGTCGCCCCAGCCCTTGTCCCTGAACGGGAGGTAAGTCAGATAGCCCTTCGCCTCCAGCGGATAGCCGCCGCGCAACTGGATCCATCCGGCCAGGGCCAGATGGCCGATGCGATCCTGATCCGCCTGCAATGAATGAAAACGCACATGGGTGCCCCGCCATATCGCGTCGGCCAGGGCGAGATTGCGCAGTGCATAGGGATGTGTGGCGCCCCAGGGCCAGTACCGGACCCCCACTGCCGTCCCGGATTCAAGATGAAGTCCGAAGGGCAGAATCAACACCGGCAACACCGTCTTGTCCGGTGACGGCGGCGCCATGCGTCGCAGGTCCACCTCTTCGAGCGCCAGCCGGCTCACGACCACCTGGCCACGCAAGAGCCCCCACAACGACCATCGCGCCATCAGACGACGGATCCGGACGTCCGTCTTCGCCGACCGGTAGCGCACATCGGCCAACTGCAGCCCGCCGAGGAAGGTGCCCCCTTCATAGCGGGCCTCGATGCTGCGCTGCATCTCCAGCCCCTGCGTCAACAACCACCGGCTGCCGGTCTCGCTGCCAAGCACCGCCAGGACGGCGCCAGCCGCCACCATCGCCAGCACGAGGCAGACGAGGATGACCCGCCACAGATGGCGGCCGGCACGGCGAACATGGTGATGCCACATCAGAGATTGGGTCCCATGGAGAAATGGATACGCAGATTCTGCTTGGCCTCCGAGACTGGCCAGGCAAGGTCGAAACGGATCGGGCCGACCGGCGACACCCAGCGGATGCCGAAGCCGGAGCCCACTTTCATGGGTTCGCGGGGCGAGTCAAAGGCGTTCCCGACGTCGGTGAACACTGCGCCACGCCACCGCGGCATGAACTCGTAATCGTATTCCATGCTGCCGGTCAGCAGGTTGCGGGCTCCAATGGCAATGCCGTTGGCATCATGCGGAGAGACGGACTTGTAGGCATACCCGCGGATGCTCTGGTCACCGCCGGCAAAGAACCGCATGGACTGCGGCACATCACTGAAATTGTCCGTGATGATGGTGCCGGCGTCTCCGCGCAACAGGATCTGGTGGCGCCCCTCGTAGGTCCTGAGCAAGCGCCAGCCCGCGCGCATCGACACCAGGTTTGCATCGGAAAGGAATTCCGTGGAGGCGGTCTCGAACTGATAGAACTGGCGATCCCCCCAGCTCGGATCCACTCCGCCACGCGATCTCACCCGGTCGAATCCGATGCCGGGCAACACCAGGTCCTTCTTCACCGTATCGATCGGGGTCTCTGTCGTGTCGCGCAGCGCGCGCAGCGAATAGGTACGCTGCCAGCCGTTGTCCGCCTTGATCTGCCGTTGCACACCGACCACGGTATTCCACGTCACCACATCCTGGACTTCTTCACGACGTACGCCGTAAAGGTACTGTAGGGTATCGTTGAGCGGATGCGTCAGCGGTACCGTGTACTTGGCATCGAGACTCGAACGCACCGGCGACACCTCGGTGCCGACTTCAATGCTGTGGCCCCTGTCATTGACAAGCGGGCGCTGCCATTTCAGCGTGACCCGCTCCCGCACGTCGGTCGAATAGCCAAGGCCGACATCCACGTTATTGGGTTTGCTTGCGGCCAGGGTCACTTCGATGGGAACGGTGTTGTCCGTCGCGCGCTCCCGGGCAGCATGAACACGCACCTCGCTGAAAAAGCGCGAGTCGAGCAGGGCCCGGTTGAACTTGATGAGCCGGTCGGCATCGTAGGGCTCGCCTTCCTTGAAGGTGCAGAAGCGCCGCAGCAGGTCCGGACGCAGCAGGTCATCCGCCGGGCCACCCGTGGTCTTGGCAAAGGTCACCGCGCCGAACCGGTAACGGGCGCCACTCGCATAAACGAGCTCGACGTCGGCGGTTCGCGCCACCGGATCGACATCGACGGTATGCACCTCCCAATCGGCGTCGAAGTAGCCATGCTCGACGCCCAGATTGTGAACCGCCGTCTTGAGCGCCTCGTAGTGCCCGTGATGGAAGATATCCCCTTCATGCAGCGGCAGCTTTTTTTGCAGCGCGATGAACGCCGGATCGGTGGACGCATCGCCCTTGAATGTCAGATGCAGGGTTCGCACCACGACCGGCTCGCCCGGCGCGATGCGGATGACGACGCTCTTGCCGTCGTTGCTGATGTCGACCTGGGGACGGTAATAGCCCATCGCGCGCAGGGCTTCCTGAACCGTGCCGTACAGACGGGTCCGGGTGGAGCGCCAGCTCGCCAGGTCGTCTGAGCCGACCCGGCCGACATAGGCCTCCACGTTGTCCCGCAAATCTCCCGACACTCCGTTGATGGCAACATCGACCGTCTTGTCCGCCGCCGCGGGACGCGCGAGCAAGAGCAACACAAGCAGCAACTGCCACTTCCGTCTCTGCATCCGTCCCGCGCCGCGCTGACTCACTCCCGCCTGCTCTCCCTTGTTCGGCAAGCGTCGATCATAGCAGCTTCACCTTCCCCTGCCGGAACCCCTGCCGCCGCATCGGAACGGTGCCGGATCCACAGCAGAGCCGCTCCGGAGGCGTGTACCCGCCCGGGTCCGGAACCGCACCGGAGCGACGCCAGGATGGCTGGCTTGCCCGCCCCGCCTTCTTTAAGCTTGCGGCGCGCCCGGTCTTTGAATCAGGGCCATCATCTTTTCTCCAGGGATAGTCCATGAGCAGCCAGTTCAGCCTCCTCAAGACCCGCCGCTTCCTGCCTTTCTTCACGACCCAGTTCCTCGGCGCGTTCAACGACAACGTCTTCAAGCAGGCCCTGATCAACCTGCTGACGTTCAAGATCGGCACACTGGTCCTGTTCGGCCTGACCATCAGTGAAAACATCCGAGGTCCACTGTGCCAGGCGGTCTTCATCCTGCCCTTCTTCCTGTTGTCCGCCACGGCCGGCCAACTGGCGGAAGCCCACGACAAGGCATTGTTGATCCGCGCGGTCAAACTGCTGGAGGTGGTGATCATGACCATCGCCTGCGCCGGCTTTTTCACTGACAACCTCTATTACCTGTCAGCCGCCCTCTTTCTGCTGGGCATTCACTCCACGTTCTTCGGGCCGATCAAGTACTCCATCCTGCCGCAGACGCTGCGCACCGAAGAGCTGGTCGGGGGTAACGGTCTGGTGGAGTCCGGCACCTCGCTCGCCATCCTTTTCGGCTCCATTCTGGGCGGCAGCCTCATTGCCATGCCGAACTACGGCATCCACGCGGTGAGCATCGCCATTGTGGTGGTGGCGGTGCTGGGGCTCCTGTCGGCGCTCGCCATTCCCCGTACCGGCGTGACCTCTCCGGACCTCCGGATCAACTGGAACATTGTCAGCGAAACCCAACGCAATCTGTCCTTCATCCGCGAGAACCGCACTATCTTCCTGTCGGTACTCGGCATTTCCTGGTTCTGGTTCTACGGCGTCACGATGCTGTCCAACATCCCGGCGCTGACGCAGGACGTCCTGGCGGGCAGCGAGACCGCCGCCATCCTCCTGACGACCACGATGTCGGTCGGCACCGGCATCGGCTCCCTGCTGTGCGAACGGTTGTCGGGCAAGAAGGTGGAACTCGGACTCGTGCCCTTTGGTGCCATCGGCCTCACTGCCTTCGGCGTGGATATCTGGTTTGCCACCCAACACCACGTTCACGGCATGCCGACGGCAGAAACCCTGTCCGCCTTTCTCGCGATTCCGGGGAATTCCCGCGTCATGGTCGACTTCCTGGGGCTGGGTGTCTTCTCGGGCTTCTACATCGTGCCGCTGTACGCCCTGGTGCAGGAGCGCTCGGAACCCGGCCACCGCTCGCGCGTCATCGCCGGCAACAACATCCTCAATGCCCTTTTCATGGTGGTTGCCTCGGTGATGGCTGTGGTCCTGCTCAAGGCGGGCGTGAGCCTGCCGGGCCTGCTGGCCATTACGGCGCTGCTGTCGGCGGTGGTCTCGATCTACATCTTCACGCTGGTGCCGGAATTCTTCATGCGCTTCCTGGTGTGGATGTTCATGAGCATCTTCTACCGGGTGGAGCGTAAGAATGTCGACGCCATTCCGGAGGAAGGGGCCTGCGTGCTGGTCTGCAACCACGTCAGCTTCTTCGATGCGCTGATCCTGGCCACGGCCATCCGCCGCCCGCCGCGCTTCGTAATGGACCACAACATCTTCCGCAATCCGGTCCTGAACTTCATCTTCCGCACCGCACGGGCGATCCCGATCGCATCGGCCAAGGTTGACCCTACCTTGCTCGAAAAGGCCTATGACGACATCGCAGAAGCCCTGGAAAATGGCGAGATGGTCTGCATCTTTCCGGAGGGCCGCATTACCGACACCGGCGAAATCTACCCTTTCAAGAACGGCATCCAGCGCATTGTGGAACGCACCCCGGTCCCGGTGATTCCAATGGCGCTGCAAGGCATGTGGGGCAGCTTCTCGAGCCGCAAGGGTGGCGCCGCCTTTACGAAGTTTCCGCGCCGTTTCCGTTCGCGCGTGGCGGTGACCGTCGGCCCTGCCGTGGATGCGGCTGAAGCGTCACCCGCCGCGCTGGAAGAGCGGGTGCGCTCCCTGCGTGGCGAATGGAAGTAAAAGGAGCGGGAGACTGCGACGCGATCGGGTCGTGTTGATCAATCCTGCGCGGAACCCGGAGCGTGCTGCCAGTGCATCCGCGGACCGGTCACGGATGCCCGCCTGTTGCGCGCCCTGACGCACGCCTTCGATGGCCTCGCGCAGGTCAGGGCATTCGCCCGATTACCGCAGCGGGCCGCTGCCAGCCCGGGGGGAAATCGCCCCACGATAAAAAAAGCCCGCAGCAGCGGGCTTTTTCACGACGGCCTGGCGGACGACTTGCCCCACCACCTTGCGATATGCCGCACTCGCTGCATGCGAATTGCCGCCCGATATTCCTGAGAGGTCCGCGTCACTTGCCGGCGGGATGACCTGCCTCCTCGATGGCATGTTTCACTTGCGGCGGCATGTAATTCTCGTCGTGCTTGGCCAGCACTTCCTCGGCTACCACCACGCCGTTCTCGTAGCGGCCATTGGCCACGATGCCCTGCCCCTCGCGGAACAGGTCGGGAAGAATGCCGGTGAACGTGACGTCGACCTGGTTCTTGAGGTCGGTAATGGTAAAGCGCACCGCCAGTGAGTCGGGGGAGCGCTGCAGCGACCCCTTCATGACCAGTCCGCCGACCTGGATGCGACGGCCCTCGGGGGCCTCGTGCTGCACGAGCTGGGTTGGCGTATAGAAGAGGTTGAGGTTCTGGCGCAGCGCGTAGAGCGCGAGGCCGACTGCCACACTCACACCCACCATCACGGCGAGCAGGATGAACAGGGTCTTCTTGCGCTTGGGGGTCAGGGCGAAACTCATGGTGATTTACCGGTTCTCGGGGGCGCCATCCCGCGGCGCAACAGCACCACCCCGCGGGGTGGCACCCTTTTTTTCACGGCGCAGCTGCGCCGCCTGCTCCTGGATAAGTTGGCGACGGGTGCGCCAGGGCTGGAGCACGTTCCAGAGTACCACTGCGAAGGTCACGCCGTAGGCACTCCACACATAGGGGGCATGTTTGCCCATGGCGAGGAAGTCCGCCAACGAATCGAAATACATCAGCGCATCCTCCCCGCCTCACCCTGAATGATCTCACGAACCCATTGCGACCGACGCTCGCGGTGCAGGATCTCATTGCGCGTCCGGGCCACGAGGCAAGCGCCGAAAAAGGCATAGAAGCCCAGCATCATGATGATCAGTGGCAGGTACATTTCGGGCGGCATGGTCGGACGTTCGGTCAGGCGGAACGTGGAGCCCTGGTGCAGCGTGTTCCACCACTCCACCGAGTACTTGATGATGGGCAGGTTCACCACACCCACCAGCGCCAGGATGGCGGCCGCCTTGCCGGCACTGGCCGCGTTCTCGTAGGCCGAATACAGGGCAATCACGCCAAAATACAGGAACAGCAGGATCAGCATGGACGTGAGGCGCGCGTCCCAGACCCAGTAGGTGCCCCAGGTCGGCTTGCCCCACACGGCGCCTGTGAACAGCGCAACGAAACAGAACCAGGCGCCGATCGCCGCCACGGAGCGGGCCACCATTTCAGCGGTCTTCACCTTCCATACCAGATGGATGAGGCCACAGGCGGCCATCAGCACATAGCCGCCCATGGCGATACTGGCGGCGGGCACATGGATGAAAATGATGCGATAGCTGTTGCCCTGCTGGTAATCCGCCGGGGCAATGGCCAGGCTCCACACGCTGCCGGCCACGAGCAGCAGCACGGCCGCCACCCACAGCCACGGCAACCACTGTCCGCCGATGTCATAGAAATGACGTGGGCTGACCGTGCGCTGGATGTAGTTCCAGACTGCCTTGAACATTCCAGTACCTCTCAATCACCGTCCACAGGACGGACTCATCCACCCACTGCAATTCGCAATGCGGCCGCCACGGCAAAGGGCACCAGCGTCAGTGCCAGCACCAGGAAAGCAGCCAACAGCGCCAGATAGCCGGCGACCGGCATGCCGGCCGCCGCCGCTTGTACCGCCCCTGTGGCAAAAACAATCACGGGAACAAGAAGCGGCAACGTAATGAGCGGCACCAGCACGCCACCGCGACGCAAGGCCACCGTGAGGGCGGCGGCAATGGCACCCATCAGGCTGAGCACCGGCGTCCCCAGCAGCAACGTTGCCACCAGGACAGGCAGGACGTGCATGTCGAGGAACAGCATCTCGGCCGCGACCGGTGCCAGCAATACGAGACAGAACCCTGTCTGCAGCCAGTGCGCGACGACCTTGGCCAGCACCAGAGCCGGCAAGGGCGCCGGCGCCACCAGCAACTGCTCCAGGGACCCGTCCTCGAGATCCTGGCGGAACAATCCGTCCAGCGAGAGCAGCATGGCAAGCAATGCCCCCACCCAGATCACACCGGGCGCCATGACGGCCAGCTTTCCCGGCTCTGGCGTGATTGCCAGCGGAAACAGCATCACGACGAGCAGGAAGAAGCCCAGCGGCATCAGCCAGTCGCCGCTCTGTCGCAGCGCCAGTCGCAGGTCTCGACCGAGCAGGGCCCACACGGGATTCATTCCCCTTCCTCCCCTGCGTCATCGGCATCCCCTGTGTCATCGGGACGGAAATCGGCGACATCGAGACGGGTCACCGGAAAGCCGGCGGCGAATTCATGATGCGTAGTCAGCAGCACCAGGCCCCCGGCCGCAGCGTGATCGCGCAGCCACCCTTCCAGCTCCTTCACACCGGCCCGGTCGATGGCCGTGAAGGGCTCATCCAGTATCCAGAGGGGGCATTTCTCGAGAAAAAGTCGCGCCAGCGCCACGCGGCGCTTCTGCCCGGCGGACAGCCGGGCCACTGCCACGTCTTCATAACCGTACAGGCCGACACGCTCCAGCGCCTCGACGATGAACGCGTCACTGACCGAAACGCCCCGCAGCCCGAGCAGCCAGTGCAGGTTTTCGCGGGGGGAAAGCATGAGCTTGAGGCCGGGATGGTGGCCGAGCCAGGTGAAGGCCGAACGGAAGGCGGCGATGTCATCAGCGACAGGGCGATCCTGCCACCAGAGCTCTCCTGCCTCTGCCGGACAAAGACCGGCGACAATACTGAGCAACGTGGTCTTGCCCACGCCATTGGGGCCCGCCACCTGAATCACCTGCCCCGGAGAAAGCCGGAATCCGAGGCCGCGGAACAGCATGCGGTCATCACGGGAGACAGCCAGTTGGCGAGCTTTGAGCACAGTAACGGAGGCCGATGGGCAAAAAAGTCGGCGCATTATAGCCGGGCCGGCCACCGCCGTCAGAGCTTCTTCCGTAGTGACCGGACAGGCCGTGGCCGCCTGGCCCGCTATTGGAGCACCGGCACACGGTAACGACACCCTTGTCCTTGTTGGCGATGGACCTGTCGCCCGGCACTTCGCCAGGCACGAAGAGTCCGTACCCGGAGTGGACGTTGCCGCCTGCCTTCGGAGAAGATTTGCGGCCATCTGCCGGCCGTGCACGAACTTTCGGCCCGGCCTCCGCTAAAGTGACGGAAACGGCGCCTGATGGCCCACCCGATACCCGCCCCAAAATATAAAGGACTGCCCTGATGGCCCGCCATTTCGATCATATCGACGACTGTCTGGATGACCTGATCGCCCGCACGGGCCCGCATCTCACGCTGGGCATCCCGCTCGGTATCGGCAAGCCCAATCCCTGGGTCAACGCGCTCTACCGCCGCGTCCGTAACGATCCCTTGCTGTCGCTGCGCATCTTTACCGCGCTCTCCCTTGAGAAGCCCACCGCTCACAGTGACATGGAAGCCCGCTTCCTGGGTCCTTTCGTGGAGCGGGTCTTTGGCGACTACCCCGACCTCGACTATGTCCGCGACCGCCACAAGGGCCTGCTGCCAAAAAACATCCAGGTCACGGAGTTCTTCTACAAGTCGGGTGAGTACCTGCACAACGACTACGCCCAACAGCATTACCTGTCGTCCAACTACACCCACGTGGCGCGGGACATGATGATCCAGGGCGTGAATGTGGTCGCCCAGGCAGTCGCCGTTCGCGAACGGGGCGGCAAGACCGAGTATTCGCTGAGCTCCAATCCGGACGTCAGCGTCGACCTCATCCGCCTGATGCGCCAGGCCGGCCGCCCCATCTACAGCGTGCTCGTGGTCAACCGCCAAATGCCCTTCATGGAGAACGATGCGCTGATCGACGAATCAGAAGTCGATGCCATCGTGTCGGACCCGGTGAGTACGCACACCATTTTCTCCGCGCCCAACATGAAGATCGACGAAACCGACTACGCCATCGGCCTGCACGTGAGCTCGCTGGTCAAGGATGGCGGAACCCTGCAGATCGGCATCGGTTCGCTCGGGGATGCGATTGCCCAGGCACTCATCGTGCGCGATCGCAACAACGCAGCCTACCGCGAGGCCCTGCAGGCGCTCGGCGCCTCGCTCGAAAATGCCACTCCCTTTACCGCCGGACTCTACGGCTGCTCGGAGATGTTCGTTAACGGCTTCATGGCCCTGATCGATGCCGGCATCCTTCGCCGCGAAGTCTTTCCGCATACCGGCCTGCAGCGCCTGCTGAACGCGGGAACCATTACGACCACGGTCGACGACAAGACCTTGCCTGCCCTGCGTGCGGCCGGGCTGATCCACTCACCACTGACTGCCGATGACGTCACCTTCCTCTGTGAATTCGGCATCCTGAAAGAAGGTGCCACGCGGCATGGCGACCATCTCGCCATCGGCGCCGACCGCCTGGGCCTGGACATCGACAATCCCGACACCCTCGCCGCCATTAACCGGCAGGGACGTGGCGACCGACTCCGCCGCGGCATCTACATGCACGGGGGATTCTTTCTCGGACCGCGGGACTTCTACGAGAAGTTGCGCACCATGCCCGATGAGAAACGGCGCGGTATCGGCATGACCACGATCAGCTACATCAATCAGCTGTACGGACAGGAAGACCTGGCGGCCGCACAGCGCAAGGATGCCAGCTTCGTGAACACCTGCATGATGATGACCGCGCTGGGCTCCGCCATTTCAGACGGCCTCGACAACGGGCAACTGGTGTCCGGTGTGGGCGGCCAGTACAACTTCGTTGCCCAGGCCCATGCGCTGCATGACTCGCGCTCGATCATGATGTTGCGCGCCACGCGCCGGTCCAGGGGCGAGCTGATGTCCAACATCATCTGGAATTATGCGCACACAACCATTCCGCGGCACCTGCGCGACATCGTGGTGACCGAATACGGCGTCGCCGACCTGCGCGGCCAGGCTGACAACGAGGTCATCAAGCGTTTGCTGGCCATTACGGATTCCCGCTTCCAGCCGGGTCTGCTGGCCGAGGCGAAGGCCGCCGGCAAGATCGAGCACGACTACGAGATTCCCGAAGGGCAGTTGCACAACCTGCCCGAGACGGTGGCGGCGCGACTGGCCGCGATTCGTGGCGGAGGTCACCTGCCCGACTTCCCCTTCGGGAACGACTTCACCGACGAAGAGCTGGCGATCATCAAGGTGTTGCAGCGCATGCAGGCTGTTGCAGACAGTCCGGTACAGCTGGTCAAGTCGCTGGTTGCCAGTCTTCGCGAAGAAAAGGAAGTCCCCGTGGCCCTGCTCGAGCGGCTTCACCTCGATCACCCGGAGAACTTGAAGCAGAAGCTCCTGCGGCAATTGTTCATCGGCAATGTCTGACCGGGTCGGGACGGGTTGTCCGCGAGACTGAGTCACTCAGTCCCGCCGATAAAGCGTCACTACACAGGCTCCACCGAGGCCCAGGTTGTGCTGCAGGGCGATGCGCGCATCCTTTACCTGGCGCTGGTCAGCTGTGCCGCGCAATTGCCACACCAGCTCGGTGCATTGCGCGAGGCCTGTCGCGCCCAGCGGATGACCTTTTGACAGCAGGCCGCCCGAGGGATTGGTGACGTACTTGCCGCCATAGGTATTGTCACCGTCCCAGATGAATTTCTCGGCACCGCCCTCCGGGCAGAGGCCCAGGCCTTCATAGGTGAGCAACTCGTTGGCCGTGAAGCAGTCGTGAAGCTCGATGACGTTCACATCTTCCGGGCCGATGCCCGCTGCCTCATAAACCTGCTTCGCCGCCTGCTTCGTCATGTCATAGCCCACCATCTTGATCATCGACTTCTCCTCGAAGCTGGAGGGATAGTCAGTGGTCATGGCCTGCGCGGCAATGTAAACGGCGTTCTTGATGCCATGCTTCTTCGCGAACTCGTCCGAGCACAGGATGGCCGCGCCGGCGCCACAGGTAGGCGGACAGCACTGAAAGCGGGTGAGCGGATCAAATACCTCTTCCGAGGCCATGATCTCGTCCAGCGACAGCACCTGTCCGAAAAGCGCGTAGGGATTACGGCTGGCATGCAGCCGAGCCTTCTCGGCGATCTTCCCGAAAGTCTCCTTTCTGGTGCCGTGCTGCCACCGGTATTCGCGACCGGCACCGCCGAACATCTGCGCGGCGGGCGGCGCGCTGCCAAAGCCCTGCACATCGAGCATCACCTGTGCATGCGGGCCCATGGGGTTTTCACGATCATTGAACCTGGAGCCCAGCGCACCACGCTCCATCTTTTCGAAGCCCAGCGCCAACACGCACTCGGCAAGCCCGCCCTCGATGGCCTGACGCGCCAGAAAAAGCGCGGTGGAGCCCGTCGAGCAGTTGTTGTTGACGTTCACCACCGGGATACCGGTGAGACCAAGCTCGTACACCGCGCGCTGGCCGCAAGTGGAGTCGCCGTAGACGTAGCCGACAAAGGCCTGCTGCACCTCGGCATAAGGAATGCCGGCATCCTTGAGAGCCAGCTGGCCGGCCTCGCGGGCCATTTCGTGGTAATCGGGGCTGCTGCCAGGCTTGGCAAACTTCGTCATGCCCACGCCGATGACATTTACGCGACGCTTCATGGCGGTGTCCTCGTCAGATTCAATCAGGTTCGCTCCGCCTCACAAGAGGAAAAGCGGGAGTTGAGGTAGAGCCGCTCCTCGCCCCCTCAAGTGGGGAAAGGAGCAGGCCATGCCGTTTCAGGCCAGGCCCTTGAACAGGCCCAGCGCATGCGCAGGAGCAACATCACCGTCGACGCGAAGCTTGCCATGCTGGTAAAGATCGCGCGGTTCCGCCTCGCCGCGCACCAGCGCCGCAAGATCCGCATCGTCAATGCCGAGCGTCGACGTTGCCTTTTCACTGTCGCCCCCCGTGAGAGTGGGCGGCGTGGCGCCGAAGTCCACCGTCCAGCACGCCTCAGGATCGCGCACATGGAACTGCACGACCTGCGTAAGGCCCTCAGGTGCGCCCTCCCTGGCGAGCTTCGCCTTCAAGGCGGCGAAAATCGCGGGCGCGGCCGCTTCACGGCGGCTGTCACCACCGGCCGATGCCCCAGGCGCGGTCGCCGCCGTGCTGCCAGCAGCCACGCGCGCCTTTCGTGCCTGCTCGACCAGCGCCTTGTCCATGCCGGCGAGTACGGTGAGCTTGTTGGAGGCCATGACGTTGCCGCTGATCTTCAATTCTCCGCCAAAGAACAGCTTCTGCACGCGGGCGAGGTCGCCACTGAACAGGGTGTCTACGTGCTCGCTGGCCAGCGCCAGCGTGACGTCGGCCCTGTCGATGCTGCCGGCGCCCGCACTGCCCTTGCCGTTCTTCAAATCGATGAACCAGGTCGAGTCGGGATTGCTGAAGTGGAACTGGAACACGGTCTTCGTCTTTTCAACCAGCTCCGGATGCTCTCCTACATAGGCCGCCACCGCGCCAAAGACATCTGCGGGATCCAGGCGATCGGGACCGTCGCTGTCCGGCGCTACAGCCGTCGTTGCACCAGCGACAACTGCGCCCTTGGGTTTCACTTGCGGAATTTCCTTGTGGAGTTCGATGGCCGCATTCTTGATCACCACCTCGTCACGTTCCTTCACCAGGGTCTCGAACACGATGCGTGTGTCGGACTCCTTCCACATGCGCGTCACCAGCGTGTCGCCCGGGAAAACGCTCCTGGCAAAGCGGACCTTGATGCTCTTGAAATAGCGCGGGTCATTGCCACAAAAGGCCTTGACGACATGGCGGCCGCAATAGCCAAACGTACACATCCCATGCAGGATGGGCTTGTCGAAGCCGAAGGCGCGGGCAAAGTCGGGGTCGGCGTGCAGCGGATTCCAGTCGCCGGAGAGGCGATAGAGTAATGTCTGGTTGGCGTCGGTCTTTTCCTCGATCACCGCATCCGGCTCACGCGCGGGCGGCACGTTGATCTCGCCCGAGGGGCCGCGATCGCCACCCCAACCGCCCGCGCCTTTCACGAAGGACGTCATCTCGTTGTAGGCCAGCTCTTCGCCCTCTTCGTCCTGCGTGGAAATGGCAAAGGTGACAACGGCGTTGGGATCCTTGTCATAGGCACTCTTGAACGTGAACACATGCTTCAGTTTGGCGTGCGGCGGCAGCGGGCGCTTCAGCTCCATGTACTGCTCGCCGTGCAGCAGGCGGTCGAAGCCGAAGTTCATGCCGGGCAGCGCGAAGGTGCCGGCCCTGGCCGCTGCAAGCATGGCATTGAGCTGCGGCATCGCACCGTAGGTGGGCAGCGCGGCAAAGCCGCCGCCCAGCTCGTAAACGTACTTGAGCTCGCTCTTGTCCAGGGGATCCCGAGCGGCGCCGATGCCCAGCGCGTAAAGCGCCAGGTCGCGTTCGTCGTAGCCCGATTCGAGCACCAACTCGGCCTTGGCGGCTTCGTCCAGATCGATGAATTCGTTGCCGCCGAGCTTAGGATGGTTAACGCCGTCAAGGATGGGGGCGAAGGACTCGGTCGTCGTGGCCGGATGCGTGGAGACGGAAAAGTCCGTGATCTTGTTCCAGCGCTTCGCCACGTCATCCACCGTGAAGGCGCGGCCATTGGCGAAGGCATGGCCCTCGGAGCGCTCCCAGCGCAGCTTGGCGATGAAGCCGGCACCGACTTCGAAAAGGCCCTTCGTGTCCTGGCAGTCCTCGTGGCAGAGCCAGGCCACCAGCGGGCTCACCGCCTCCGGCTGCAGCAGCTTGAGAAGCTCCGGAGGCATGATGGTCTCGGTGAGACGCGAGGCCGCGAGCGGCGCAATGGTGTTGACGTGGATGTTCTTGCTGCGGCCTTCCTCGGCCAGGCAGTTGGCGAGGCCCAATATGCCGAGTTTGGCCGCGCAGTAGTTGGCCTGGCCAAAATTGCCGTAGATACCGGCAGCAGAGGTCGTCATCACGATGCGGCCGTACCCCTTCTCGCGCATGATCGGCCAGGCGGCGTGCGACACGCTCATGGAGCCGTCCAGGTGCACGCGCTGGATGATGTCCCATTCCGCCTTGGTCATCTTGGCAAAGCTGACGTCACGCAGGATGCCGGCATTGTTGATGACGATGTCGACGGTGCCGAAGGCCTCCAGCGCCGTCTGCACGATGGCAGTGCCGTTCTCCACGGAGTCGTAGTTGGCGACGGCCTCGCCCCCCATGGCACGGATCTCTGCAACCACCTTGTCGGCAGCAGAAGAAGATTGGCCATTGCCGTGGGCGCTGCCGCCCAGGTCATTCACCACGATCTTGCAGCCGCGCGCGGCCAGGGTTAGGGCGTGGCTGCGGCCCAGGCCGCCGCCAGCCCCGGTGACAATGGCGACGCGGCCATCAAAGCGAAGTTCGGACATTAACGTTTCCTGCGTGGCAAATCGGGGAATGGCCATGCCGGGGCACGGCCGTAAAGATCGCTGGCTTCAGCCCGCCTTGGCCAACGGTGCGGCACGTTCAACCGCCTCGCGGTTGCGGAACTGCGCCAACAACTCGCCCTGGGCGCCGAACAAGCGCGCGCGCCATTCACGCTCCAGCTTTCGGGTATCGTGGTCGTTGGGGTGGTGGCCCATCTCGAACCAGGGCGGCATGCGGTTGAGCACGCGCTTGATGAAACCGCCTCGCGCAAACAGCACCTTCCAGCCGCGACGGTGCTCCTCGACATTGAAGAGCTCTCCCTGCTTCACGACCTGCCAGCCCCAGGCAGCGAAGATGGACGGCAGCAACGCGACCGCCACCAGAGGCACCGCAAGCATGCGCTCGGCATAGGGTTGCTGGCTCACACGCTCATGCACGTCGAAGGCGACCGCCTTGTGCTCGAGCTCTTCCAGCGCATGCCAGCTCCACAGTTGCAGCATGCGCGGGTCAGCGCCCGCACGAAATTCCATGTTGGTCAGCCACTCCTCGGCCAGCTCGGCGGTGAAATGCTCCATCAGGGCGGTACAGGCGAGCTGCTGTGAGGCCGGCAAAAGCTCGAGCAGGCCCAGGCTGAAACGGATGAGGCGGTCGCTGGTGGCCATGTCGTAGCCACGCTCGCGGAACCAGTTGTTCAACTGCTCGTGCTCGCGGCCGTGAAAGGCCTCCTGGCCGATGAAGCCGGACACCTGCGCGTCGAGGACCGGGTCGCGCAGACGGTCACGGAAGTGGCGCACCGACTCGACGAAAAAGCGCTCGCCGGGCGGAAAGATGGCGGAAAACACGGCGAACAGCGACGACGCCAGGGAATTGCCGCCATAGAAGCAGAAACGGTCGGCGTCGGCAGGGAATTCAAAACGCATGTGGCGCGGCGGAATCCCGACTGTGGCGCCACCCTGGCGTCGGGCCTCGCTGGCCATGTACTGGACGGTGGACGTCATGGATCACCTCGTCGTTGGACACCGTGCCGCCGCCACCCCGGATCAAGGTGGCATTGACGGCCCCGGCAGGTGAGTCCACCATAATCCGACCTTTTGTTCGGATTCAATTCGGATATGGCCACGCCCCGCAAACCCCGTCAGGACCGCTCGCGCGCCACGGTGACGGCTATCGTCGACGCGGGCTTCCTCTGCCTGACTCGGCAGGGCGTCGCCAATACCACTGCGCGCGCCATCGCCGACACCGCCGGTATCGGAGTGGGATCCCTCTACGAGTACTTTGCCAACAAGGAGGCGGTGTTCGAGGCCATGGCCCAGCGCATGGTGGACGACACCATCGCCTTCCTGCAGGAAATCGGGCCGCAGTTCGTGGCGCTGGACATCCGCGGGGCCATCCGCCTGACCTTCGAGCGGTTCGGCGAGTTTCTCCGCGCCAGCGACGAGCGTTACCTGAAAGCGGCGCAACAGCTCATGGACATGACCTCCCCGGCACACCTGGAAGCCATCAACCGCGCGCTCATGGACCTCGTGATGCAGTACCTGCTGCACCATCCCGAGTACCTGCGCATGCCGGACCTGCGCGCCTTTGCCTATGTGTTCATCAACGGCGGCATCCTGCTGGTGATCCGCAATCTTTCCAGCCACAAACCGGACATCAGCTTTGAACGCCTCGGCGCCACCTATGCTGATATCTTCGGGGCCTACTTCGACCAGCCGGTGGACGCTCACGGATGAATGCCCCGCTCCCGTCTTTCCCACAATGCGACCGCCTTCCATGACCGACTCGTGGTATGACTTCCCTGAAAGAATCCCCGTAGGCATCAGCCAATGCCTGCTGGGCGATCACGTCCGCTATGACGGAGGCCACAAACGTTCGCGCGTTTGCACAGAAGTGCTGGCGAAGCGTTTCGAATTCGTTCCGGTCTGTCCGGAAGCGGGAATCGGCATGGGTATACCGCGCGAGGCCATCCATTTGGTCGGCCGCATGGAAGACGATGTGCTGCGTGCGGTCGGCAATCGCACGGCCGATCTCGATGTCACTGCCGCACTTGAACAATACGGGCGCGAGAAGGCCGCGGAGCTCGGCGAGTTGTGTGGCTATATCTTCATGGGACGCTCACCGAGTTGCGGACTCGGCAACATCAAGGTCTACCATGAGAACGGCATGCCGCTCGGCAAGAATGCCCGGGGCATTTATGCACGTGAATTCACTGCCCGCCATCCCCTCCTTCCGGTAGAAGAAGAAGGCCGCCTGCGGGACCCTCAGCTGTGCGAGAATTTCGTGACACGTGTTTATGCGTGGCAGCGCTGGCGCAGGCTGGAGGCAGCGGGCCTCACGCACGCGCGCCTTCAGGAATTCCACGCGCGCCACAAATACCTGCTGATGGCACACCGCCCTGCCGCCTACCAGCATCTCGGGCGCCTGGTAGCGCTTTCATTTCAGCGCCCCATCGCGGATGCGGCCAATGACTACCTGCAGGAATTCATGGCCACGTTGCAGATCATCTGCACCAATCGCAGCCACACCAATGTGCTGCAACATCTGGCTGGCTACCTCAAGAAGCGCCTCACCTCACCGGATCGGCAAGAGCTGGCAATGCTCATCGACGATTACCGTCAGGGCAAGGTCCCCCTGATCGCCCCGCTGACCTTGCTGCGTCACCATCTGCGCCAGCACCCCAATGAATACGTGCAGCGCCAGGTCTATCTCGAACCGCATCCACCCGAGCTGCTGCTGCGCAATTTCTACTGAGCGACGCCAGCGTCCGGGTACTCGCCTGTGATGAGACTGGCGCCTGTCCCACCGCAGGCCAGTTGGCGGGTTCGGCAGCAACGTCAGCACCTGCACCACTCGCCCGACCACAGGCCGACTCACGGCAGGCAAATCCGGTCGACATGCGATGCGCGCCCTATGAAGCGCCGACTCACTTGCTTCCCTTATGGCTACGCGACGGCACCACGCCGTCCTTGTCTTCTGTCGACGGGGTCTTCAATGAGGCGAGCCGCCTTTCATACGCCGCACGGGCAGTGCGGTCCAGGTCCGTGAGAATGCGATCATCCCTTACCCACTTGCGCACATTGTGTTCAAGCCATCGCGGCATCACCTGAACGGCCCGCGTAAACGGCTGCAGGTAGCGCGGCGCCGTTACTTCCGGAAGACGATGCTGCAAGGCGTACACCACTGCATCGGCGACTTCCTCTGGACTGGCGGTCGGGATGCCTCCCGATCCCGTTCCACTAGACAGCTCCGTGGATACACGGGACGGCAACACCAGCGTGACGTCGATGCCCGAGCCCCGCACCTCCTGTCGCACAGACTCGGTCAGCCCGATGACGGCGAACTTGGTGGCGCAGTACACGCTGGCCCCCGGAATCGGGACGCGACCGGCAATGGAGGCCACATTCACGATGTGCCCCTGTCCCCGCGCCTTCATCGCTGGCAGAACCAGCTTCATGCCGTGGATGACGCCCCGCAGGTTGATGTCGATTTGCGCATTGGAAATCGCATCGTCCTCCGACTCGAAAATTCCCATGGGCATGATGCCGGCATTGTTGATGAGCACGTCGATGGGCCCGAGCGTCGCGCGGGTCTCCTCCAGAAAGCGTGCAAACGACGCCTTGTCGCGCACATCGAGGGCCGTGCCGAAGGCACCGGGCAGGGACGCCGCAGCGGCCACCGCAAGATCCGCAGCGAGATCGCCGATGCCCACCTTCGCCCCTCGCGCCGCCAGGGCGCGCGCGGTGGCCAATCCAATACCCCGCCCCGCACCGGTAATGGCAACGACTTTTCCCCGAAGACGATCCCGCATTGCTGCTCCCCCCTGCTCATGGATTTCACGGCACTGCCGGCGAATGAGGGCCAGCCTTGCCCGCCCGCTTTCCGGCCACGCCGTATTCACATACGATCCCGTATGTCATCAACACTCCAACATACGACTCCGTATGTCAATTCAATGCTGACCATGAAGAAGACCGCCGATCCGACGCTCCGCCCCCGTGAACTGGCCAAGCAGGACACCCGCGACGCCCTGCTCCGGGCTGCCACCGCACTGTTCCGTGAGGAGGGGCTCGATGTCAGCCTCGATGCGCTTTGCGCGCGCGCCGGCTACACACGCGGCGCCTTCTACGTTCACTTCAGGAACAGGGACGAACTGCTGTCCGCGGTGATCGAGCGCATTGTTCACGAGCTGATCGACACCCTGCTGGGCCCGGAGGGCAGCGATGACGAGTTTCTGGTCCTCGTCGGACGATTCCTGGAGACGGTGGCGGCCGGCCAGTACCCCATCAGCCGTAATGGCGGGCTTCGCCCCCATCAATTACTTGATGCTTGCGCACGGTCAGAGACGGTCCGGCTCCAGTACCGTCGCCTCATCGACACCGGCATTGCCCGGCTCACGGCCGCCGTGTCCGGGGCGCAGTCTCGCGGCGAACTGCGCGCCGACGTGCCCGCTGCCCATGTCGCCCGCATGCTGATGGGACTCGTGCTCGGCATGCAGACCATGATGGACCTGCTAATGCCCCTGGACCTGCCCGACATGGCGCGGACCGTGCTGTCGCTCCTTTCTCCCGCCCGGGACCCAAAATGATGCACCATGCATTCCGGGCAACGACGGCGCCTGCTAGCATCCGCGAGCCCTCCACCGGAACTGCTCCATGGAACTGATCGATTTCATCCTGCACGTCGACCGCCACCTCGCCGAGTTCATCGTAAGTCATGGTGTCTGGGTCTACGCGCTGCTTTTTCTCATCGTGTTTGTCGAAACCGGCGTGGTGGTGATGCCCCTGCTGCCGGGCGACAGCCTGCTGTTTGCAGCCGGGGCGCTGGCGGCCGCGGGCCGGATGGATCCCTGGCTGCTGGGCGGCCTGCTGTTTGCGGCGGCAGTCCTGGGCGACAACACCAACTACTTTATCGGCCGCCTGCTGGGACCACGGGTCTATGGCTGGAACTCGCGATGGCTCCGCCGCGAGTACCTCATGAAGACGCAGGAATTCTTCCTGCACCATGGCGGCAAAACCGTGATCATCGCGCGCTTCATGCCCATCGTCAGGACGTTCACGCCCTTCGTAGCCGGCGTGGGTGCCATGCCCTATCGCCGCTTCCTCGCTTTTGATGTGGCAGGTGGTGCACTCTGGGTGGGCAGCTGTGTAGGCATGGGCTACGGTCTCGGCAACCTGCCCTTCTTCAAGGACCATTTCTCCGGCATCGTCCTGGCCATCATCTTCATCAGCCTCCTGCCGGGATTGATCGCCTGGGCACGCCAGCGGATTGCCCCCGCGGGAGCCCGCAAGGCCTGATCAGCACAACAGCGAATGGTGGCGCTGGTCCTCAAGGCGCGGACGGCGGCTCATAGGAAACGGACAACACGTAGAACAGCCCTCTTCCTGCGGGTCGCTCGACGACTACCTCATCGTCCATGGTCTTCTTGAGCAGCGCCCGCGCCATGGGGGCATCGATGCTGATCCATCCCTTTCCTGAATCGGTCTCGTCCGGACCGACTATGCGTAGCGCCAGAATGTCGCCTGAGGCCGCATCTTCCACCTCCACCCAGGCGCCAAAATAGATACGGGTCGGATCAGTTGGCCGCGTATCGACCACCTTCAGTACCTCGATCCGCTTCATGAGAAAGCGGACGCGGCGGTCAATTTCGCGCAGCAACTTCTTGCCATAGATGTATTCGGCATTTTCCGAGCGATCGCCCATGGCTGCGGCTTCGGATACGGCCCGGGTCACCTCCGGACGCCGCACGCGCCAGAGATGATCGAGCTCATCCTTCAGCACCTTGTAGCCTTCTGGCGTAATCAGGGCAGTTCGGGGAGCAGCAGGAGGACGATAGCGGGACATGGCGGTGACGACGCGAGGTCAGTAAGAAGATCGGGGAGTTGAAGGGGCAGTCGGCAGTCGGCAGTCGGCAGTCGGCAGTCGGCAGTCGGCAGTCGGCAGTCGGCAGTCGGCAGTCGGCAGTCGGCAGTCGGCAGTCGGCAGTCGATGAAATCGTATCGCCTCGCTCGATGCCACACCGAAAAAGAAAAAGGTGCCTGATGGCACCTTTTTCTTTTTGTCCGGAAATGCCGGAGCACGTCCGGATCGTGATTGCTCAGGCGAGCTGCGCGTTCACGAAATCCCAGTTCACCAGCTTGTCGAGGAAGGTGGTGACATAGTCCGGGCGACGATTGCGGAAGTCGATGTAATAGGCATGCTCCCACACGTCGCAGGTCAGCAGCGCCTTCTGGCCGTGCGCCATGGGCAGGTCGGCATTCGGCGTCTTGGTGACTTCGAGCTTGCCGTCCTTGTTCAGGACCAGCCAGGCCCAGCCGGAACCGAACTGCGTGGTGGCTGCCACCTTGAACAGTTCGACGAACTTGTCATAGCCACCGAGATCGGCGTCGATTTTGGCCGCAATCGCGCCCGTGGGCTTGCCACCGCCGTTCGGCTTCATGCAGTGCCAGTAGAACGTGTGGTTCCAGATCTGGGCGGCGTTGTTGAAGATGCCGACCTTGGTGTGGTCACCCGCGGACGCCTTGACGACCTCTTCCAGGCTCTTGCCCTCAAGGTCGGTGCCCTTGACCAGATTGTTCAGGTTGACCACATAGGCGTTGTGGTGCTTGCCGTGGTGGAAGTCCAGGGTTTCGGCCGAGAGGTGCGGCTCCAGCGCGTTCTTTTCATACGGCAACGGGGGCAGTTCGATCGCCATGATGGGTGTCCTGTAGCTGAGAGAGAGGATGGTCGCCCGTTGTGCGACCGGGAACGGCGATTATGCCGCCGGGCCCGGGACCGGGCAAATGGAAATCCACCCCGGAACGCTCAACCGGAGCAGGATGCGCGACGCGGTCGGTCCTGTGTGGGCGCCGCCCCGCGCGTGACGATCAGTCATCGAGGTCGAAGTCGTAGTCGCGCAGGCGCCTCTGCAGCTTGCGCTCCTCCAATAGCTCATCAATGACGCGGCGTCGGGTTGGCGAATTCTTCACCACTGTAGCCTTTGCCACCTCATCGCTTTCCGCTTCGGGTGCCGCGCTTTCCTCAAAGGCATCTTCGTCGAATTCTTCGGATTTACTACCAGCCATAGTTTCCTCGAACCAGGACAAACGTCCTTCGGCGGCTATATACGTCAAAGACCCCACACTGTAAAGCCGCGACCGGCGCATGCGCTCCGGAGGGCGCCGTACGGATCGCAAGGTCCCGAAAACGGCCGCGCCCAAATGAAAACGGCCGGTAAGAACCGGCCGCTTTCAGGGACGCCAACTGCTATCAGGCAGCGAAGTCCTTCAGCTTCTTCAGCGGACGAACCTTGATGGTGTTGCGGGCCGGCTTGGCCTTGAACACGGTCTCTTCGCCGGTGAAGGGATTGATGCCCTTGCGCGCCTTGGTGGCGGGCTTGCGCACAACCTGGATCTTGAACAGACCGGGCAGGGTGAAGTGGCCAACGGCGTTCTTCTTCACGTGGCGTTCGATCAGGGCACCCAGCTCTTCGAGAACGGCACCGACCTGCTTCTTGGTCAGTTGGGTCAGCTCGGCAATTTCCTGCATGAGCTGGGTCTTGTTGTGGGCTTCGGCCAGTGCCGTAGTGGAACGCTTCACCGGTGCCGGAGCTGCCTTGGCGGCCGCGGGCTTCTTGGCAGCAGCAGGCTTTTTGGCAGCGGCAGGCTTGGCAGCCGGCTTTTTGGCGGCGGCGGGCTTGGCGGCAGGCTTCTTTGCAGCGGGTTTGGCAGCAGCTTTCTTCGGGGCAGCTTTGGCAGCGGGTTTCTTGGCAATGGCCATTGCGATCTTCCTTATTGGAGTTCTTGGGCGACGTGTCATCCGGCGGCTGGGATTCCACTCCCGGTGCAGACATCGTGTTCATGCGCCTACTGCATTGCGGCACGAACTGAGCCCGATATATAGGGGATTTACCAGGGGTCAGCAATAGCGGCCGCATGAAAACCCCGTATTTTTCAGTGTTTCCCCGCCGACGCCTCAAGAAAAAGGCGATTTTCCCCGGGAAAAAGGCACTCCACCCCATCATCCGCTCGCCCGCCTCAGGGAACACCGCCCCTCCCCCCGGCCTCGGCAGCCCACTGACGGCGCCGTCGCAGCATGGGTATAATGCGCCCCTTTTACAGGCCTCACCCATGGCGGGGCCTGCTGCCGACACCTCTCCGGGATTCCAGACATCATGATGCGCACCCACTACTGTGGCGAACTCAACGAACAACACATCGACCAGACCGTGACCCTGGCGGGCTGGGTGCACCGCCGCCGCGACCATGGCGGCGTGATTTTCCTGGACATGCGTGACCGCGACGGCCTGGTGCAGGTGGTGATCGACCCGGACACCCCTGACGCCTTCGCCCTGGCGGACAAATCCCGCTCCGAGTTCGTGCTCAAGATCACCGGCCGTGTCCGCAAGCGCTACCCCGGCACCGAGAACGCCAACATGCCCACGGGCATGGTCGAGGTGCTGGGCAAACAGATCGAGATCCTGGCGCAGGCCGAGACGCCCCCCTTCCCGCTCAACGACGATTTCGCGAATGTCGGTGAAGAAGTCCGCCTCAAGTACCGCTTCCTCGACATGCGTCGTCCCGAGATGCTGGAGCGCATGCGCTTCCGCTCCAGGGTGACCAGCAAGATCCGCACCTACCTCGACACCCACGGCTTCCTCGATGTGGAAACGCCGGTGCTGACCCGCGCCACCCCGGAAGGCGCCCGCGACTACCTGGTGCCGTCCCGCACCCAGCCGGGCTCCTTCTTTGCGTTGCCGCAGTCGCCCCAGCTCTTCAAGCAGTTGCTGATGGTCGCGGGCTTCGACCGCTACTACCAGATCGCCAAGTGCTTCCGTGACGAAGACCTGCGCGCCGACCGTCAGCCCGAATTCACCCAGATCGACATCGAGACCTCCTTCCTCTCGGATGAGGACATCATGCAGATCACCGAAGGCATGGTGCGCGAGCTCTTCGACGAGCTGCTCGGCGTCAAGTTCGCCCCGCTCGAGCGCATGA
>DASSUO010000101.1:0-27943 GCA_035706925.1 Moraxellaceae bacterium
GCACGCCCTTCGCGCGCATCGCCACCCATTTCCGCGACCTCAGCGCGATCGACCTTGGCGCCTTCGCCGTGGGCGAGCTGATCCGCCGCAATGACCTCAAGCCGGGCGAGATCAACCAGCTCGTCTACGGCATGACCGTGATGATTCCCGAGGCGCCCTTCATCGCCCGCGAGGTGGCGCTGCAACTGGGCCTGCACAACCTGGACGCGTACTCCATCACGCGCGCCTGCGCCACCAGCTTCCAGACCGTGGCCAGCGCCGCGGAGGGGATCCTGGCCGGCAATGCCGAGGTAGTGATTGCCGGCGGCACCGATTCCACCAGCTCGGTTCGCCTGCCGATGTCGGCAAAGTTTTCGTCCACGCTGCGCGATGTGAATTTTGCCAGGTCGCTGGGAGATCGCCTGAAACTGCTGGCCACGCTGCGACCGGGCGACATCCTGCCGCAGCAGCCCTCCATCACCGAGTTCTCGGTGGGGGAAACGATGGGGCAAAGTACGGAAAAGATGGTGAAGAAATGGGGCGTGACGCGTGCCGAGCAGGACGACTTTGCGCATGCCTCCCACAGCAATGCCGCGCGTGCGTGGAAGGAAGGTCGCCTTGATGATCAGGTGATTGGCGTGGACGTGAATGGCAGGACCGTGCGGGATGACAATCTGGTACGCAAGCAATCGGCGCGCGATAGCTACGACAAGCTCAAGCCCTGCTTTGACACCAGTGGTGCGGGAACGGTCACCGCTGGTAATGCGAGCCCGCTTACCGACGGTGCCGGCGCCCTGTTGCTCATGAGCGAGGCACGGGCAAAAGCCGACGGCCGCAAGGTGCTGGGCTACTTGCGCTCCTATGCCTTTGCCGCGAAGACACCGAAGGATGACCTGCTCATGGGGCCGGTGCTGGCCGCGCCGGTGGCGCTGGATCGCGCCGGACTTTCTCTCGCCGACCTGACGCTGGTCGACATGCACGAAGCGTTTGCCGGTCAGGTGCTCTGCAATCTGCGCGGACTGGCGAGCAACGACTATTTGCGCGAACACCTCGGGCGCGGCGCCGTCGGCGACGTTGACCGGGCAAAGCTGAATGTGAACGGTGGAAGCGTCGCCTATGGCCATCCCTTTGGCGCCACGGGGGCACGCATCATCGCGCAGACGCTGTATGAGCTGCGTCGACGTGGCGGGGGAACGGCACTCACGACGGCATGCGCCGCAGGCGGCATCGGCGCCGCCATGGTGCTGGAGGCCGACTGAAACTCGCCGCTGCGCCTAGTGCATGCGCCCGGCGGGATGCGAGATGTCACGCACCACTTCCGCCGCCTGCGAGCTGGTGAGTACGGCCACGACATCCGCCTGCGACACGATGCCACAGCAAATGCCATGTGCATCGACCACCGGCAAGCGGCGAATCTGGTGCGTTTCCATCAGCTGACAGCACTCGTCGAGACTGTCTTCAGGCCGAACCGTGTAGACCGGCGTCGACATGATTTCGTCTGCCTGGGCCTTGGCCGTGTCGCGGCCTTGCGCGACGGCACGGATGCAGATATCGCGGTCGGTGACAACGCCGATCGGGCGCCCCTTTTCGTCCAGCACCGGAATCTCGCCGCAGTCAGACTCGGCCATCATCTGTGCCACGCTTTGCAAAGAGGTCCGGGCCGAACAGCAGGCAGGATCCCGGGTCATGATCTCCTGGACTTTCATGGCAGTACTCCTTGAGGGGGAAATGATCCCTTAGGACTAGCACAAGGCTGTCGGACTGCGCTGGCGACTGACGGATCGCCACCGCATGCCAGCTCAGCCATCTCGCCCGTCAAAAACAACGGTTCGCCTTGTCGCCGTGCTGCCGGTCCTTCTTCGGCATGTTTCCACGCCGTTATCCTCAACTCCCCTCTCAAGCCGTCGCGCTGCGCCCTCTGCAACCTTTCTTCCACTCCCGTGATCGCTCCGTCCCTGGCGCTTTATCGGGGGCCCCGGTCAGGTTTGTGCGCTACGCCGGATCCGGTGCCGCGGCCGGCGATGTGCCCGGGTTCCGGTTCCGGTTCCGCTCCGGACAGGGATCGGGAGACTGGTCCGGCTTCGGGCACGCGTCCGGATCCGGATGCGGAATCAGGCCGGAATTCCCGAACTGGCTCGGGTTCCCGATAGAGTGTCCCGTAGAGGATATCCATCAACGGAAATGTGAGATTGAAGTTGTGCGTCTGCATGAGTTCGCGACGGTGATGCCGGATGTGCCGGCGGCGCATGGTGCGGATCCACGGAAGACGCGCCAGGGGATTCGAATCGGGCAGGTGTTCGCAGGCATGGAAAATCTCGTAAGTCAGATAGCCCGACAAGAGGGTAAAGGCCACCAGCGCCGCGATATTGGCGTCGATCCATGACAGGGCCCACCACACCAGCGTCGTCGCAATGCTGAAAATGACGATGAGCCAGGCCGGGAAAAAGATCACGCGCCAGTCACGCGCGCTCTCCGGCAGCATCTCTCCTTCCACAAAGAAACTGTGGTGGTCACCCGTGTGGCGCTTGTAGAAAAGCGCGGCGAGGCGCTGCTTGTGCTTGTGATGGCCAAATTGGCGGTGCGCGGTGTACTCGCCCCAATTGAACAGCACGGCGGCAAGGGGAATCGCAAGCCACTCCCAGGGCTGCACTGCCTGTAGCCGACTGGCATAAAACACGAGGACGGCCGCTCCCCATGCCAGCACAAAGCCGCCGTGCAGCCAGGCGTTGTAGTAAGGCGAGATGGTGGCACGGTAGCGGGCGCGGAAGGCCTGGGTCTCGGTCATGGCAAGCAGGTCAGTCGTGGTCGTGGTCGTGGTCGTGGTCGTGGTCGTGGTCGTGGTCGTGGTCGTGGTCGTGGTCGTGGTCGTGGTCGTGGTCGAAAGTGTCGCTCCCCGCCCGGACAATAGCACCCATCCCGTCAATGAGACGATGGAAGGCGGATGGAGCCCCTCTCATTTCCGACCCACCCCGGGCATCGACGGGTCACGGCCCGGTGAGTACCATCCCGCTTCCGCACCGGCATTACCCGAACGAGGACGACATGAGCGACAGCAGCATTCTGGTAACGCAGGACGGCCCCGTCCTGCAAATCCGCCTGAACCGCCCGGAAAAGAAGCACGCGCTCACGCACGCCATGTACGAACAGTTGCATGAGGCCCTGCAGGCGGCGGCGCAGGATCCGCGCATTCGTGCCATCCATGTATCCGGTACCGGTGACGCCTTCACGAGTGGCAACGACCTGAAGGATTTTGCGCAGAATCCGCCACGCGATCTCGACGCGCCGGTTTTTCACTTTCTCGAATCCCTGCGCACCGCGCAAAAGCCCATTGTCGCTGCCGTAAGCGGCGTAGCGGTCGGAATCGGCACGACGATGTTGCTGCACTGCGACCTGGTCTACTGCGACGAGACCGCCCATTTCCGTCTCCCTTTCGCCAACCTCGGGCTGTCGCCGGAGGGGGGTTCCAGTTTCCTGCTGCCTTTGATGGCGGGCTACCAGAAGGCGGCCGAACTCCTGCTGCTCGGTGAAGCGTTCACTGCGGCAACCGCCGAAAAGATCGGCCTGGTGAACGCCGTACTGCCGGCGGCTGAACTCCAGCAGACCAGCCTGCAGCGTGCCCACGCCCTTGCGGCGCAGCCGGCTGCCGCCCTGCGCCTGACCAAGGCACTGCTCAAGCGCAACAGCCAGACGGCACTGGCCAGCATCATGCGCGACGAAGGCACCGAGTTCATCGCACGGCTTGGCGCACCTGAAGCCCGCGAAGCCTTCGCCGCGTTCGCCGAAAAGCGCAAACCGGACTTCCTGCAGTTCGACTGATCACCGCCACCCTGCCCGGCGCTGCGATCACGGCGCAGCGCCGGCATCCACTGTCGACCCCTTTGCCGGGCGAATCGGCCGCTCGCGTATCGCGTCGGGACAGCCGCTACGACGTGGCCACTGCCAGCGCTATGCTTGAAGCAGTTCGCCGCCCGACGCGTCGCCGACACGCCGCCCGGTGATGTCGCCACCCTCCCGGGCATTTATGAAAGGCTTCAGCCCTGACCGGACGCGCGTGCGCAGCCGCTTCCCGAATGTGCGGAGCCTGGTGATCGCGGGGGCTGCCGCGTGGTGGCCCATTGCCGTCCAGGCCATCGACGCCGCCCCGATGACAACGCCATTGCCTGTTTCGGTGGTCGTGGGCACTTCATCAACGGCCGTGCCGGACCCTGTCCTCTCAGTTCCCGACATCCTGGCCTCACCGCTGGATCCGGTTCCCTTGCCTGCACCGTTGCCGATCGTCCCGCCCCTGCGCACACCGCCTCTGTTTCCGGGCGCTTCCGCAGGCTGCCAGCCGTCGCCTTACGCCACCACGCCGCCGCCTCGACTATTGCGGCAACGGGCCGACTTCACGCCTTACGGCGGCAAGACCATTGGTGCCGTCCGGTTGGCGCGTGTCACGGTGTTTGATGAAAGTGATCGGCGCGAAGACGTCTTTCTTTACCGGTTCCTCAATGACGCGCATATGGTTACGCGGGAAACCACCATCCGCCGGCAGCTGCTGTTCAAGCCGGGCGAAGCACTGCTGCCACGTCGAATGGAAGAAACCGAACGCAACCTGCGCCAGAATGGCTATATTGCGGATGCCCGCATCGTCCCCCTGCAGGTGTGCGGGAATACGGTAAACATTCTCGTCATTACCCGCGACACCTGGAGCCTTGAGCCTGGGGCCAGCTTCAGCCACACCGGCGGCAACAGCACCTCGGGAGTGAGTCTGACCGACACCAACTTTCTTGGCTCCGGTCACAATCTCTCGGTCAACTATACGCATTACGCCATGCGTGACAGTCTCGACTACGAGATTGACGCCAATAACGTATTCGGCATTCGCGTGAATGCAAAGCTGCATTATGCCGATACCAGCGACGGCGCCATCAAGAACGTGCAAATCGAGCGCCCGTTCTATTCACTCGATACGCGATGGTCCGCCGGAGCCTCCTCCGACGAAGAAACACGCATCGACACGGTCAACACCGGCGGCACTCAAATCGGCCGGTTTCATCACGAAAAAAACCGGTACGAAGCCTTCGGCGGATATTCCCCCGGACTGGAGAACGGTTTCAATAATCGCTACAGCTTCGGCGTGGCGCATGATGACGACCTGTTCTCCCTTGCGGACCCGACCTACTCGGCAATTCCGGAAAACCGGACGTTGTCGTATCCCTGGGTCGCCTTTGAGCGGACTGAAAACCGGTTCTCCATCTACCGCAATATCGATTTCATTGCCCGCACCGAGGACGTTCCTCTCGGCGAGCACCTCATGATTCGGGTCGGCATGGGCGCGCGGGCCTTCGACAATGCCGTGCCGCAATGGAAATTCACGGGCACCTGGTCAAACGTACCCGACGTCGGACCGCATCATCTGCTGAAACTGGAGGGCCACGCGGACGGTGGCTGGCTGAGCGACGAGAGCCGCTTCGAGAACGCCGTCGCCGGTATCGGCGTCACCTACCTGTACCTGGCCAATGACAAGAACCGCTGGTACGGCCACGTCGCCGTGGACGCGGGCAGCGGTCTCACCGAAGACAATCTGCTTTCGCTCGGCGGAATCGACGACCTCCGCGGCTATCCATTGAACTTCCAGCTCGGGGATCGCCGCTATGTGGCCACCTTTGAGCATCGCTACTATTCGTCCCTGCACCTCTTCAATCTGGTCCACATGGGTAGCGTCGTCTTCGTGGATGCCGGACAGGCCTGGGAAAATTCCCGGGGCCTCAGTGTGAGGCCCCTCTATGACGCCGGCGTGGGCCTGCGCTTCTCGTCCAGCAAGGCGCACACAGGGAACGTCCTGCACATGGACTATGCCGTTCCGCTGAAGGACCAGCAGACCATTGCCAAGGCACAATGGCTGCTCAAGGTGGAAAAGACCTTCTGACGCAGGATTCAGCTGAGGGTTCGCGGCAACGACACTTGAGCAATCGTTCTTCGCCCGAGCGTTACCCGTCCCCGTGGGTGCTCGGGCCTTACCGTCGCCAGCCAGGACAGCACGGACCAGTCGGACTCGTTGACGCCACGCCATGCCTCCCCATAGCGCTCCCCGAGCGCCCGGTGCCACGCCTCAAATGCCGCCCGCATCCGCTCGTGCGCCCCACGCGCCCGCAATTCAAGAAACACCTGATCGTGAATCGCCAGATCATCCTTCAGGTCGAGCCCTTTCGTGCTGTCACCGCGACTGAGATGTCCGGACACGGCGGTCCGTTCTTCGGCCCGGCAATAGGCGAGCGCTTCCGGCGCCGGCAAGAACTCGACACCCCGAAGGACCGCACGAAAAAGAAGATCATCGACCCGAGGCAAGCGAAAACGACTGTCCCAGGGACCGATGCGCGATACCGCTTCGCGCGTGAACAGACAACCGTGCAGCGGGGCCACCCAATGGCCGGCAATCAGGTCCGCCAGGCGCTGCGAGGGCCGTCCCTCCGGAGGCGTAACGGTCGGCCCGGTCGCTGCAGGCCACTGCCCTCTCGCATGCAGGTTGGCAAGGCTGGCCACTGCGACGGCGCTGGCAGGCGCCGTCGACAGGGCGTCCTCAAGGTGGCGCAAGGCTTCCGCCTCAAGCAGCGCCTCTCCTGCCATGAACAGGAGCAGGTCGCCGGAGCTGTCCGCGACGCCCTGATTGAACGCAGCGGAGCCGCCCTGTGCCGTCTGATAGCGATAACGCAGCACCGGCCCCTGAAACGGTTGCCGTGAGCGCCAATGCTGCAGGGCATGGGGCGTGTCGGGACCGGAGCCGTCATCGACGACGATCACCTCGTCTGGCGGGCGCTGCTGCCTGAAGAGACTGCCCAACGTACTGACCAGTGCGGCCGGCTGGTCGCGGGTGGCGATGATGGTGGAAATCCGTCTGCTGGCCATGGCCGGCCCTCCCTGCCCGCTAATCATCCAGCTCTAGCAGGAAATCCGGAGAACGCACGCTTTCCCGGGAGAAATACCAACAAATCTTCAACGAACCACTGACGCAGCCGCCTGTAGTCCGCAGGAACCGCACAGGAATCCGAAATGCCGGTCCGCAACCAGCAACCAGCAACCAGCAACCAGCAACCAGCAACCAGCAACCAGCAACCAGGAGACTGGCCGCCTTCGACCGGCTGAGGCAAGCTATGCCGGCGCCACCAGAGCCTCCTGAGATGCCACACTCTTCCTCGCTGCAAATCCGGGCACGCCTCCTGCTGGACGACGAAATCGCCCTCGGCCCGGGAAAGGCCGACCTGCTGCAGGCCATCCACGACACCGGCTCGATTTCGGCGGCCGCGCGCGCCCTGCACATGAGCTATCGACGCGCCTGGCTTCTGGTCGACACGATGAACCGTTGCTTCAAGTCGCCCCTGGTCGCGTCGTCCGCCGGTGGCAGCCAGGGCGGAGGCGCACGGCTCACCGAGAACGGCCTGCAAGTGCTTGCCCACTATCGGGCATTGATCGCCGCCCTCGACAACGCGGCAATACCGCATGTTGCGGCCCTGCAGAAGGCATTGCAGCGCTGACGAAGCACTGTCGCCCCGTCGCCATCGCCGGAAAGAGTAGAGCCCCTGGCGCCGGGCATTGAAACCCCTCCCCCCATTGAATCCGTGACCCTGCTGTTTCCAGGCTGCCATCGACACCCGCCCCTTACAGGGACAGGGATGGCGTAGCGTCCCGCTTCAGCTGTCCATCCTCCAGTCGCCACACAGAATCGGCGAGATAGGCAACCTCCTCCGGAACGTGGCTGACATAGAGCATGCGCACGCCCAGCGCATCACGGACTCGCAACAGGAAGGGCAGGATCTGCTGTTTGCGCGCGGCATCCAGCGACGCCAGCGGCTCATCCAGCAACAGCAGGCGCGGGGAATACAACAGGGCACGGCCGAGCGCCACCCGCTGTTTTTCGCCGCCAGAAAGCCGCTCCGGTCGACGCGCCAGCAGATGCCCTATCTCCAGCAGCGAAACAATTTCCGCCGGCGAAAAATGTCGCTCCGCCGGCAAAAGGCGGCGATAGCCATACAGCAAATTGCTTTCGACCGAGAGATGCGGAAACAGACGCGCCTCCTGAAAGACCACGCCGACATGGCGCTTTTCGGGAGGCTGCCAGTGGCGGGCGCCCGTATCGACCAGCACATCGCCATCGAGCAGGATGCGTCCTGTATCGGGCCGCTCCAGGCCTGCCACGAGGGCAAGCAGCGTGCTCTTGCCGGCGCCCGATACACCGCACAATCCCGTGACGCGATCGCTCATCTGCGCATGCAGGTCCAGCGCACAGGCACCGCGACGCCATTGCACATCCAGTTCAAGCATGATCGCGATATCCCAATGCCCGTTGTGCACGACGCGTCAATGCATTGCTGGCCATCAGTGCGGCGAGCGCCAGCGCCACGGAAACGAGGATGAGCCGCATGGCCGGCGCCTCTCCCCCCGGCTGACTCACATACGTGTAGATTGCGAGCGGCAGTGTTCGCGTCTCACCTTCAATGTTACCCACGAACGTGATGGTGGCGCCAAATTCGCCCAGACTGCGACTGAAGGCAAGAATCGCCCCCACCAGCAGACCCGGCATCGCCAATGGCAGGGAGATCGTGAAAAACACGCGCCACGGCCCCGCCCCCAGCGTCCGGGCCGCGCCTTCGAGTCGTGCATCGACGAGCTGGAAGGCAAGGCGGATCGGCTGCACCTGCAGTGGCAGCCCCATGACCAGCGACGCGAGGACCGCTCCGGTCCAGTGAAAAGCAACGCTGACGCCCAGCCAACGCTCAAGAAAGGCTCCCAGCCACCCCTGGTGACCGAACGTCAGCAGCAGCATGTAACCCGGCACCACCGGCGGCAGCACCATGGGCAAGTGAACGACAGAATCGAGCAGCGCCTTGCCGACGAATTCGCATCGTGCGAGCAGCCACGCAAGGGCAACGCCGGGAACCAGGCCCAGTACGGTGCACCAGAACGCTACTCTGGCCGATAGTGCCAGCGCACTCCACTCCTCCGGACTCAGTACCACGCGTTACGCTCCTTGACCGCGGGCCGCACCGGAGAGGACAACAAAGCCGTGGCGCTCGAACACCTGCCTGGCGGCCGGCCCCTGCAGATAAACAAAAAACGCGCGGGCGGCTGACGATGCGTGCGGCAGCAGCGCAACGGGATAAACGACCGGCTCATGACTACCGGCCGCAAAACGCCCGACAACGACCACCTTGTCGCTGACACGCGCATCGGTCGCATACACGATGCCCAGGGGACATTCGCCGCGCGCAACAAAGGCCAGGACGGTCCGGACATCTTCCGTGGTCACGACTCGCGTTGACAGGGTCTCCCACCACCCCAGACTGACGAGGGATTGCTTGCCGTAGATGCCGGCTGGCACGGATGCCGGATCACCCATGCAGAGGCGCCCAGTAAACGCAGGCACATTGCCCTTGCGCATCGGCACAGGCGTCGCCGATCCGGCGGGTGCCACCAGGACCAGCGAGTTGCCCAGCAAGTCGCGGCGCGATGCCGTCTCGATGAGACCGCGTGCCGCGAGGTAGTCCATCCATTTCTGATCCGCGGACATGTAGATGTCTGCGGGCGCACCGGCTTCGATCTGCCTCGCCAGCGTGGCCGACGAGGCAAACGATGATCGCAAGGTATCGCCCCGGACACTCCGGTAGGCATCGCCGATTTCCTTCAGGGCATCGGTCAGGCTGGCCGCGGCGAACACGGTGATGTCGGCAGCACGCGCCCCGGAACCGGTCGCCAGGCAGAGCAATGCGAGCAGGACACGCCAATACCGCACCATCGGAAATCTCCATCACCCCAATTCAGGCGCCATTTTATCCTCGTTATATCCAAAAGGACATAACGAGGAATACATGCGGGTGAAAAAATTACCCCGTTAGTGGTATGCGCATGTCTCGCGTTGGCGACCCATCACCCGATTTAATTTATGCACGATCGTGCTTGCTTGCGACAGTCATCGCGTCAATGCATTGAAGTCCGCATTCAACCAGAATGAATCACCAGAATTTGCGCATTTTTATGTCGTGTTTTCATGCTGCTGAAGCAGATGAAAATCTGCCGCTCGAAGCGCCCAAACTTGATTGACTCCAATCCAACTTGTCGCTTGAAAACAACCGAAAGTCGGAATGACGGCCGTCAGTATTCTAAGATTGTCACGATTCTGCGAATGTCGCCGCGGCAATTTCGCAATCATCGGACCGGTTGACGACACCAGGGCCGCAAGACCAGACAGGATGTCCGGCTTGCGGAAATGCGGGACATCCCTGAAGGATGCCTCGCCCATCAAAAAAATAATGGAAACACACAGCATGATCGCACCCAGACTGTGCCTCCTCACGGCGGGGCTGCTACTTGGCTCAGCCGCCTGCGCAGAAAACATCACCCCCAATCTCAAAATGAACGGCTTTGCTACCGCCGGCATCGCCAGGCTCGACGACGACTCCGGCGGCTATCGCTACATGCAGAACTCGTACGGTCGTGCCGGTATCTCCGAAAAGCTCAACACCACATTCGACAGCGTCATCGGTCTCCAGTTTGACTACCAGGTGAACGATGACACCAACCTCGTCACGCAGCTGGTGGGGCGCGGACAGAACGACAGCAGCGGCAACGGTGCTTCGTCGCAAAATACCTTTGCCGTGAATGCGGACTGGGCCTACATCCGCTATCGCATCAATGACAGCTGGTACGCCCGTGCCGGTCGTATGGGCTTTCCCGGATTCATGGTCTCGGACTCCATGTTGATCGGCCACGCGCATCCCTGGGTGCGTCCGCCGGCCGAAGTGTATGCCAACACGCCGGTCGCCTCGATCCAGGCATTCGACATCAACAATCGCCAGGACCTGGGTAGCTGGGCGCTGAGCACACAGCTTGCCGTGGGTACTGCGCAAACGAATGACGGCCGACTCAACCTGGACGACGTCACCTCCCTTTACTTCACGCTGGAAAACGACAACCTGACGCTGCGTGCCGGTGGCATGAACTTCAAGCTGTCCAACAACGTGAGCCTTGCACCGCTGCCGAACCTGGACGACCGCAAGTACAGCCACTTCGTGAGCGCCGGCTTCACCTATGACAACAACGTCTGGCTGCTCAACGGCGAGTTCGTACAACAGGCCGTCCAGGGCTGGCCGGTAGACTTCAATGCGGGCTACTTCACCGTGGGTCACTACTTCGGCCGGTGGCTGCCGTACACCTACTGGGCCAAGATCGACACCCTGGGTGACAAGAACAAGACCCAGCTTGGCGTCATCAACACCCGTCCCTCCTCCATCATGGAGCAGAGCACCGTCGCCCTGGGTCTGCGCTTCGACCCGAAGCCGGGCCTGAGCCTGAAGGCGCAGGTGGATCACATCTACGACATTGGCAAATACGACGGCATCTTCCGCTATCCCTCTGCCGGTGCGCCCTATCCGGGTGTCGCGGCGATTCTGGTCAACCAGAGCCTGCCGCAGATCAAGGATGCCAATCTCTACAGCTTCACTGTTAACGTGGCTTTCTGAGGAGAGAGAACATGAAGAAGATTTTGCTCGCCCTCATTGCCGCTTTCTCCATGCAGGCTGCCTTCGCCGATCTCGTCGTCGTGGCAAATCCTGGTGTGAAATCCAGCTCCATCTCCATGGCACAGCTCACCAAGATTTTCCTTGGCCAGGGCAACGCCTACAGCGATGGCAGCACCGCCGTTCCGCTCGACGTGAACGGTGACTACCGCAACAGCTTCTACAGCTACGTCCTGAAGAAATCGCCGACCCAGCTCGAAAAGTACTGGGCCCGCATGATCTTCACCGGCAAGGCGCAGCCGCCCCGTCAGGTCAATGCCAAGGACGTAAAGTCCCTGGTGGCAGAAACCCCGGGGGCGATTTCCTATATGGATCGCGCGTCGGTAGACGGTTCAGTGAAGGTGCTGACCGTCGAGCAGTAAGCACGGCAGTTTCAACCGCACCTGGTTCCAAGACGAAGCCCCTGCAAAGGGGCTTTTTCTTGCGCAAGTCCTGCTTTCCGACGGCCACCCCGGACGGCGGCATGTCCTCCCGGCTCCCCTCATAAGCGCAAGTCAGACCGGCGGGCCGACCGCGCATCGGTGACAGCGACTCCCGGCACGGCGGCAATTGGCTGCCGCTTGCATCCGGGCGTATAGCTATCGGGTTGAACCCGATTTCCTCCCGGTGCTCCATGACAACAACAATGACAACATGGCGACAACGACTGGCCGCGGTGCTGGACTGGTCCCCGGTGGCCAAGGGCCTTCTCCTGCCCGCCATGCTGGCCCCCGTCCTCTTCCAGTACCTGATCTGGGCCTGGGCAGTCCTGCAACGTGACGACCGGGCACAACTGGTCAACGTAGGGCGCTTGCAGCAGGAAATGCAGTGGGAGGCGGCCCTGATGGGGGGCGCGGTATTGCTGTTCCTGCTGGGATTGTCACTCCGCCGCCGCCATGCAGAGGCTCTTTGGTTCCAGCATCTTGCGACGCAATATTACGCCGTCGTCCTCGTCATCCTTGGATATACCGTCGGTCTCAACTCCGTGGCGACCGGCGTGGTCCTGCTGGGCGCCCCGGTCTTCGGCTTTATCGTGCTTGACCGCCTCGTCATCTGGCTCGGCACGCTGACGGCCGTCATCCTGTTTCTCGCGCTCAGCGTGGCCACCGTGCAGAACGCCATCCCCTACGCGCCACTGCTGGTGCCCGCCACGACTGCGACAGCCGCACAATTCCAGCTCTACAGTGCGCTCGGATTTGCCGCCCCCCACTTCCTGGTCATTCTGTTGCTGGCAGACCAGACCCTGCATTACTGGCGCGCGCGCGAAAACACGATCCGGGAATTGTCCCGCACCGACGCACTCACGAACCTGCCCAATCGCCGCAGCATCATGGAGATGCTGGAGAAGGAAGTCGCGCGAACCCGTCGCCATGGCCCACCGCTATGCGTCGTGATTCTCGACCTGGACCACTTCAAGCGGATCAATGACACCTACGGTCATCCCGCCGGCGACAAAGTGCTTCAGCAAGCCGCAAGTGTATTGCGGGACACCATTCGTACCTCTGACTCCCTGGGCCGCTATGGCGGCGAGGAATTCCTCATCGTGCTTCCCGACACCCCGGTCGACGGCGCCGAGGTCCTGCTCGAGCGCTGCCGCGCCGCCTTGGCCGCCACGACGATTCGCGCGGAAAACGGAAAGACGTTCCATGTCAGTGCCAGTTTCGGAGTGGTCTGCAATGCGAAGAACATGGATGTAGATCCGGCCACCCTTATCAAGGCCGCCGACGACGCGCTCTATCAGGCCAAGGCCAAGGGTCGCAATCGCGTCGAAATCGCCGCTTAGCCATTCGGTCACGGTGCCGGGGATCCCCGGCACCGCCCTGCCGGAAAGCCTCCCCCTCAACTACGCTACGTCGCCCGACGCAGCGGGTCCGGTCGATTGACCTGTGTCAATCCGCCCGGCAAGCCGCCCTACTAGGCTAAATTCAATCCATTGATCATCTGTCTTTCGGCCTGCCGGAAACAGGTGACCTGAACATGGCGGGGCCAAGGGCGGGCGCTACAGAATACCGGCGCCCGGTGTGCGGTGCCTGCCGGAGCCGGCAAAGCCCATGACCACCCGTCCGCCCACTGCACTGCCCTCATCCGCCGACCGGGTGGATGACCCCTCGCCGGATCAATGCAGGCAGCGCTACCGTGCGCTCTTTCACAACCACATCCATGCCATCGCCCATTGCCGCGTGATTTGCGATGCGAAAGGCGAGCCCGTCGATTTCCTTGTCGAAGAAGTGAATGACGCCTGCGCCGAACTGATGGGACTGCGCCGGGAGGACATGGAGAACCGCGCTGTCACCGTCGTCCTTCCGGGCTTCGACAAAGAGCCCTTTCCCTTCATCACCCACCTGGGACTGATCGGCCTGAATGATGGCGAGGACCGGTTCGAGGCCTGGCTGTCGCTGCAGCAACGCTGGTTCTCGGTCTACGCCTTCGGTCACGGCGAGGGTCGATTTACCGTCTTTTTTACCGACATCACGGCCGCCAAGGCGACAGAGGCACGGCTGGTCGAGACCGAGCGCCGCTTTCACGCGCTGTTCAACAACCCCACCAACCCGATGATCCATTGCCGGATGATCCTGGGGCCGGATGGCAAGCCAATCGATTTCGAATATGTGGCCGTCAACGAAGCCACGTGTACAGCGCTACGCAAATCCCGGGACGAACTGGAGGGTCGCCGCTACTCGGAGATCTTTCCCGACGCACCGAAAGAATACCTCCTTGAACGCTTCGGCGATGTTGCGCTGAAAGGAGAGGACAAGGTCTTCGATACCTATTTCCCGCTTTCCGATCGCCACTTCCATGCCTACGCCTTCAGCGTCTCCTATGGAAAATTCACGGCGCTTTATACCGACATCACCGAGCAGCGAAAGACCGAGGAGCATCTGCGGGCCAGTGAGCAATTACTGCGCGCCACCTTCGACCAGGCCGCCATCGGCATCGTTCAGGTCGGGCCGGATGGACGGTTCATGCACCCGAACCGCAAATTCTGCGACATGATGGGCTACTCGGAAGAGGAACTGCGCCACCTGCATTTTGTCGATCTGACCTACGCACCCGACAAGGCACTTGGCGTCGAGGAGTTCCAGCAGACGCGCGCCGGCATGCTGCCCAGCTTCAGTCTTGAAAAGCGCTATGCGCGCCGGGACGGAACGCCGCTCTGGTGCCAGCTCACCGTGACCGCCGTACGCAATCCCGACACCAACGCCATCGCCTACAACATCTGCATCATTGAGGACATACGGCAGCGCAAGCAGGCTGAGGACGAGCGCGAACGGTTACTGGCGCGACTCCGCGAAGCGGCCACACAGTCCGAGGCCGACCGACTCAAGCTTATGGCAACGTTCAGCGCCATGAGCGAGTCGATCCTGATTTGCGACATGCAGCGAAATGTCATCCTGAACAACCCTGCCTTTGCGGCGCTTTACAGTCGCGGGGATCATCTTGCGATGCCGGCCCATCTCGATGCCTTTGCGCAAACCATCCGTGTGCTGACGCTGGAAGGAGCGCCGGTCTCCCCCGAACAGTGGCCAATAAATGCCGCGTTTGAGGGAAAAGAGGTACACGATCGCGAGATCCGCATCCGCTGGCTGGGATCCTCCCACGAGATGATCATTCGCATGAGCGCGCTTCCCGTATTCGATGCCGAGGGACGACAGGCGCTGGTCGTCGCCGTCCTACGGGAAGTCACGGCACAAAAGCAGATGGAAGCGGAACTTCTGGCCGCTCGCGACGAGCTCGAAATCCGTGTGCAGCAGCGCACGGCTGAACTTAACGCCGCCACGCAAGCCGCAGAGGCGGCGCAGAAATCAGCCGAAAACGCGCGCCGTGCGGCAGAGTCCGCCAACCGGGCCAAGAGTGAATTCCTGGCCGCCATGAGTCACGAAATCCGCACCCCCCTCAACAGCGTGATCGGCTTTGCCGGCCTGTTGCAGCACACGGCACTGAATGCCGAACAGCGGGAGCTTGTCGAACTCGGGCGACGGTCCGGCGAATCGCTGCTGCATCTTCTCAATGACCTGCTCGACTTCTCCAAGATCGAAGCGGGACACCTGGATCTTGAGCAGATCGATTTCGATCCGCATCTCGAAGTCGACTACGCCCTCAGCCTTGTGCAGGATGCCGCGAACAGCAAACGGCTCCACCTGCACCGGAATGTGACCACGCCCCGTCACGTGCGAGGGGACCCGGCCCGATTGCGCCAGATCCTGCTCAACCTGCTGAGCAATGGTGTGAAATTTACCGAAAAGGGTGAGGTGGGCGTGCGCTGCAGCGAACTGTCCCGGCGCGGCGACAGGATCTGGTTACGCTTCGAGATACATGACACCGGCATCGGAATCGACGAAGCCACCATCGACCGACTGTTCCAGCCCTTTGTCCAGGGCGACGCCTCGACCACGCGGCGCTACGGTGGCACGGGCCTTGGCCTCGTCATCAGCAAACGGCTGGTGGACGCGATGGGAGGCCGCATCGAAGTCAGCAGCAAGCCGGGCGTCGGCAGCACCTTCCGGGTCGACCTGCCGTTCGGCTGGGTGGCGGCGCCACCGGCCGCCCCGGTACCTGCGGACGCGGCGCCGGTCGCCTTGCGACAAGTCCAGGGCCGCGTTCTGGTGGTCGAAGACAATCCGGTCAACCAGCTCATGGCCTGCAAGATGCTCGGGCTCATGGGGCTGCATGTGGATGTAGCGGGCAACGGTGCCGAAGCGCTGGCCTCGGTACAGCGCTCCCCCTACGACCTCATCCTCATGGATTGCGACATGCCGGTGATGGATGGTTTTGAAGCGACACGTGCAATCCGGGCGCTCGAGCCGCCCTACCGGCAAGTGCCGATCGTGGCAATGACCGCCTCCGCATTGAAGGACGATCGCAGCAAGTGTCTGGAGGCCGGCATGGCTGACTTCGTTTCAAAGCCGGTAAGGCTCGAGGATATGGCGAAAGTCGTCGAACGCTGGTTGGCAAATGAGGCGGGTACTCATTGCGGTGAGGTACCTCAGGCATGACCGCCTGTCGCATCTGTATCGGCGAGCCTTTACCCCGGTCACGCCTGGCAATGCTCCACCGGGCACCCGCTCTGAACGGGCGGTTGCCGATACCGTGAGATACGACTAAATAAGAGAAATGAGACCCCTGTCACAAAACAGGGTCACCGTCGTTAACCGGCCTCACTGGGTGACCTCCCGTGCATACGCGAAAGAATGCGTCACCACCCGCCGCGCCACTGCCTCTCCCTGCCCTTCCGCAGGAAGACCTGCAGCTGCGTCTGGATGCCCAGGAAGCCGAGCTGCAATTGCTGCGTCGCGCATTGCAGGAAAGTCGCCAACGTTACGATGACTTGTTTGGCAACATGGGCGAAGGGCTCGTGATCGGCGAGCCCATCCTCGACGCCTCTGGCGAGCCGGCGGACTTCCGCCTGATCGAATGCAACGCCGCCTTTACCGCGCAGAGCGGTCTCGGACGGGAGATCCTTGGGCGCCCCATCAGCGAAGTCATGCCCGATATCGAACGCACCTGGGTCAACCGCTACGGGCAGGTGGCACTGACCGGCGAGCCGGTGCGCTTCGAAAGTTACAACGCCAGCACCGACCGCACCTACGAGCTTTACTGTTATCGGCCCGCCCCCGGCCGCTTTGCCGTGATTTTTCGCGACGTCAGCGAACGCATCCACATGGAGCAGGCGCTGCGCGAGAGCGAACGGCGGTACTCGGTGCTGTTCAACAGCCGCACCAATGCCATTGCCCACACCCGCATTGTGATCGACGACAAAGGCAAGCCGGTGGACCACATCATCGAGAAGGTCAACGACGCCTACGAACGGGTCATCGGGCTGCGCCGCGACCAGGTCGAAGGGCGTCTGACCACCGAAGTGTTTCCCGGAATCGAGAATTTTGATTTCGATTTCATCGGTACCATGGGACGGATCGGCCTGGAAGGCGGTGAAGGCCAGTACGAAGTCCATTTCGCACCCACGAATCAATGGCTGACTATCTACCTTTACAGCCCCGCGCCGGGCGAATGTACGGCCATCTTCAGCGACATCTCGGCACAAAAACATGCAGAAGAAGAGCGCGAGCGACTTCTTGCCGAGGTGCGCGAGACGGCACTCACCGCCGAGAGAAATCGGGCCAAGCTGGAGTCGGTGATCCAGTCGATGGACAGCGGCGTTGCCATCTTCGATGAGACCGGCAAAGCGGTGATGGTCAACGATGCGCTGGGCAGGATCCATGGCCAGACCAGCCAGGAGGGCATGCATCTGGAACCAGGGGCGATTGCAGCCGCCTACGTCGTACGGGACCTGGACGGATCGATCGTGCCCAACGCCGAGTGGCCCATGTGGCGCGCCATTCGCGGCGAGACGTTTCGTGACTGGGAACTTCAGGTCGCCCGTGTCGGTGTCGACGAGCAATGGTTTCACAGCTTCAGTGGCGCCCCCATCCGCGATCGCGACGGCCACCAGATCCTCGCCCTGGTCGTGGAACGCGACATCACGGAGCGCAAGCGCCTGGAACAGGAGGTGCACCGCAGCCAACTCGACCTCGAAGCACGTGTCGAGCAGCGTACACGTCAATTGCAGGAGGCGCGCCGCGAAGCGGAAGCCGCCAACCAGGCCAAGACGGATTTTCTTGCCACCATGAGCCATGAAATCCGTACCCCCCTGAACGGCATGATCGGCTTTACCGGCCTGCTGCTCGACAGTCCGCTGAATCCCGAGCAGCGCCGCCACGCGGAACTGGCCCGGGCATCGGGCGAGTCCTTGCTGCATTTGCTCAACGAATTCCTGGATTTTTCCAAAATCGAGGCCGGCCATCTGCAACTCGAGCCGGCGGTTTTCAGCCCGCAACAGGAGCTGCAGCACATCCTGGCGCTGGTACGGCCCGGTGCGGAACAAAAAGGCTTGCGCCTGCTCAGCCATTTCGCGGTTCCGGGACAGGTACGAGGAGATCCGGCACGGCTGCGACAGATCCTGCTCAACCTGCTGGGCAACGCAGTGAAATTTACGGCACACGGGGAAGTCGCGCTCAGCTGCGACGAGGTGTCGTTTCCGGAAGGGGCTCCCACTACACCACCTGCTGAGTCCGGCGGGCATGCGGTCAATGGTGTCACGGCACGCGCTACGTCCCCATCCGCTTCATCCCTACCTTCAGGCTCTGACTCCGCAGGCGCTACGTCCCCTTCTAGTGTATCCAAGGCCACTTCTACCTCCGGCACTGGCGCAGGAACTGGCACTGGCACTGGAAGTGAACGTGGAATCGCCACGGGAAGCATTGACACGACCGCCACCGCGGCCGCAACAGAAGCGCCGCCACAAAAATGGCTACGTTTTCGCGTGAAGGACACCGGCATCGGCATCGAACCCGATGCGCAATCCCGCCTGTTTCGGCCCTTCGTACAAGCGGACGCATCGACCACTCGCCGCTTTGGGGGCACCGGCCTCGGCCTCGCCATCTGCAAGCGCCTGACCGAAGCCATGGGCGGCGTCATTCACGTGCAAAGCGCGCCCGGTGCGGGCAGCACGTTCGAAGTCATCCTGCCCTTCGAGACGGTCGAGACCGATTCGGTCACGACGGCACCCGAAGTGCCCTCGCTGCCCGAAGCGGCGACCCGGTTCAGCGGACGCATTCTCGTGGTGGAGGACAACCCGGTGAGCCAGCTGCTGGCCGCGGCGATGTTCAAGCGACTGGGTTGCCAGGTGGATGTCGCCGGCAACGGCAAGGAGGCGGTAGAAGCGCTGCGTCAACTCCCCTACGACCTGGTCCTCATGGATTGCGACATGCCCGTCATGGATGGATATGACGCCACGCGCCGCATCCGGCACGACGAGGCTGCTGTCGAACCGTCAGCAACGCATCACGTCACCATCGTCGCAGCGACTGCCGCTGCCTTGCAGGGTGATCGTGAGCAATGTCTTGCAGCCGGCATGGATGACTTCGTCACCAAGCCGCTGCACCCGCAGGATCTGCAGCGTCTGGCCGTACGGTGGTTGAAGCCCCAGTCAGGAGGGACCGCGGGGACGCCGGCCTGACTACCTCTCGGCGCGCATTGCATCCGCCTGCATTCCCCGCCCCACGCCCCAGCCAAGTACGGCCGTCGCTACCAGCTGCAGCAGGTGAAACACACCGTTGTTGTCAAAGGGAACAATCAAGGTGACTGCAACCGGGCTGGCCTGGGCTGCCGCGGCCCCCAGATTGAGGGCGATGCCGAGCGTCACCCACCCCGCACCGCGCCGGTGCCCCCGCACCGCCATCAGCAGGTAGAGCACCAGCGCGCCCACCATGACGGCGCCCTCGTAAAGGACAAAGACGATGAAGTCGCCCCGGAACACTTCGGTGAGGCCATAGAAGACGACACCCGCCATCACGCTGAAGGGACTCCACCGCAGGGCCGCCGGACCGCTCCAGTCGAACCACGCGGCCACGGCAACGAGCGCCATCATCACGCCCAGCGTCAGATAAAGCGGCATCCAGAGCAGGTTGCGGCTTGCAGGTGATAACGGCAGGCCATGCGCCAGCGCGCCCAGCACCGACGACAACATCATCAGGCCAAAAATGCCGCACCACAACGCCGTGCGCCCTGCGACGCGAGGGACGGCAACGCACAGTGCAAGAATCACGATGACGCACTCCAGCGCCAACGCGACGTCCGTGAGACTGGTGGTCAGTTCAGTAGGGGAAATCGCCATGTGACAGGCATCCGTTCAGGTCACGCGCGGTACCGTGCCGCAATCCGGTTCGTGGTCATCACCCTGCCGCCTGCAAGCGCTCCCGCCACCCGCATCATGCCATGACTGCGCTGACCCGGCCGCCATGAATGCCAGCAAATGACCCTGCCGTCACATCAGCATCTGCCGGATCACGTTCTCACACGTCGGCTGATCCATGTAACGCGGCACGGCATAACTCAGGTGCGCTTCCGCCAGCGCCGCTTCCGCAATGGCAGGGATATCGGCCTCGCGCAAATCCTTCAGCCCTTCGGGAATGCCGAATGCCGCCTTCAACTCGCGGATGTGCGCAATGAAGCGGTCGGCCAGCACAGCATCACTTTCCTGCCCCGTCGCCAACCCGGACACTCTGGCCAGATCCGCCAGACGGGGTGCAATGACCGGCTTTGAATACTCCAGCACCCAGGGCAAGACAATGGCATTTGCCCAGCCGTGAGGCGTGTGATAATGCGCACCGAAGTTGTGGGCAATGCCATGCACATAACCGAGGCCCGCGCGATTCATCGCCATGCCGGCCCGATAGGCCGCCCACGACATCATCTGGCGCGCGTCCTCATCCTGGCCATTCTCCATCACGCGCGGCAGATACCGCATGATCAGCGTCACCGCCTCCAGCGCATACTGGTCCGACTCGGGAATGGCAATGCGTGACACGTAGGCCTCCACCGCATGCGTCAGCGCATCCATGCCCGTTGCCGCCGTACCGGCACGCGGCAGCCCCAGCATGAGACGACCATCCAGGGCCGCCATGCGCGGCACCAGCTTGTGGTCGATCACCGGCAGCTTGCGTTGCTGTGCCGGATCCGACACCACCGCCCCCACCGATACCTCCGACCCCGTACCCGCCGTTGTCGGCACGCAATAAATGGGCAGTGGTGCATGGGGCACCTTGAAGAACCCGGTCATGTCCCACACGGCCTTGTCATTGGTGGCACGCGCCGCCACCACCTTGGCGCAATCCATTGCCGACCCGCCACCCACTGCCAGCACCGCCTCGCAACCGTCGCGACGCAGACACTCGAGCGCCGCTTCGATCTGCCCGACCTGCGGATCCGGCAGCACGCCATCGTAGACCGTCACCGCGACGCCACGCTCGGTCAGCCGCTGCCGCAGGGGCTCCACAATTCCGAGCTTGACCAGCATCGCGTCGGTGACCAGCAACAGGCGCTTCACGCCCGTTCCCGCCAGCGCATCGCACAGCAACAACGAGGCGCCCGGGCCCGCGAAAATTTCCGGCGGACGGATGATGAGCTGCAGTGCCTTGCCCACATATTTCAGGCTACCAGTGAGGCCTCGGTAAAAGCGCTCCTGCAGCGGAAAAGGAATGGTTTGCGTCAGTGAATTCATGAAGACCCGCCTCTCGGAGATTGCCCCATTCTGAGTCAATCCTGCAGCGATCCGTCAAGCCAAACGGGCCAGACTCGACCAGTTCCGTCACCGGACAGAAGCAGGCGCCGGGACCATCCTGAATCCGGAGTCGCGGGACGGCGCAAACTGGGTGGTGGACACCGTCTCCATCGGCCTCAGCATGCCGCTGGGCGGCCGCTGAGTCGTAACGAAATAAAAGGGCGGCGTGACTGAGTCATGCCGCCCTTTTTATTTTGTGCTTGCTGGCTGACAAGATCATGCCGACGCGCACACTCAGCCAACCGACACCGGCCCTTCGAGTTCGGCAACGGGATCGAGGAGGCCTTCCGCTGAGGCCGCCTCAGAACCACCTCACGCCGCCAGCTTTTCCTGCTCGGCCAGGAAGGCGTCGATCCGCATCAGGAATTCACGGTTGTCGTGATCCCAGGGATGGAAGCCGGGACGGTAATAATCGAAATAATCGCGAAGCTGCATGCGTAGCAGGCCGACTTCCCCAAAGGTGAAACGGTAGAACTGCTGCCAGCCCTTCACATCGGTGAGCTTGCGTTCGTGGCGCAACGCTTCGATGAACGACGGAATCATGATGCCCCAGAAAATGATCGTGGCGAGCGTCATGCCCGTGGCGCGCAGCGCGTAGGCGCGCGGACCGGTGCCCATTGCCGCGACCCAGGTGTCGTAAGCGACCGCCTTGTGCTCCGTTTCTTCCAGCGCGTGCCACTGCCACAGTGCCTTGTAGTGCGGCTCGGCCCCTTCAACCACTTTGGATTCGCGCAAGACGCTATCCGCCAGCAGCGCCGTGAAATGCTCCAGCGCGATGGTGGCAGAGAGCGACAGCTCCTTGCCCAGATGCCTGGTGACGTTGTCGAGCAGCCCTTTGACGAAGCCTTCGAGCTTGCGCGCGGCAGGCCACACCGCATACACCGCCTCGTTGTATTCCTCGTGCTCGCGGCCGTGCATGGCCTCCTGACCGATGAACGCCGTAATGGCCTTCTTCAGTTCGGGGTCGGTGACCTGGTCGCGGTAGGCGCGCACGCTGTCGATGAAGAAGCGCTCGCCCACAGGCAGAAATACAGAAAAAACATTCAGGAACGTGGTGGAGATGGGACCGCCGGAATAGTGCCATTCACCGACCTTGTCAGCCGGCAACTTGAATTTCAGATCACGGCGGGTCGGCAGGATGGCCTGCAGGCGGTTGTAGATGGAAACCACGTTCTGGCGGGATGCGCCCATTGTGTCACTCCGGATCGTTACAGCAGGCCGCATGGCCCGCTCATTCATTCTTGTCAAAAAAAAACCCGCGGGTAGCGGGGCTTTCCTTTGCAAATACGAGACATTCCTTTTGCGAATACTGAGCCTTCCGTAGCCAGGACGTCGGTCAGGAGAGGCCAAAGACCGGTGATTCCGGGCCTCTCCCACCCGGGCTTGGCCAAACGACTGGCCTGTTGCGACCCGGCCAGGACGATTAGCCGACGCGACAGGGTGGACATGGGAATACCAAGCGGAAAAAACCTCTACTTGACTGCCATCCACAGCGTATGGCGCGTGCCTCTGTTGCCATGCGCATACACCCTCAACTCCTCAACCTTGAAGCCGGTCTTTTTAAGCCGTTCGGTAAAATTGCGATCCGGTCCGGCCGACCACACCGCCAACACTCCCTGGGGACGTAGCGCCTGCATGCAGCACCCCAACCCCTCCAGAGAATAAAGCCAATCATTGGCTTTATGGGTCAGGCCCGCCGGGCCGTTATCCACATCGAGCAGGATGGCATCATAGGCCTGCTTTTCTTCCTTCAGGATGATCGCGACATCCAGCTCCCGCACTGTCGCGCGTTTGTCCCGGATGGGATTGCCCGCTTTCTCGCCAAGGGGACCGCGGTTCCACTCGACAACGCCCGGTACCAGTTCTGCCACCACCACGGCGGCCGTGTCGCCCAGATGCCGCAGGGCCGAGGCCAGGGTAAAGCCCATCCCGAGACCGCCGATCAACACCCGTGGCTGCGGCCGCTGCGCAATTTTCTTGCAGGCGATTTCCGCCAGCGCATCCTCGGAGCCATGCGCGCGCGTGCTCATCAGGTCGCCTCCGATACCGTTGAGCTTGATGACGAACTGGTCGCCTACTTCAAACAGGCGCAGCTCGCCGCCATCCCCGGGAATGAGGGCCGTATCCAGCAGTTTGTGGCGGTTCATGATGATGTCAGGCTCAGGCTTCAGGGGGCTTCAGGGGGCTGCAGACCCGCCGGCGGTCAGGCCGGCCGGCCCGGGGAAAAGCGGATGATAAGAGAAGTCCCCTGGCGGGCCGAGGCAATTCTCGGGAACCGGCCGGTCGCCCGTCCCCTGGGTGTGAGTGAAAGAGGGTGAGCCCCTGCCTTCCACCGGGAAATCCCGTAAAATGCCGGGCCTCCACTCTGACGAGGCAATCCTCGTCCCACCAGGACCCCGCCCATGCTGCGCCTGAACGAACTCCGCCTGCCCCTGGACCATCCCGAGGGCGCCCTCCAGGCCGCCATCCTCGCCAAGCTGGGCATTGCCCCCGAGGCCCTGCGCGGCTTTACCGTCATCAAGCGCAGCTACGACGCGCGCAAGCGCGGCGCCATCATCCTGATCTACAGCGTCGACGTGGACACCGGCAACGATGCCGAGCTCCTGCAGCGCTTCGCGGGCGACCCCCATGTCCTGCCGGCGCCGGACATGTCCTACCGCTTCGTCGCGCAGGCGCCGGAACACCTGGCGCAACGCCCCGTCGTGATCGGCTTCGGACCCTGCGGCCTGTTTGCCGGCCTGATCCTGGCCCAGATGGGCTTTCGCCCGCTGATCCTCGAGCGCGGCAAGGCCGTGCGCGAACGCACCCAGGACACCTGGGGCCTGTGGCGCAAGCGCGAGCTCAATCCCGAGTCCAACGTGCAGTTTGGCGAAGGCGGCGCCGGCACCTTCTCGGACGGCAAGCTCTACAGCCAGATCAAGGACCCGCAGCATCACGGCCGCAAGGTGCTGCAGGAATTCGTGAAGGCCGGCGCGCCGGAAGAAATCCTGTACGTGAGCAAGCCGCATATCGGCACCTTCAAGCTGGTGGGCATGGTGGAAACCATGCGCGCCACCATCGAGTCCCTGGGCGGCGAGATCCGCTTCAGCCAGCGCGTCGAGGACATCGAGATCGAGAACGGCCAGGTGCGCGGCGTCACCTTGGCCAGCGGCGAGCAGATTCGCAGCGATCACGTGGTCGTGGCCGTCGGCCATAGCGCCCGCGACACCTTCCAGATGCTGCACCGGCGCGGCGTGTACGTCGAAGCCAAGCCCTTCTCCATCGGCTTTCGCGTCGAGCATCCGCAATCCCTGATCGACAAATGCCGCTTCGGCCCGCAGGCCGGCCACCCGATCCTGGGCGCCGCCGACTACAAGCTGGTGCATCACGCCAAAAACGGGCGCTCGGTCTACAGCTTCTGCATGTGTCCCGGCGGCACCGTCGTCGCGGCCACGTCAGAACCGGGCCGCGTCGTCACCAACGGCATGAGCCAGTATTCGCGCAACGAGCGCAACGCCAACGCTGCCATCGTGGTCGGCATTACGCCGGAGGACTATCCCGGTGGCCCCCTGGCCGGCATCGATTTCCAGCGCGAGCTGGAGTCGCGCGCCTTCGAACTGGGCGGCGGCACCTACGACGCCCCCGGACAACTGGTGGGTGACTTCATCGCCAATCGCCCCTCGACCGCCTTCGGCAGCGTGCAGCCTTCCTACAAACCCGGGGTGCACCTGGGCGACTTGAACTCCGCCCTGCCCGAGTACGCCATTAACGCCATTCGTGAAGCCCTGCCCGCCTTCGACCGGCAGATCAAGGGCTTTGCCATGCACGATGCCGTACTCACCGGCGTGGAAACCCGCACGTCTTCTCCCCTACGCATCAAGCGGCGCGACGACACCCTCCAGAGCCTCAATACCGCCGGCCTGTTTCCCGCCGGCGAAGGCGCGGGCTATGCCGGCGGGATCCTGTCGGCGGCGGTGGATGGCATCAAGGTGGCGGAAGCGGTTGCCCTGAGCATTCTGGGTTCGACAAAGGCAAATGGGTCGGCATGAACGTGCCGGACTGATTCACTCCGCCCCCTTTTTCTGCGAACGACAAACAATCCTGTCTGGAAGCCGACGTGACCCCCTACGACGTCATCATCATCGGCGGCGGTGCCTCCGGTCTCATGTGTGCCCTGCAAGCCGGCCAGCGCGGTCGGCGCGTGCTGGTGCTGGACCGCAGCAACAAGGTCGGCAAGAAAATCCTCATGTCCGGCGGCGGCCGCTGCAACTTCATGAACCTGTTTGTGGAGGCCGGGCATTTCCTCTCGGAAAATCCGCATTTCTGCATCTCGGCCCTGAGCCGCTACACGCAGTGGGACTTCATGGCGCTGGTGGAAAAGCACGGCATTGCCTGGCATGAGCGCAAGCACGGTCAGCTATTCTGCAATGATTCGGCCAAGGACATTCTCACCATGCTGCTGGCCGAATGCGAAAAGGCCAGGGTCAGCATCCGCACGTCCTGCGAAATTTCCACCATCACCGCAATCAATCAAGAAGGCGCGCGCTTCCGCCTTGCTACCTCGCTGGGGGATTTTTCTGCCGAATCACTGGTGGTCGCCACCGGCGGTCTTTCCATTCCCACCATGGGCGCCAGCGGCTTCGGCTACGAGATCGCCCGCCAGTTCGGCCACGACGTCCTTCCCACGCGCGCCGGGCTCGTCCCGTTCACCTTCAGCGACGGGTTCAAGGCCGTGGCCGAGCGGCTCTCGGGGCTTGCGCACGACGCGGTCATCAGCAATGACCGCAAGGGCTTTGCCGAGAACATCCTGTTCACGCATCGCGGACTCTCCGGCCCCGCCGTATTGCAGCTCTCGAACTACTGGTTGCCCGGTGAAAGCGTTGCCGTCGATCTTTTCCCCGGCGAAGACATGAACGCCTGGTTGCTGCTGCAGAAAAAACAGCATCCGAAATCACTGCTACGCACATTGCTGGGCGAGCGCGTGGCCAAAAGTCTGGCGCTGGAGCTGCAAGCCCTGCACTGGAGCGCCCAGGCGGAAACCGCCATGGCGGAAATTCCCGATGCCGTGCTGGCCGGCATCGCGGCCAATCTGCATGCCTGGAGGCTCAAGCCGTCAGGCACCGAAGGCTATCGCACGGCCGAAGTGACCCTGGGTGGCGTCGACACCCGCGAGATTTCATCAAAGACCATGGAGAGCCGTCGTCAACCCGGCCTTTATTTCATCGGCGAAGTGCTGGACGTCACCGGCCATCTCGGCGGCTTCAACTTCCAGTGGGCCTGGTCTTCCGGCTACGCGGCAGGGCAGGTGGTTTAAGGCGCTTGACGAGAACTGGCCCGCAAAACACGCAAACCACTCCTCCACATAAATAAAAAGCCCCGCTGTCGCGGCAATGCCACCCAGTCAATCGACCAAGTGGCATTGCAGGGACGCGGGGCCTTTCATTGTGCAGCGTGCGGCAACGCCAGCGGGCGCCGCCCTTTTCGCCGCTTAGACGAAGGTTTCGCCCTTCTCTGCCATATCGATCAGCAACTTCGGCGGCGTGAAGCGGTCACCGTGCTTCTTCGCCAGCTCCTGGCTGCGCTTCACGAATTCGCGCAGGCCGATGAAGTTGATGTACTGCAGCACGCCACCGGTCCACGGCGCGAAGCCGATGCCGAAAATGGAGCCGATGTTGGCGTCCGGTACATTGCGCAGCACGCCCTCTTCGTAGCAGCGGGCAGATTCAATCGCCTGGCGGTACAGGATGCGCTCCTGCATTTCCTTGAAGTCGGCATCGGAGGGACGCGCCTTGTCGCCCTTCACGAAGGCATCGAACAGACCTTGCCAGATGTGCTTCTTGCCGCCTTCCGGATAGTCGTAGAAGCCTTTGCCTTCCTTCTTGCCGGGGCGCTTGAACTCGTTGAGCATCTTCTCGATCACGGCGACGCCGCTCTCGACCGGCAGGGTCTTGCCCTCGGCGGCCAGGTCCTTCTCGGTCTGCACGCGCACCTTGCGGGTGAGCTCCAGGTTCACTTCATCCAGGATGGCCAGCGGGCCAATTGGCATGCCGGCCTGCAGCGCGGCCTGGTCGATACTGAGCGGGTTGTAGCCTTCGGCCAGCAGGTTGGCGCCTTCCATGACGAAGGTCCCGAACACGCGGCTGGTGAAGAAGCCGCGGGAATCGTTCACCACGATCGGTGTCTTCCTGATCTGCAACACGTAGTCGAAGGCCTTGGCCAGCGCTTCGTCGCCGGTTTCCTTGCCCATGATGATTTCCACCAGCGGCATCTTGTCGACGGGCGAGAAGAAGTGCAGGCCGATGAAGTTCTTGGCGTTGTTGGAGGCTTCCGCCAGGCC